>JAZSIQ010000093.1:0-11741 GCA_045533875.1 Acutalibacteraceae bacterium | reverse complement strand
TCAACCGAAAAACCGCTTATGTTTGCAATAGCGGGCTTGTTGAAGCATTTTGCGAGTTTGGGAAGCTCCTGAGAAATAACCGCATCAATTCCGGGATTCTGAAGACCTACGGAGTTTATCATTCCTGCAGGGCATTCCGCTATTCTGGGGGTGGGGTTGCCGAATCTTGGCTGTGCAGTAGTGCCTTTCAATGATATTGAACCGAGAATGTTTATATCGTAAAGCTCTGCAAATTCGTAGCCGAAGCCGAAGGTGCCGCTTGCGGGGATTACAGGATTATCAAGCTCGAGAGAGCAGAGTTTAACCTTTGTGCTTACCATATAATCTCCTCCTTTTCAAGTACGGGACCGTCTTTGCAGATTCTCTTGTTGCCGTATTTGGTTTTGCATGAGCAACCCATGCAAGCGCCGAAGCCGCAGCCCATACGCTCCTCAAAGCTTAACTGGCCGCTTACCTCGACAGCGTTGTAAATCGCCTTGAGCATAGGCTCGGGGCCGCAGGTGTAGAAATAGGTGTATCCTTCAAGCTTTGCAATAACGTCTGTTACAAAGCCTTTAGTGCCAACAGAGCCGTCAGCGGTGGAAACATAAGTATCCACACCGAGAGCCTTGAATTCCTCGGTGAAGAAGATTTCGTTTTCTGTATTAAAGCCGAGAATAACTACGGGCTTTTTGCCCCCTTTTATAAGCTTCTTTGCAAGGGCATACATGGGAGGTACGCCTGCGCCGCCGCCTATAAGCAGGGGGGCTGCGCCGCTTTTTGAAGTATCAAATCCGTTGCCCAGACCCATAAGAGTGTCAAGCTTTGCACCTGCTTCAAGGGTTGCCATGAGCTCGGTGCCGTTGCCGACAGCTTTGTAAATGATTGTAACTGTGCTTTCGTCCCAGTCGCATACTGAAATAGGGCGTCTGAGATAAAAACCGTCAAGTGCAATGTTAATAAACTGACCGGGTACGGTTATTTCTTTGGTACAGCCTGAAAGCACCATTTTATATGTGTTTACCGCTATTTTTTCATTGGAAACAACGGTGAGAAGCTCTTTTAATTCTCTCATATATTTTCCTCTTTCCATACGATTTTTCCGTTAGCCGCTGTCATAAGGCATTTTGCATAGAGCTCTTCGCCTGCGAAGGGTGTGCTTTTACCCTGAGAAAAGAACTTGTCCGTATCTACGGTGTACTTTTCATTAAGGTTAAATACGGTGAAGTTTGCTTTCTGACCCTCGGCAAGGGGAGTGCCTATGCCGAAACGCTTTGCAGGGTTTGTGTGCATAAGCTCTACGAGCTTTTCAAGAGTGATAATTCCCTTTTTTACAAGGTGAGTATACATAACTGAAAAAGCGCACTCAAGCCCTGTTATGCCCATCAGACTGTCTTTAAGACCCTTTGATTTTTCCTCGGCGGAGTGGGGGGCATGGTCAGTTGCAATCATGGTGATTGTGCCGTCAACAATGCCTTCAATAAGTGCTTTCTTATCGTCCGCACTTCTGAGAGGAGGATTCATTTTGAATCTGCCGTCTTCCTGTAAATCATCGTCGCATAATGTAAGGTAATGCGGGCCTGTTTCGCAGGTTACGTCTATTCCCTGAGCCTGAGCATTTCTTATAAGCTCAACGCTCTCTTTTGTTGAAATGTGGCATACATGGTATTTAACGCCTGTTTCTTTTGCAAGGGCAATGTCTCTTTCAATCTGCTTCCACTCACTCTCGGAGCAGATGCCCTTGTGTGAGTGCTCTGCGGCATACTTTCCTTTATGAATATATCCGCCCTCAAGCAAATCGTTTACTTCGCAATGAGCGGCGATAATTTTATCAGTGCTTGCGGCAATCTGCATTGCTTCTTTCATCATTGCGGCATCCTGCACGCCTTTGCCGTCATCGGAAAAAGCAATTGCATTTTCTGCCAAGGACTTCATATCGCTCAGAGCTTCGCCTTTTTCTTCCACGGTTATTGCAGCGTAAGGGTAAACATTGACTACAGCGGATTCTTTTATAAGCTCAAGCTGTTTGGCAAGATTTTCTTTACTGTCCGGCACAGGCCTGAGGTTTGGCATTGCGCACACATCGGTATATCCGCCGTGAGCCGCCGCCATAGTGCCGCTTTTTATGGTTTCCTTATATGAAAAACCCGGCTCTCGAAGATGAACATGTACATCAACAAGACCGGGGAAAATATGACAGTTATTAAAATCAAAAACAGTGCATCCGCCCTCCGAAATATCGGGAGCAATACGGGCAATTATAGAATCGCAAATAAGGATATCAGAGTCAATGAAAAGTCCGTTTGAAAAAACTTTTGCGTTTTTAAGAAGAGTTTTCAAAGCTGTTTCCTCCTGCTAATGTGTAATTTATTACATAATATAATACAATAAATAACGGCCTTTGTCAACGCAAAGACCGTTAGAAAAAAGATAAAAATTATATAGCTGTTTTGTATATATTGTATTGAATAGTGGATTACTGCATTTTTTCCTGCTTTACCTTGTGGTCAACAACGTGGCGCTTGGCAAGCTCGGCGGTCACATCGTCAATGGAAATGCCCATTTCAATCATAAGCACGGTTACATGGTAGAGAAGGTCAGCGATTTCAAAAATAGTTTCCGCCTTGTCGTTGCCTTTTGCGGCAACAATAACCTCAGTGCACTCCTCGCCTACCTTCTTGAGGATTTTATCAATGCCTTTTTCGAAAAGATAGGTGGTGTAGGAGCCTTCCTTCTTCTCAACCTTTCTGCCAACAAGCATCTTGTAAAGATTTTCGTAGGAGAAGCTTTCGTCGCCGTTGTCGGTAACAGTTTCAAAGAAGCAGCTTTCTTCGCCTGTATGGCAGGCAGGGCCGTTCTTTACCACATCAATAAGAAGAGTGTCTTTATCGCAATCGGTTCTGATTGAAACGATTTCCTGAGTGTTGCCGGAGGTTTCGCCTTTTCGCCAGAGCTGCTGACGGCTGCGGCTGAAGAAGCATGTTTTGCCTTCTTCAATGCTTATTTTAAGGCTTTCCTCGTTCATGTAGGCAAGCATAAGCACCTTTTTTGTGTAATGGTCCTGAACTATTGCGGGGATAAGCCCGTCACTGTTATATTTAAGGTCTGTCATGGTTAAATCCTCATTTCTATATTATTGTCACGCAGGTATTTTTTCAAATCCATTATGTTAACCTGCTTGAAATGGAAAATTGATGCCGCAAGACCTGCATCGGCACAGCCTGCGTTGAATAAATCAAGGAAATCCTCTTTTTTGCCTGCGCCGCCGCTTGCGATAACAGGGATTGAAACGAGGCGTGATATTTCCTTAAGCATTTCAATATCAAAGCCGTTTTTAACACCGTCAGTATCAATGCTGTTTACAACCAATTCGCCGGCGCCGTTTTTTTCGCCGCTTACAGCCCATTCAAGAGCATCAATGCCGGTGTCAATTCTGCCGCCGTTTTTGAATATTCTGAACTGACCGTCAACTCGCTTTACATCCATTGAAAGAACAACGCACTGGTCGCCGTATTTTCTTGCTGCCTGAGGGATAAGGTCAGGGTTTTTAATGGCTCCCGAGTTTACGGAAACCTTGTCTGCGCCGCATTTTAAAACTCTGTCAAAATCGTCGAGTGTATTGATTCCGCCGCCTACCGTAAGGGGGATAAAAATCTCCTTTGCGGTTTCTTTAAGGATATCGGTAAAAAGCCCTCTGTTTTCATAAGAAGCGGTTATGTCATAAAACACAAGCTCGTCAGCGCCGCATTCGTTATAAAAGCGTGCCATTTCAACAGGGGAAGCAACATCCTGTATTCCCTCAAAATTAACACCCTTTACAACTCTACCGTTTCTTACATCAAGGCAGGGGATTATTCTGTGAGTTATCAAAGTGCGTCACCTCCGTTGGCAATTTTTATAACACGTTCAAGGTCGAGCTTGTTTTCATAAACAGCCTTGCCTACAATTGCGCCGTAAATATTCATGTCTTTAAGTGCTTTTATTTCTTCTTCAAAGGTGATGCCGCCCGATGCCACAATGTCAAGCCCTTCAATCTGTGAAAGCTGAGAGTATACCTCAAGGTTAGTGCCGCTGAGCATTCCGTCCTTTGAAATGTCGGTATAAATAACTGTTTTAACTCCGCTGTCACGCAGCTTTTTGCAAAAATCAACGGAGCTTACATCGGTGGTTTCAAGCCAGCCGTTTATTGCCACCAATCCGTTTTTTGCATCAACTCCGACCGCTATGGCATCGCCGTATTTTTTTACTGCGCTTTCAACAAACGGGTAATTTTTAACGGCAGCCGTGCCGAGAATAACACGCTTTACACCGAGCTCAAGGTAAGCTTCAATCCTTGCTTCGTCACGAATTCCGCCGCCCACCTCAATAAAGAGGTTTTTGATTTTTGCTGTTTCGCGTATGGCTTCAAAATTTACGGGAGTGCCGTCCTTGGCACCGTCAAGGTCAACCATGTGAAGGTTTACGGCGCCTGCTCTTATAAATTGCTGAGCCATGTCGTAAGGCGAATCGGCGTAAACCTTAACTGCGTCATAGTCGCCTTTTGTCAGGCGGACAACCTTGCCGCCCAATATATCAGTTGCGGGAAAAATCTGCATAAATTACTCCTTATAACTCGGCAAAAGCCTTGAGCAGGGCAAGACCTTTTTCGCCGCTTTTTTCGGGATGGAACTGCATTCCGTAAACCGAGCCGCTTTTAACCACGGCAGGCACGGCTACTCCGTATTCCGCAAAAGCGAGAGTGTTTTCAACACAGCCCTTTGCGTAAAAGGAGTGAACAAAATACATGTAATCGCCGGGCTCTATGTATTTGAAAATAGGATCAGCCTTGGCAAGGTTCAGCTTGTTCCAGCCCATGTGGGGGATTTTGAGTTTTTCAGGAATATTTCCTTCAAGCGCACCTACATAACCTTTTATAAGACCGAGACCCATGTGGGCGCCGTATTCAAAGCTTTTTTCAAAAAGTAGCTGCATTCCAAGGCATATTCCGAGAATGGGTTTGCCCTGAGCCGCAAGCGAGCAGATAAGGTCTGCCAAATCGCATTCGCGAAGCTTTTTTATTGCATCGGCAAAAGCGCCGACACCGGGAAGGATAATTTTATCAGCGGCGGCTATTTCATCTTTGTTGCCCGTTATTTTGCATTCAATTCCGAGAAAGTTAAGCGAGCAGGAGAGGGAGAAAAGATTTCCGCAGCCATAATCAACAATTGCAATCATAAGACCGCTCCTTTATTATAATAAGCCTTTTGTGGAGGGGATTTCTCCGCCAAGGGTCAAATCCTCAAATACAGCCTTGCAAAGTGCTCTTGAAACCGCTTTGAAGATGCATTCAATGATGTGGTGGCTGTTTTTGCCGTAAAACTGCTTTATGTGCAGAGTTATGTCTGCATTGCGCACGAAAGAAATGAAAAATTCTTCCACAAGCTCTGTATCCATTCCGCCAACCTGGGGGGTGGGGATTGATACGTCGTAATTGAGATGTGCTCTTCCGCTTATATCAATGCTTGCAAGTATCAGGGTTTCATCCATCGGGATTACAACACTGCCGTAGCGTGAAATTCCTCTCTTTTCGCCTATCGCTTTTGCAAAAGCCTGACCGAGAACTATTCCCACATCTTCAACCGAGTGGTGATAATCAACATGCGTGTCGCCTACGCATTTCACCTTTAAATCCATTCTGCCGTGGCGGGCAAAAAGCTCAAGCATGTGGTCAAGAAAACCGCAGCCTGTGTCAATTTCGCTTGTTCCTTTGCCGTCAAGGTCAAGGAAAAACTCAATATCCGTTTCGTTTGTTTTTCTGCTTATCTGAGCGCTTCTCATTGTTTCACTTCCTTTATGATTTCGGCAAGGGTATCGGTAAGAATCTGCATTTCCTCAGCAGAGCCTACGGTTATTCTCAGGTATCTGTCAATTCTGGGCTTGGAGAAATAGCGTACAAGAATTCCTCTTTTTCTTAATTCCTTATAAAGCTCCTCGGCAGAAAACTCGGGGTGAGAAACAAAAAGGAAATTAGCCTTGGAATCCGTGCCTGTAAAACCCAGGGAGGCAAGGCGGCTTTTAGTAAGCTCGCGTACACGGATTATTTCATCAATGTTTTTGTTGTAGTATTCATTGTCGGCTATTGCTGCGGAAGCTGCCGCAATAGAAACCGAGTTCATGTTATAAGGATTAAATGAGTATTTAAGCTTGTTCAAATCCTCAATTATTTCTTTTGAGGCAAGGCCGAAGCCGACTCTTAACCCTGCAAGTGAGTGGCTTTTGGAAAAGGTCCTCACCACCATCAGGTTGTCATATTTTTTGAGAAGCTCAACGCAGCTCTGCTTGCAGAATGCCATATAGGCTTCATCCATTATAACGATATTGTCGGGGTTAGAGGCAACTATTTTTTCAACATTTTCAACCGACAGGGCAAGTCCGGTCGGTGCATTGGGGTTTGCAATAACAATGTTGCAGCCCTTGCCGATATAATCGTTTATATCGATTGAAAAATCGTCCTTAAGCTTAATCTGCTCAAGCTCAACGCCGAATAAATCGGCATAAACGGGATAGAAGCCGTAGGAAATGTCGGGGCAGCAAAGCTTGCCGCCGGCGCCGCAAAAGCCCATAATTGAGAATGCAAGCACATCATCGGAACCGTTGCCTACAAATACATTTTCAGCACCGAGACCGAACTGCTGAGCAATTGCATTCCTCAATTGCTTTACCTCGGGATCGGAGTAAAGCTTAAGTCTGTCAAGTAAATCGCGAGTTACAACCCGCTTGACTTCGGGAGAAGGCGGGAATGGCGATTCGTTGGTGTTGAGCTTTATAACCTTCTCGTTAAGCTGCTCGCCGGGTGTGTACGGTACTAATCTGCTGTAATTTTCAGAGAGAAATCTGCTCATTTGAATATCTCCTCAATCCTCAAATCTGATTGCCGCACTCTGAGCGTGAGCCGTAAGGCCTTCAGTTTCGGCAAAGAGGACTACTTTATCCTTTACCTTTTCAAGTGCTTCTTTTTCATAGTAAAGATACTGTGATTTTTTCACAAAATCGTCAACACTCAGCGCAGAGCTGAAGCGTGCGGTGCCCGAGGTGGGCAGGGTATGGTTGGGGCCTGCAAGGTAATCGCCCAAAGCTTCGGGTGTGTTCTTGCCAAGGAAGATTGAACCTGCATGCTTGATTTTATCAAGTAATTCAAAGGGCTTGTCAACGCAGATTTCAAGATGCTCGGGAGCAATGGTGTTGGCAATTTCAATTCCGCTTTCAATACTTTCGGCAACAATGATTTTACCGTTTGTGTCTATGGAAGCTCTTGCAATTTCCGCTCTTTCAAGCAGAGGAAGCTGCCTTTCGATTTCGGCGCTTACTTCGTTTGCGAAGCTTTTGCTGTCGGTAACAAGTACTGCGGAAGCGAGTTTGTCATGTTCCGCCTGCGAAAGAAGATCGGCCGCAACATCTTTTGCTCTGCATGTATCGTCTGCGAGCACGAGGATTTCGCTCGGCCCTGCAATCATATCAATATCAACCATACCGAAAACCATTCTCTTTGCCGTGGCAACAAATACGTTGCCCGGGCCTACGATTTTGTCAACCTTCGGAACGCTTTCGGTGCCGTAAGCGAGAGCGGCAACAGCCTGTGCACCGCCTGATTTTATGATTTTTGTAACTCCGGCTATTTTTGCTGCGGCGAGAATTGCGGGCGCAATCTTGCCGTTCTTGCCGCAAGGGGTGGTCATGACAATTTCCTTAACGCCGGCAATTTTTGCGGGAATAACATCCATAAGCACGGTGGAGGGATAGCTTGCTGTGCCGCCGGGGACATATACACCCGCTTTTTCGATAGGGGTGATTTTCTGGCCGAGTACGATACCGTTGCCTTTGTCTATTCTGAAATCGTCACGAATCTGATGCCTGTGATATTCCCAAATATTCTCTTTGGCTTCTTCAATTGTTTCAATAAGTTCCCTGGGAACGCTTGCAAAAGCTTCTTCGATTTCTTCTTCGGTTACCGTAAGGCTTTCCGGTCTTGCACCGTCAAATTTTTCGGCATAGTCAAGCAAAGCCTTGTCGCCGTTTTCGCGTACATTTTCTATTATATCAGCAACGATTTCTTCAACGCCGCTTTCGAGCTTTATATCTCTTGTGAGGATATCCTCTGTTTTGGCGTTGCTTATGTCAATAATCTTAATCATTTTTTTTGAGCTCCTTTTCAAGCTTTGCTATAAGCTCTTCTATTTCAGCGGTTTTGAACTTATAAGAAGATTTATTGGCAATAAGTCTTGCGCTTATCGGCATAATCTTTTCATAAACCTTAAGATTGTTTTCCTTAAGAGTGGTGCCTGTTTCAACAATATCGACAATAACATCCGATAAGCCGAGCAGGGGGGCAAGCTCAATTGAGCCGTTGAGCTTTATTATTTCAATTTCACGGTTGAGAGAGAGATAATAATTCTTTGCAATATTGGTGAATTTGGTGGCAACCCTGAGGGGGCGGTCAAGATCCTCAACAAAGTCTACGGGAGCGGCAACGCACATGTTGCACTTGCCGAGGTTGAGGTCAAGCAGCTCAAACAAATCAAAGCTGTCCTCTTCAAGGATGTCCTTACCCACTATGCCGATATCGGCAGCACCGTGTGAAATGTAAATAGCAACATCAGAAGGCTTTACAAGCAGGTAGCGTACGGAGTTTTCAACGCTTTCGAATATGAGCTTTCTGTTATCGGCATATATTTCGCTGCAGTCATAGCCAATACTTGCAAGCAGCGAGTAAACCTTGTCGCCAAGGCGTCCTTTCGGTAAGGCAATATTCAGCATAATTCAGCCTCCTTGAGCTCACCGTTTTCAAAAACGGCTGTTTTGCGGGCTTTAAAAGCCTCGGGGCAGGAGCGTTCAACTCTTACGCACATGCCTTTATCGGTATATTCTCTGAGCAAGCCGAGGAGCTTTTCGGAATTCTCAATATCCTTGCAGATTATGAGCAGGTCAGCGTCAAACTCGGCAGACTTTCTGTAGTAAAGGTTAAGATTGTCAAGGTAAACAGCAAAGCCTATTGCGCCTATATTATCCCTTATTTTCCTTGCAAGGCGGTCATATCTTCCGCCGGAAAGGACGGCATTGGGAGCTTTTTCTACATAGCCTCTGAAAACAATGCCTGTGTAATAATCGATATGTTGAGTAACCGACAGGTCAATATGGACCTTTTCGGAAAGCCCGCAAGCTGTAAGGGCACGGCAGACAAAATCAAGCTCGGCGCAGGCATCAAGCATTTTATCCGAAACGCAGAGAGCTTTTACATCTTCAAGCACATCGTTGATTTTACCCTCGATGCAGGCAAGGCGGCAAACCTTCTCTACCATTTCTTCGGGGATTGAGCAGCTTGCGCAAAGACGCTTGAAATCATGGATGTTTCTGCCGCCAATGCAGGAGATGAGCTGCTTTTTAACGGCCTGTGTAACATTGAATTCTTCAATTAGCGAAAGAAGAAGAGCGTTGTGAGAAACGGAAAGCACATAGTTTTCATCAATCATTGCAAGGCTTTCGGCGGCAAGCATTACGATTTCGCTTGTAAGGTAGTTGTCAACTTCGCCAAGCACCTCAACGCCGCATTGCTTGATTTCTTTGAAATCTCTTGAGCCCGATGCCATTCTGAAAACGCTTTCGTTGTAATAGAGCTTGGTAAGCTTTTCGCTGAGCTTTGCATTCTTTACAATGGAAAGAGTAATGTCAGGCTTAAGCGCCATAAGCCTGCCGTCAGCGTTGTTGAAAGCTATTATTTCGGAGTTGGAAAGAAAGTTTCTGTTATCGCTGTAAAAGCTGAATTCTTCAAACTTTGACATGCGGTACTTTTTATAACCCCAACGCTCAAAAAGCTCAGGCAGGGCGATTGAAAGATTATCTTCTTTTGAGAAAAAATCCGGTATATGCTTCATGATATTACTCCTGTCCATTTTAATACGGTTATTATAACACGGTTTAACGATTTAGTCAATTACCATATTAGCACGGTAAAATATTTTTGTTGCATCACACAAGCTAACTATAATAATTTATAATAAAATACATTAAATTGCAATACTTAAATTAAATAAATAATTGACAAAGACTGCTTTCGGTGTAATAATCAAGCAAAAGGGGGTATTTAATGTCATATTTTAAAGATAAACTGTTCAGCACGGTGTCGGTATCGCTCGAAAAGCTTGCCGATTTAAGGGCTCCGAAGAAAATATCAAAATTGTTTTCTGCGGATAAGCTGAGTCTTCCCGATGATTTTACAGTAACTTATCATTCGGGGGCTCTTAAAACAACGGACAATACGGCTGAATCCGTTATGATAGCCCTTGAGTACGGGGCAAAGGTTGTTGAGGTTGATGTTACTTTCCGCCCTGACGGCACTCCCTGTGTAATTCATAAGGCGGAGCCTGATTCAGATGAAGGCGTATTGCTTACCGATATACTTGCCGTAGTTGCCAAAAGCCCTGACTGCCGAATAAATCTTGATATCAAATCCCGTGCCAATCTTCCTGAGGTTGACCGCCTGGTAAAAGAATACGGGCTGTTTAAGCGTGTGTTTTATACCGGAGTTTTTGAAGATTGGGTGCAGGATGTCAGAACAAATTCAGACATTCCCTATTATCTGAATTCGAAAACGGATAAAAACAGACGCAATGACCCTGTGTATGCGCAGGAGCTTGCCGATAAAATCAAAATCCTTGGTGCAATCGGACTTAATACCCATTATGAAAATGCAACCGAATGTATAACGGAAGTACTTCGCAAAAACAGTCTGCTTATTTCGGTATGGACAGCAAACAGTATTTTGCAGCAATGCCGTCTGCTTGCAATGGGAGTTGACAATATTACCACCAAAAGACCGTTGAGGCTTATGCGCTGCATAGATGCAATGAAAGAACAATAAAACGCAAAAACACCGTTTGGCAAAGTAATATGCCAAACGGTGCTTTTTTTGTATTTGAAAACCCCTGGCTATGCCAGGGGTTCCGAAAAAGCTTTAGCGATGAAAAGAAAACTCCTCTTGCAGAGAGTGCGGCTACCAACAGCACAGCTAAGCAAAAGGAGAACATTCAAAAAGAATGCTATTAGCAGTATATCATAAAAGAAATAGAATTTGTAAACAGACTAATAAATAAATGAAAGCAAGGGAAAGAAGAAATTAAATGTCAACTCTGTCTTTAAAAAGGCATCCTTTGCAAAAGGAATACGTTGGGTACGCCTTAAGGCGATGCCAGTAACATAGGGCTTTGCCCGCATATGAAGAACCCCCGGCTTAGCCGGGGGGTTACTATTAATAATTTTCTCTGTACTTTCTTACAAGGATTTTATGAATCATAACCGCTACGCAGATGAAAAGGAAAATGCCAAGATAAATTGCATATTTATTACTTTCGATTGTAAGCTTCTGGTTAGGCTGATAATTCTTTATTTCGTCCCAAAGAGTGTTCATCATGCTCAGAGTTTCATCGGAAAGATTTATAAAAATCTGAGTGGGCACAGAGGTTTCGGGGTAAAGGATTTCGTTGCCGTAAAAGGTGTATTCGGGGTTGTTTATAACCTGAGTGTTGGGGCTTGCGTAGCATATATATTCGGCATTTGCAAGCGCCACATCGGACTCAAGCATAAAGTTAATGTAAAGCTCAGCCGCCGCTTTGTTTTCGCAGCCTTTGAGAATGCACATTGCATCCACAAAGAAGTTAACTCCTTCCTCGGGGTAAACAAAGCCGAGATCGGGGTTAATATCCAGCATGGAAAGATAGTCGCCTGCATAG
>JAZSIQ010000027.1:0-8183 GCA_045533875.1 Acutalibacteraceae bacterium | reverse complement strand
GGGAGTCGGTGAGCTTTCGGAGCTTGAAAGCAAAATAAAAAACTACAAAACCGCCTGTGTTTTTACCTGTAAATATGACCTTGAGGACAGCTTTGATTTTGAGGGCATGGTTGAGGGGCAGAAAAGAGCAAAAGTCGTTTTGCAGAGCATTATCGGTAACCTCAATGCAGACGGAGTAAATTTTATGGCTCTCGGCTGCGAGGGCTGCGGACTGTGCGAAAAATGCACCTATCCCGATGCTACCTGCCGTTTCCCCGAAAAAGCCGTGCCGTCGGTTGAAGCGTGCGGAATCAATGTTGTTGAGCTTGCAAAAAAATCGGGGATAAATTATAACAACGGCGCAAATACCGTAACATATTTTTGCGTTATTCTTTGGTGATAATATGAAACAAAAAGCGTGTGAACTATTAAAACATAAAAACAAAACTGTTCCCATTCTGTCCTTTCCTTCAACACAGTTATTGGGAATAAGCGTCAATGAGCTTATTTCATCGGCTCAGATGCAGGTTAAGGGAATGCAGGCTGTTGCTCAAAAATGCAGCATCGGCGCATCGCTCAATATGATGGATTTATCTGTCGAAGCTCAGGCTTTCGGCGCAAAAATCCGTTTTTATGACGATGATATTCCTGCTGTTGAAAAGGGTATAATTGATGATATTGCCGATTCCGAAAACATAACTGTTCCTGAAATAGGTGCAGGCAGAACAAATATCTGCATTGAAGGCATAAGGAAAGCAAAGCAGGTTATAACGGATATCCCCGTTTTTTGCGGAGTTATCGGCCCCTATTCCCTTGCAGGCAGGCTTTTTGATATGACTGAGCTTATGATGGAATGCTACGACAGCCCCGATGAGGTTAAAATTCTGCTTTCAAAGTCAACTGAATTTATAATAAAGTATATCAAAGCATTCAAAGAAGCAGGTGCAGACGGTGTTGTTATGGCTGAGCCTGCTGCAGGTCTGCTTTCGCCCTCGCTTGCAGCAGAATTTTCAATGCCTTTTGTGAATGAGATTTTTAATGAAATCAACAGCGACGGTTTTATTATATGCTATCATAACTGCGGTGATTCGGCAGGGGATATGCTTGATATGATATCGGAGCTTAATGCGGATATAATCCATCTCGGCAATGTAATTAGTCTGAAAAAAGCGCTTGAAATATTGCCTGAGGATAAAATCGTTATGGGCAATGTCAATCCGGTTTTGTTCCGTACGGGAACTCCCGACAGCATCAGAGCCGATGTGCAGAGGGTGTATGACGAATGCTCGGCGCACGGAAACTTTATGATTTCAACGGGCTGTGATGTGCCTGCCGCTTCAAAGTGGGAAAACATTGATGCATACTTTGAAAAGGTAAATGAGCTTTACGGATTTGATGCTCACAATAAATGAACAAAAGCAAAATGATGACAAAAACCGCTTCATAAAGTGCCGTCAAAGGCATGTTATGAAGCGGTTTGTTTATCTTTATCAAAAGCTGTGCCTTATTTTAAAGTTAAAGTTGTATTATAGTCATCTATGCCGTAATTGCCGGCGGTGTTTTTCAGCAAATCATAAAGGTCTGCTTTTTTGCCGTCCCAGCCCTTGAGATTTATCCTTTTAAATATAAATCCTAATCTTTTGAGAAGACCAAGCCATATATCGCCTTTGGGCGTGCCTTCAACAAAAGTCTGGTTGCCTTCAAAAGCGCCTCGTACAACTTCGGTGGCATAATCAAGCGCACGCATTTTTTTAATGCTCTTGTCGCATTTGATAAACAGCAGTTTTGCGAGAGTGCCGACTTTAACCTTGCATATAATTTTACCTGCAAGATGCAGAAGTTTTTTGGTGTTACCTTTGTTTTTTATACCTAACTTTTTCATGGCACGTTCAGTATCATCACGCATATCTGTGATGAGATTTACAATCATTGCGTCAAATCTGTCAGAAAGATATTTTTTACAGTCATCGGTATCCCATTCAAAATCAGGGGTGGGGATACTTTTGATTCCGACGGTTTTTTCATCCATAACACTTACAAGCCTGATGAATGCGGGGTCAGCAATAACCGAACCTGTTGTTATATCATAAAGCTTGTTGCCTTTTTCTGTGATTAGTTCGTTGATGCTTTGATTGTGCATATGCCCCGTGAAAACGATATGTATTCCGTTATCGGCAAGGAAAGTGGCAAACTCATAAGCATCTCTGATGAGGATTTTGGAAATTATTGAGAATAAAGGCTGGCCGGGGAGAATGGGATAGTGACACATTGCTACAATTGTCTGATTGTCTTCGTGAGCCCGTTTTGCCTGTTCTTTAATCCACTCGAGCTGCTCTTCAAAGAAATAATACTTTCCGTCCTTTTTCAGGTCGCAGTTGAGCGCCATAAGTCGCACACCGTCAGAAAGCTGCGCCATGTAAGAAAGATGTTCTCTGTCCACAGCGATTGCGTCACCGAAGCCGAAATCCTTGTACATATCAAAGAGTTCATCTCTTTCGGTGTGCTCAGGTGAATATCTTCCGTTTTCACCAAAAGCAAATGTGTCCTCTCTTTTCCATTTAAAATCATGGTCCGCAGTGACAACAAATATTTTTTTACCGCTGTTTTTCAGCTCGTAAAGAAGTTTAATAAAGCCTTCATGGCTCTTTTTTTCTCCGTTAAAAGTTAAATCCCCTACAATCAAAACGATATCTGCTTCGGTGGCGTTTTTAAGGAATTCAAAAACGCTTTTGTTAATGCTTTCGGTTTCGGCAAAGCACTTTTGCTCATAATGCATGAATTCGTCGTACTCTTTGCCGCTGCAGCCGAGGGCGGTATCAAAAAAGTGCGGGTCTGCCATTACGTAAAATTTTAATTGCGTCATATTTTAATCTCCCACGAAATGATAGCTTTATATTATCAAAAAACAATAAAAAAAGCAAGAATGCACTTATAAATTGAACATGAAGTGTTTTGCTGCGGTTGAAAAAAGCGTTTGCCTGTGATACAATTTTTACAGAATAATTATTATATAATATTCTGAAAGGCAGGCAGGCGTATGGAAGTTATAAAAAACACTCTTCATATTGGAGTAAAAGAGCCTTTTTGTGTTCTTCACGCAAGCGATACCCATCTTTATTATGCCGACAGCAGGGAAACGCAAAGAAAACTTGAGCTTGCACAGCGCAGACAAGCAGAAATGGCAACCGCTCCTGCCGATTTGGAATTTTTGAAAGAAAAAGCCCTGAGAGAGCAGCGTACAATAATTTATACGGGCGATCTTATTGATTTCGTTTCTCAGCTCAATTTTGAAAAGGCGGAGGAATTCTGTGATTCTGTTGATATTTTCATGAGTGCCGGAAATCATGAATTCAGCCACTATCTCGGTGAAGCTAAGGAAGATGCAGCCTACCGCAATAAAAGCCTTGACAGAGTACAAAAGATATTCAAAAACGATATAAGAAATTCTTCAAGAATAATCGGCGGCGTCAATTTTGTTGCCATTGATAATTCGTATTATCTTTTTGAAAAAGAGCAGCTCGATTTTCTTAAAAAGGAAACCGAAAAGGAATATCCCGTAATTCTTCTTGTTCACACTCCTTTATTTACAAGGGAGTTTTACGATTTTTCAAGAAAAAGAAGAAACGGCGCCCCTGCATATCTTATGTCTGTGCCTGAGGAATTGATGCAGGATTATCCGCAGGATAGATATGAGCAGCAAAAAGAGGATGAAATCACGGCGCAGGCATATTCGTTTATTATTAATTGCAAGAAAATCAAAGCGGTTATTTCGGGGCATCTTCATGAGAATTTTGAAGGTCAGCTTACCGATGATATATATCAGATAACAACGGGTCGCTCAACGGTAAGGGAAATATATATTGATTAATGGAGTATGCGGCGCTTCAAATCTTTTTTAACGGTGTTTATGTTGTTTGAAGGGGTGAAATTTTAATGGATTTTATTAAAATGCTTATTTCGGCAATTGCATCATTGATTATATCCTTGTGCGTAATGCTTGACATTCCTTGCTATCCTATGGGTCGGGAGCTTGATGCGGACAAATTTGTAGAGACCTTTGCCGATGATTTTGAGGGGGAGCTCAACCGTAACGTGTGGTCGGGTCACTATCAGTACGGTAACACAACCGAAGCGCGAAAGGGCAGCTACTGGAATCAGTACCTTGCCGAAACCAAGGACGGCAATCTTGTTATACCTGTTACATATCTTGAGGACGGAATGGGCGGCAAGGGAGCAGGCTGGTATACCGCAGGCATTGATACGGATGAAGATGCTCCCGACTGCTTCAGCCAGAAATTCGGCTATTTTGAGTGCAGATGTATTCTTCCGAAGGGTGCAGATATATGGAGCGCATTCTGGCTTATGAATGACGGCGTGTACGCAGAAGACGGCAACGGTAGGGACGGCACGGAGATTGATATATTTGAAAGTGACGGCTATGAAAAGCTGTTCAAGAATAACGTTTCATCAAATCTTCATTTTGACGGCTACAATGATGCGCATCAGAGTCACGGCGCAACCAGATTTCTTATCAAAAACAATCCTTATGAGGAATTCAATACCTACGGTCTTGAGTGGAACGAGGAGGAATACATTTTCTACATAAACGGAGTTGAAACCTTCCGTACCTCGTACGGCGGAGTAAGTCAGAACCCCGAATATATTATTCTTTCGGTTGAAATGAGAGGCGAAAACGCTATACCCTCCGAAAGAGAAAATGCACCCGGTGAAGAAGCAGAGTTTATAGTTGACTATGTAAGGGCTTATCAGTATAAGGATTTGGTTGAGTAAAAAATCACCTTCGGGGAACTTGCTTACAAGTTGTCCGAAGGTGTAATTTTTTGTAAAAACTTTAAGATGTGCATAGCTATACGGGATAAATAACGCCACACGCTATTTTGGCTCCTGCATTACCCGCAGGCTGAGTATGGAAATCATCGGGAGCGCTGTGAATGACTACAGTTTTCCCTATAATATCTGCCAAATGAAAACGGTCTGTTGCCACGGTTTGGCAGGCGCCTGAGTTGCATAGCATTAGCGCAGGAAGATCACCTGCGTGAGATGGGTGGGGTGCATCTGTGGGGTTGTAGTGGTTGCCTGTGTCTGAAAAGTTGTTCCCTGCGCAGCTGCCTCCCTCGTGAATATGAAACCCAAAGAAACCTGTATTGCTTTCAGGCAGACCTTTAATATTTACCGATATTAAAACATGATTTTTCATTTGATAAAACTTGATTTGACCGCACAGGTTCGGGGCCTGATTGCCGCCTTTGATGGTTGCTACGGCATGGGGACACATAGGAATATTATTCATTATATCACCTCATTTTAATATATGCCTTTAAATAAGTTGTGATAAAATGACTACCTCTGACCTTTGCGGCGTATTTAGTTCGGATTACTTCCGCCACTCTAAAGTGTCTTAAACTAATTTTAAGAATATTATGATACAGAAATATATTGAAATCGGAGCGGTATTGTGGTATAATCGCTCCAATACTGTGTTTTGAGAAGGTATATTTATGGTTTGTGATACAATTTTAGATGCTATGGGCGATACTCCCGTAATCCGTCTTAATCATTTTACGGGTCCCGACGATGCTCAGATTCTCGTTAAGTTTGAGGGACTCAATGTCGGCGGTTCAATCAAAACCCGTACCGCTTACAACATGATTAAGGATGCGGAAAAAAGGGGAGTGCTCAGCAGCGATTCAGTTATAGTTGAGCCCACAAGCGGCAATCAGGGTATCGGTCTTGCGCTTGTCGGTGCTGTTCTGGGTTATAAAGTCAGAATCATCATGCCCGATTCCGTCAGCGAGGAGCGCAAAAAGCTTGTTGAGCATTACGGAGCAGAGGTTATTCTTATTCACGATGAGGGCAATATCGGCCTTTGTATTGAGCAGTGCCTTGAGCTTGCGCTTAAGATGAAAGCGGAGGATTCAAACGTATTTGTTCCTCAGCAGTTTGAAAATCCCGCTAACCTTGAGGTTCAGCGCTACTACACGGGCAAGGAGATTCTCGAGCAGGTTGGCGGTCCCATCCACGGATTTTGTTCGGGTATCGGTACGGGCGGCACCATTACAGGCATAGGTGAAGCTCTCAGAGAAGAAAATCCTGATATGACTATCTGGGCTGTTGAACCTGAGAATGCCGCAATTCTTTCGGGCGGCTCAATCGGCACCCATGTTCAGATGGGAATAGGCGACGGTATAATCCCCGCTATCCTTAATCAGGAAATTTATGACGACGTGTGCATAGTTAAGGACGAAGAAGCTATTCAGATTTCCAAGGACCTTGCGGCAAAAGAGGGCATTATGTGCGGCATAAGCAGCGGCACTAACGTAGCGGCGGCAATAAGGCTTGCCAAAAAGCTCGGTAAGGGTAAAACAGTCGTTACCGTTTTGCCCGATACGGCAGAGAGATATTTCTCCACCCCCTTGTTTGAATAATCAACAAACGCCCACACCGTGGGCGTTTATATTTTTGGTGAAACGCACTATTAAAAAATGATTAATCCGATTGACATTTGCTGAAAAATGCGATACAATGTAAATACAAATTAAGAGCTTTTACATGACTGGCGGATTACGCAGAGCACTGCGGTGAAATGTAAAAGTATAAAGCCGACCGTCTGGGCAATTCAGTTTATGTTTAAGCTGAGTTTGCCCTTTTTTTATTGCATTTTGATTTTAGGAGGTAATAAAAATGACACATCAGAATTGGAACGGCTTCGTCCCCGGCGTATGGCAGGACGAAATTAACGTAAGAGATTTTATCCAGAAGAATTATGAAGAATACATAGGCGATGAGTCATTTCTTGCAGGTGCAACTTCCCGTACCAAAGCGCTTATGGACAGGCTCAATTCTCTTCTTAAGCTTGAGCATCAGTTTGGCGGAGTGCTTGATATAGATGTTGATACCGTTTCCTCTTTAACAAGCTATGCCCCCGGTTATCTTGACCGTGATAATGAGATTATAGTCGGTTTGCAGACTAACCGCCCCTTAAAGCGTGGCGCCAATCCCTTTGGCGGCATCCGCATGGTGCGCAATGCCTGCGAGGCTTACGGCTACAAGCTCAGCCGCAAGGTTGAGGAAGAGTTCCGTTACAGAACAACCCATAATGACGGCGTTTTCCGTGCCTATACAGATGAAATGCGTGCCGCACGCAAGTGTCACGTTATAACCGGTCTGCCCGATGCTTACGGCAGGGGACGCATTATCGGCGATTACCGCCGTGTTGCCGTATACGGTGTTGACCGCCTTATTGAAGAAAAGAAAAAGGATAAAAAGAGCCTTGGTGAGCCTTTCTTCAATACTGAGCAGATTCGTCTTGATGAGGAGCTTTACCAGCAGATTGCTTTCCTCGGCTACCTTAAAGAGATGGCTGCAATGTACGGCTTTGATATAAGCGAGCCCGCCTCAAATGCGAGGGAAGCAATTCAGTGGACTTATTTTGCATACCTCGGCGCTATCAAGGAGCAGAACGGTGCCGCTATGTCCCTTGGCAGAGTAAGCACCTTCTTTGATATTTATATTCAGCGAGATATTAAAAACGGTGTGCTTACCGAGGAGGGTGCTCAGGAGCTTATTGACGATTTTGTTATGAAGCTTCGCATGGCAAGGCATCTTCGCACCCCTGAGTACAACGAGCTTTTTGGTGGCGATCCCATGTGGATTACCGAGGCTCTCGGCGGTGTAGGCGAGGATGGACGCTCCCTTGTTACAAAGTCCACATTCAGAATGCTTCACACTCTTTACAATCTTGGCTCTGCACCCGAACCCAACCTTACCGTGCTGTGGTCAAAGGACCTTCCCGAGCCCTTCAAGAAATACTGCGCAAAGGTTTCGGCTGATACCGACTCCATTCAGTACGAAAGCGATGATCTTATGCGTCCCATCTACGGTGACGATTATGCAATCGCATGCTGTGTTTCCGCAATGAAGGTGGGCAAGCAGATGCAGTTCTTTGGCGCACGCTGCAATCTTGCAAAGCTTCTTCTTATTGCCATCAACGGCGGTTACGATACTACAAGCGGCATGAAAATTGGTCCGCAGATGCCTGTTATGAAAGGCGACAGCCTTGATTATGAAGAGGTTATGGAAAGATATAAAACATATATTGAATGGCTTGCTCATCTGTATGTAAATACAATGAACGTTATTCACTATATGCACGATAAATATGCCTATGAAAAAACTCAGATGGC
>JAZSIQ010000058.1:0-16134 GCA_045533875.1 Acutalibacteraceae bacterium | reverse complement strand
CATGGCTACGATCCGACTTAATATGTGAAGAGCTTTTGCAGGCTATGGGTCTGCCCAATGATTCCGACAGGTATTGGGAAAGCGTTTTCAGAGAAAGCTCCGATTTGGTGGAGTGGCCCAGTAATCTTGACTGGGGAATAGTCACCGTGCTGTATAATCCCGGTATTAAGCCCGGAATGAATGAAAAGCAAGCAGTAGAAGTAGCAAACCTTTTTGTTAAAGACGGAAACTGAAAGGATGATTTTAATGAGAATTATGTCCATCAATCTTCTTTGCGCAGGCAAGGGCGAAAGACGGTGGGAAAACCGCGCAGAGAAAGTGGCGAAAATCGTAAAGAAAGTCAACCCCGATTCATTTGGCGTTCAGGAGGCTCATTACGAATGGATGTGTGCCCTCAGAGAATTGCTCCCTGAGTATGAAAGCGTAGGTGTCGGCAGGGATGACGGAAAAAATGAAGGCGAATTTTCGGCGGTGTTTTTCAAGAGAGATAAGTTTGATGCCGTTGAGAACGAAACTTTCTGGATTTCCGAAACTCCCGAGCTGCCCAGCAGAAGCTGGAACACCGCCTGCATCAGGGTTTGCACATGGGTTAAGCTTGTAAGTAAGGAAAGCTCAGAGACATTTATTCATCTTAACACCCATCTTGACCATGTGAGCGAGCTTGCAAGAATGAAGGGCGTTGAGCTTATTAAGAAAAAGGTAGCAGAATTCAAGGATATTCCCGTTGTATGCACGGGTGATTATAACTTTGAGCAGGGCTGCGACTGCTATATTGAAATGGTAAACGGCGAGCTTGGCGATGCCCGTATGCTCACCGAAAACAGCGATTCCACTTTTACTTTCCATTGGTTTAAGCCGGAGGAGATTCAAAGCATCATTGACTTTGTTTTTGTTAAAAGGAGCGCAGTTGAGGTTGAGAATTTCAAAGTGGTTGCCGAAAAAGTTGACGGTGATTTTTATTCTGACCACTACGCTGTTTATGCCGATATAAATATCATTTAATTGAAAAATCGGTCTGACTCATAAGCAAGTCAGACCGATAATTTTTTATGCTATTTCTTCGAGAAGTGCGGGAAACTGACGGATATCGTCAATAATGTAATCGGGCGAAACCTCTTTTTCAAGCACTTCACGGCTGAATGAGGTGGTTACCGCAACGCTTACGGCGCCTGCGGCTTTTGCAGCTCTAATGCCGTTGAGTGAGTCTTCAATAACTACACATTCTGACGGGTCAACGCCCAGCAATTCAGCGCCTTTTAAAAAGATGTCAGGGAAGGGCTTCTGCCTTGTAACATCGCTTCCTGTCACAAGCGCGTTAAAGAAATCGGGCGTTACACCTATTGCGTTAAGGTTGTGCTCAACCTTTATAAGGTCAGCCGCAGAGCATACCGCGGCACGGAATCTTGATTTAACATAATTTACAGCATCAAAAACGCCGTTATAAACAGCATCGGGATGCTGTTTAAGAATATCGGCATAAATGGCATAGACCACGGTTTTCATTTCGGGCACAAAATCAACCCCGTATTTTGCCGCAGGACCGCCGAGATATTTTGTTTCGCCCGCTCCTACAAAGGGAGTGAAATCCTCAGGTGCAGCATTAACGCCGAATTCCTTAAGGCCGATTATTGCGGCTTCAAGAATAATAGCCTCGGAATCAATAAGCACTCCGTCCATATCAAATAAAACTGCCTTAATACCCATAATAACCCCTTATTCATCAATTATTGCAATAAATTATAACACAACTGTCATTATACTTCAACTGCAAACATTGATTTTATTTTCGCTGTGTGCTACAATGTTTTCAATAAAGATTAAGGAGTAATTTTATGTATTACAAAATAGAAAATGAATTTTACACCGCTTCAGTTGACGATATGGGTGCTCAGCTTCATTCTTTCTGTTCAAAGGGTGGGGAGGAATATCTCTGGCAGGGTAATCCCGATATCTGGTATGGTCAGGCGCCCGTGCTTTTTCCTTTCATTGGTCAGCTTAAGAATGATAAATTCACATATAACGGTAAAGAATATTCCTGCCCCAAGCATGGCCTTGCAAGGAAGCTTCCCTTTAAGGTGAAGAGTATTGAGGGTGCAAAGGCTGTTTTTTCTCTTGAGAGTGATGAGAACACCCTTAAGCAGTATCCGTTTGAGTTTGAATTGCTTATCGCCTATGAGCTTTGCGGCAAAAAGCTTAAGGCAACCCATACTGTAATAAACAAAACAGACGGGAAGATGTATTTTTCAATCGGTGCGCACCCCGGTTTTAACTGCGAAATAGGTGATGTTATCGAATTTGAAAAAGCGGAAACCCTTGAAACTCAGCGTATAGATTCCGAAAATCTTATCATTGAGCAGAAATTCCCTGTGCTTGAGAATGAGAATAAAATCGTTATCACAAAGGAGCTTTTTGATAATGATGCGCTTATTCTTTCGGGTATTGAATCAGAAAAGCTCAGTATCGTAAGCAAAAATCTCGGCAGAAAGCTGGAGTTTGTATTTGGCGATGCTCCCTACCTCGGAATATGGGCAAAGCCTGCCGCACCCTATGTGTGCATTGAACCGTGGTACGGAGTGAACGATTCTCACGAGGATTACGGCGAAGTGTCAAACAAGGTTGGCATTCAGACCCTTGAAGCAGGTGAAAGCTTTGAGTTTTTCTGGACCGCCGAAGTTGTTGAGCTTTAATAATCTAAATATTGATTACAATAAATTAAGCCCTGCCTTATGGCAGGGCTTTCATTGTTTAGTGCTTATCTTTTTAACGTATCAATCATTGTAAAAAGATTTACAAAGAAGCTCTTTGTTGTGTCTTCGTCTGAGTTGAGACCTATAACATTGCCGTGGTCGCCTCTTGCGGTGGGTGCAACATTCCATACACCCTTTTCAATTTCGTTTGAAACCTCAGGCATATCAATATACTCTTCGTCAAACGGATATCTTGCCGAAACAACGCTTACAAGACCGTCATTCTCCTGCCAGGATTCATCAATGGCTATACCGCCCTTTGTTGTACCCGTATAAGATCCCATTGCGAGAGCAAACGGAGAAAGAATAGGCAAAGTGGAAAGCTCAGGCACCTGACCCTTGAGGAGAGTTCCGGGCTTTGTGGTGCTGTAAGCGTAGGAGAAGTAGTAAATATCGTCCACGGTTTGAATTGTTTCGTTAAGCTTTGCTGCACCGTCAGGTGAGAGGTCGTAAGCGGCATGGTCGTTGCCCGATGCGGTTATTGCTGCAATTGCCTGCTCAGGGTCAACACCGTCAATTCCGAAGTGTTCGAGCTTGAAATCATAAACTCCGTCAGCGGGGTCAGCAACGCCTGCAACTGCAAAGCAAACGGTAGCGAGTAACTCGGTTGTGTCTTCAATGCCTACAAGTCCGCCAACCGAATCGAGAATACAGGTGAGGGAGGAGCCATTGTGAGGTGCGCACAGAGTTGTAAGACTGTGAACCCATTTGCCCTTTCCGCCTTCAAACAGAGGTGAAACCTCTCCGCCCGAAAGTTTCTTTTCTGCCTCATCTCCGTATTCAAGAAGGGATGCAAGAAGTCTTACCGTAGCGCCGCCGAAGGAGTGACCTACAAGGTTGATTTTTATAAGCTGACCTCCGTTTATTCTGGTGCCCCAGCCTTCAACGAGGGGTTCTGTGTATTCCTTTCCGAAGCGCTCATGGTTATGTTCTTTGGAATGTGCTTCGCCGTAGTCAACTGTGGTACCTGTAAGCTGAGCATAAAGCTCGCAGGCTCTGTCCCATGCGCTGGAAACGGGACCCACGCTCGGTGCGTGAACTTCATATCCTTGCTCGGTCAGATATTCTGTTAAATTACAGGCAGTTGCACCCCAATATTGGGAAACGCCGTTTATTCCGTCACCTTCGCCCCAGCCGCCAAGGCCATGGACGAGAATGTATGAATATTTTACCTTACCGCCGCAAAGCTCCCACCATGCTTCCATGATTCCGCCGTAGTATGCGGGTACGCAAATTGCAACCGCAAGTACAGTTATCGCAAGCACGGCGGCAATTATTTTTTTAAAAGGTTTTTTGTTGTTTGAGGGCATTTTTTCCTCGCTCTCCTTTTCGGGAAAATCCTGATATTCCTCGACGGGCGCAGGGGTCTGAATGTCGGCATCACATTCGCTGCCGTTTAAAAGGAAATCGGTTGACACTCCGAAAAGCTTGCTCATGGCAACTATTTTATCAATATCGGGCAAGGCACCGCCGGATTCCCATTTTGAAACGGATTGCCTTGATACGCCGAGCTTTTCGGCGAAAGCTTCCTGAGATAAACCCTGTTCTTTTCTGAGCTTGGATATTTTTTCAGCAATATTCATATAATCCCTCCCGTGATTTGAATTAATTATAATAAGCTAAAGGATTTTTAACAACCAACTCGGGTGTGCATTTTGAAAAATCGGTGTAAAGAGCGGTTTACAAATTATGTAAACTCCGGTTTGCATGCGCAAAATCAAACCTTTTTATTAATAACAGCATCGGGTTCTCCCGCTTTTTTCATATATTGCATGAGCAATGCACGCATTGAATCCGCAACAGCAGCAAATTCGGGTGAAGCAATGAGGTTGTTCTTTTCAAACGGATCGTTATCCAAATCGTAGAGGAAATCCTCCGTGTAACTGTCTGAAAACGGAGCATCCTGATTTTTGGAGGTAACGCTGTATTTCCAACGCTTTGTGCGCACGGCACGTCCTATCTGGCTTTCTGAAATCTGAAGGAATATGCTTTCTGAGCCGTTGTTGTTTATAAGGCTTGTGCCCATGAAATGCTCGGGTACTTTGACACCTGCCACATCAAGCACGGTAGACGGCAGGTCAATAAGTGAAACAAGTCCGTCTTTTCTTCCGCCGTTTTTGAAAGCGCCGCCGCCTATTACAAGAGGCACACGGATGCTCGATTCATGGCAGGAGCGTTTGTATTCCATGTTTCTTGTTCTGAAGTGGCATCCGTGGTCGGAGGTGTAGATGATAACGGTATTATCGTAAAGCCCTTTGTCCTTTAATGCCTGAATAAGTCTGCCGAAATTATAATCCACAGAGTTACAGCAGGCGAGGTAGGAGGGCATTTGTAATCTCCAGTCACCCTTTGTGCCGGCAAGGTCGCCCGGGACATCATAATTCTTGAACTTTTTTCTCAGCCCCTTGGGTGCTTCAAACCTGAAACGGTCATTCTGATGATGGGGCTCAATGTGAGAAAGGAACATAAAGAAGGGTTTGTCCTGCGGCCTGTTATCGAGGTATTCCAAAGCATAATCCGTGATTCTGTCTGCACGGTAGCCCTTGAAATTCAGACGGTTGCAGTTTTCATCAAAAATATATCCGTTGTAGCCGTGAGAGGTGAATTCAAGCACATCGGAAGCGCGCCAGTATCTGTATCCTCCCCGTCTTTCCTTTGGGGTTGCCTTGGTTTTTAAATTATGCTCCTTGTCTGAGGCAAGGTGCCATTTGCCGAAATACGCTGTATCATAGCCTGCATCGTTGAGGTAATGAGCAACTGTTTTTGTATCAAGCGGCAGGGCGATATCGTTTCTGTAACAGCCAATCTGCGTGGCATAAACACCGCTTTGCAGGCATGCTCTTGCGGGGCCGCATACGGGCTGGCAGGTGAATGCATTTTCAAAAAGTGTAGCTTCCTGCGCAAAGGAGTCAAGGTTTGGGGTTACGGGCAGACGCTGACCGTAACAGCCTGCGGTGTCAGCTCTTTGCTGGTCAGAAAAATAAAAAACAATATTCGGTCTGTTCATTGTTTGCCTCCGTTAAAAATTTACATCGGAATACAGGGGAATAATTGCTTTTGCCCTGCTAAATATAAAACGGGTGATAGTTTTGATTAAGGAATATACTGTGGTGGCGGGGATAGGAGCCGTGATTTACAGCCTTGTGGAAATCATATACCGTGGGCATACTCATTGGACAATGACCGTTACCGGCGGCGCCGTGTTTCTGATGCTTTACATCTTAAATACCCGTGTTGAAATTCAGAGCCTTGCGTTAAGATGCCTTGTTGGCTGCCTGGTTATCACATTGATTGAGCTTGCGGTGGGCTGTATAGTCAACCGCAAGCTTGGCTGGAATGTGTGGGATTATTCGGGAATGAGGTTTAATATTCTCGGTCAGATATGCCCTGCGTTTTCGCTTGCGTGGTATGCCATGTGTTTCCCTGCATACTGGCTGAGCATGTTTTTGCAAAGCAGGCTCAGTTAGCGGCAATATAATTCTTTATTCCCTTTACGGTAGCCTCGGCAAGGGTGCTCTGGGTGGAGCTTTTCTGAAGAAGCTCGCATTCGGTAATGTTGGAAACAAAGCCGTATTCGATAAGGATTGCAGGGCATTCCTCAACCCTTGTAACCTGGAAGGGGTAGAAGTTGGCGCCTCTGCTTATGCCGCTCTTCGATGATGAATAGATATCGTCTTTGTAAGCGGCTACTATGCTTTCGTGAACTGCTTTGGCAAGCGGCTGTGAATAGGCTCTGTAATAATAGGCGGACGTGCCGTAGGGGGTTGAGGATGAGCTTGAATCGCAATGAATTGACAGGAATAAGTCAGGATTGCGGTTTCTTATCATTTCAACTCTTGCCTCAGGGCTTACATAAGTGTCCGAGGTGCGGGTCATTATTACGTTTGCACCTTCGTTTTCAAGGAGTGTCTGTACCTTCTTTGCTATTGCAAGGTTGATGTAGCTTTCGTATCTCATTGAATAGTTTGATGAAACGCTGCATATAGCGCCGGAATCGCTGCCGCCGTGGCCGGGGTCAAGCATAATTGTATATCCGCTAAGCGATGAAGATGGCTTGCCGTTTACCGTTATAACAAGCTTATCTCCCTCATATTCCATGTGGAAGCCGTAGAATTTGCTTGAGTTCGCAAGCTTGAGAGAAAGGGTTGTGGTTGTGTCGGAACGGTTTGTATCCCACGAAGCGGAGGAGATTGCACCGCCTGTAGTGATTTTGCCCGAAGCGGAATCGGTGTAGCTGAAAGTAATATCAAGCGACTGTGCGTTTACCGATGAAACGGCATAGGGTCGGTTAGTGCCGTTTATAACAACGGATTTGTAGCTTTGTCCCTTTAACTCTGCGTTTACGGGGACTTTCCAGTTCATGTCAAGAACTATTTCAAGCGAATTGCCGTTTTTACTGCTTTGAGAAACGGTCACTTTGTTGTTGGGCATAACATAACCGCTCTTTACGGTCGAAAAGCCGTCATAGACTTTTATGCCTGAGGAAAGAACATAATAATGCTCCTTATTTCCCTTGGTATCTGAACAGTCCATTTCGCCCGAAACATATCCGATGGTTCCCGAAAGCTGCGGAGTATAAAGCGGAACGGAAAGCGAGCTTGTAGTTGAACCTGGGAAAACCTCACAGTAATCTGTGTTGATAACGCAGATTTTTGCCGTACCCAGACCGTAATTTTTAGAGTAAGAATATTTTTCGCTTTCAGCGCTGCTCTGAGTACTGCTTTCGGTAGAAGCCGAGGTGCTCTGCGAGGGCTGTTCGGAATTGGTTTCGGATTGAGAAACGCTACCCTGCTCATCTTCGTTTGTTGAGGATTCGGTAGTTGTGGTTGTGGTAGTAGTTGATGTTGTTGTTTCGGGAACTACAACGGGAGCGGGCTCAACAGCGTTTACGGTAACCGATGCTCCCGTCATGGATTCACTAAGAGAGCCGTAAGAAGCTGTGATTTTAATGCTGCCGAGTTTTTGCTTTTGTGTTGTTCCCTTAGGTAAGGTAAAGCTTGCGTGGAAAGCAACGAAATCCGATTCCGAATCGGGGGAAGTGTCTTCATCCTCGGCGACTGCTTCACCCTCGCTCATTTTAATTTTATCGCCGTTGAAAGATGCGTAAAGTGTGGCACCGCTTTTGGCAATTGCCGTAACTTCAAGCTCTGTAGAGCCCGGCACACTTATTGAATTGGTGGGTGAAACAGAGGAGAGAAGCTTTACTTTGTAGGTTACTTCGTATGTATAGGTTTTGTCCTTGTGTTCAAATTTAAAGGTGTTTTTGCCTGCTTCAAGTAGGAATTCGCTTGCAAAATCGCCCGATGCCGCACGCTCAAGCGCTTTACCGTTGCAGGTAAGGGGGTGTACGGGGCTGCTGGTGCCTTTGAAAGTGATTCTGGACTGCGTTACGGTTATGGAGTTGCTGTCATAGTTACTGAGCTTGAACTCCTTGTTCGAAGCGGATTCAACGCCCTGGCAAATAAAATCTATTACAGTGAGAGCAACGGAACTTTCAGCCATGCGTATTTGAGAGAAAGGAGCAAAGGCAATTCCCGTGCAACCGGGTGTTTCAAGCGACTGAGAGAAGAGTGCCAGCACCTCGGAGGCTCTTGAATCGCTCATGGAGTTGATGCCGTCAAGGCTGTGGCAAAGCCAGAAGGTGAGGGCTGCATCGCTGAAAAGCTTTCTGGCTTTTTCGAATTCTTTTCCGCTTTCATCCTCA
The DNA here is from genome assembly GCA_045533875.1 of Acutalibacteraceae bacterium. GTDB lineage: Bacteria > Bacillota > Clostridia > Oscillospirales > Acutalibacteraceae > CAG-177. The sequence goes on along the minus strand of JAZSIQ010000058.1, from coordinate 7,683 downwards.
GTATCTTGCTCGATAAAGAGAAAATCAGCTTGTCCTGCTGAGGCGATTGTGTTTAATGCGGGGTTGATTTCTGCTGTGTCCGAGGGCTTGATTCCGATTATTATACCGGGGTCAATTATGCGAAGCTCCTTGATAAGTGCAACGGTTTTGCTTTCAAAATCCGTTGCGGCTTCATCAAGATTTGCAAGGATAATAAAATCAAAGTTATTCTCGGTCAACAGAGCCTGTGCACTTTCAGAATCGGAAACAACACCGCAGTAAAGAGCCAAGGTGCGTGCACTTTGGGCAAGAGCGGAGAGCTGAGTGTTATCCTCAAGCGAAAAAACCACGGTGTTAAATCCGCTGTTTGCAACGCTCTGCATTTCCTGCTCGGCGGTAAGCGGCGCTCCGCAGGCAGAATCGAAAAGTACCGCCCTTACCTCAGCAGGGGCAAAAGCCTTGTCCTTTGCAACTATCTGCTCCTGAGTGGTCTGTGTGGATGCGGCGTCGGGGTCAACCTTTACCGTGAAACGGTCTTTCATAAAGAATACACCTGCCGTTATGGCGGCAAATGCGAGGATAACGCTGACGCATGCAATAATCAAATTTTTGTTCTTTGAACTCATATCAGTCTCCGTTATAGAAATTTTTCACACCCTGAATTTCTGTGCTGAGAATTTGGTTGGTGGGTCTGAGGATGTTGTTGCATGAAAACAGCACAGTTCCGCTGTAACTGCCGTGAGTTTTTACATAAATAATCTGCCTTAAAAGTATGTCGGAATTATTGAGCCACTCATTTTTGCCGTTTCCTGCATAGGCATCCTGAGCGCCGCATTTGTAGGCGGCAAGGCCGCAGATGAGTTTTACGTTCTTATGACGCTTGAGGGAATCCCATTCATCCGCAGTTTCATCAAAGGGGAGAGTAGAATTCTCAAATCCGTAGTAAATCTGAGGGATTATCCAATCCGCATATCCTTCGTTTGCAAGCCATACCTTGACATCCGCATAAAGCTGGTTGCGGTTTTTTTCAATATCCGCCGCAGGGCTTATTGAAAAAATCTTGTTCTGCCCGTAGCTTTTAACTGCCGAATATGCAGCCGAAACGAAAGCGTTTATTATATTTATGCGCCACTGGGCGAGACCGCTTTTTCCGCCGGCGGCGGTGTAAGCATCATACTGTGCAGAGTCAATGGTTTTGTCGGTTGACGGGTAAAAATAATCGTCAATATGAATTCCTGCCACGTTGTAGTTTGCAAGAATTTCTTTTATGCCGTCAAGCACAAGCTGTTGAGCCTTAAGGCTTGCGGGATTATAATAAATGCCGTTTGAAAGAATGCAGACCTGTGAATCTTCGTTGCCTGCTTCGTAAATCTTTCTGGCAGGGTTGCTTTTGCTTAGAGTTGCAATATCTGCCGAAGAGGAAACTCTGAACGGATTAATCCATGCGTGTACCTCCAGACCGTAGCTTTCAGCACTTTCAAGCATTATCTTGAACGGGTCAAAGCTGAGTGAGGCACCCTGAGTGCCTGCCACATATTTGGAGGTCGGGAAGATGGTCGAAAGGTAAAAGGCATCCGAAAAAGCCCTTGCGTGAAGAAAAACGGTGTTTATTCCGAAATCTGCAAGGGAGGAGAAAATGCTGTTTGCTTCCTTGCGGTACTGCGAAGCGGATTTGCCCTTTGCGGACGGGAATTCAAGATATGAAAGCCATACGCCTCTGATTTCTTCCTGAGAAGCGGTGGTCTGTTTTTTGGTGGTAGTAGTGGTTTTTGCTGCGGTGGCAGGCTGCTTTTTTGAAGTGGTGGTTTTCTTCGCCGTGGTAGCGGTTGATTCCTTTGCTGAGCTTTTTTGCGCAGAAGATTGTGCCGTTTGTGATGAAGAGTGAACGGCAGAGGATTTATTGTGTGTAGAGGAGTCTTCGTTAATGCTTTCCTGCAATACATCAACAGAGGATTGAGGGTTTAACGAGGTTGTCTCCTCTTCCCAAAAGGCGTTACCCCCGAGAGTATCGGTGATTTCAAGGACGGTACTGCCTGTGTTTTCGGTTGTGGAGGTGCCGTTATCAACTTTCAGTTGACAAGAGCACAATAAAAAGCATAAAATAACTGTAAGAGAAATAAATCTTTTCATAATGTTAAAAGTGAGGTTAGGTAATATGTTGTTTAAATTATTGTGGCTTTATCTGGCGGTGGTTTCTGTAATAAGCGTGGTGCTTACTTTTTACGATAAGGCGGCTGCCAAGGCAGGCAGATGGAGAGTGCCCGAGGCAACTCTTATGACCGTAGGGCTTTTCGGCGGAGCGGCGGCAGAATTCCTTGTAATGAAACTTATCCGCCACAAGACCAAGCATAAAAAGTTTATGATCGGTCTGCCGTTGGAAATTCTTTTACATATTGCGATAGTTGCGCTTTTACTCTACCTTTTCTAATAATAAAATTTACGGGCGGCAGCGTATGCCGCCCGTTTTCTTTTTTAAAGATTTGCAAGGTCGTAGGGTGTTTTCTGATAAACAAAATAGTTGAGCCAATTAGTGAAAATGAGATTTCCTGCACTTCTCCAGTTCATTACGGGAGTTTTTGAAGGGTCATCGTCGGGGAAATAATTGTAAGGCACTTTTATAGGCAAGCCCCTGTTGACATCCCTGAAATATTCTTTTGAAAGAGTGTCACGGTCATATTCAAAATGACCGGTTGAAAAGAACATCCTGCACTCCATATCGGAAATAAGATGAATTCCCGAAAAGTCGGAGTATGAAAGAATCTGCAGGTCTTTTACGAGGGCAATGTCGCTGCGGTGAATTTCCGTGTGACGTGAATGGGGGATGAAGAATTCATCGTCAAGTCCTCGCATAAGGGGATGGAAAGTATCAAGCGAGCGGTGAGGGAAAACTCCGAATATTTTTTCGTCAACACCGTATTTCGGTATTCCGTAATGATGGTAAAGTGCCGCCTGAGCACCCCAGCAGATATGGAAAACCGAGTAAACATTCTTTTTACTCCAATCAAGAATTTCGCACAGCTCTTCCCAGTAGTCAACCTCTTCAAAGGGCATCTGCTCAACAGGTGCTCCTGTTACAATCATTCCGTCATATCGGTTATCCTTTATGTCATCAAAAATGTTGTAGAACTTGAGCATATGTTCCTGAGAAGTGTTTTTTGATTTATGGGTTCTGACCTGCAACAAATCCACATCCACCTGCAAAGGAGAGTTGCTGAGCAGGCGAAGAATTTGCGTTTCTGTTTCAATTTTCGTGGGCATAAGGTTGAGCAGAAGAATGCGAAGCGGACGAATGTCCTGAGCTACAGCTCGGTCCTCCGTCATGACAAATATATTCTCTGATTCAAGCGCTTTATGCGCAGGTAATTCATTTGCTATCTTAATTGGCATAGGAAAATCTCCGTTTTCAGATTTTAATTTTTATTTTTCTGAGTGCGTGACTTACAGGTACGGCAATAACAATACCTACCACCACTTCGATAACGGCATTTATGGTAAATGCCGCAAGAATGTAGTTTGTAAGACCGCCGAAAGTAATCTGGGAAATGCCGAGCTGGCTTTCACCGTAGATGATGTAAATTCCGCCCATGACAAGCACGGTGTTGCAAAGGCAGGTGGTAATTGCGGCAAGTATTGCGCTGATATGTTTGCTTTTGATTTTTTTTGCAAGCGCCTCAAAAACAAAACCTGCAACAAAACCTGCGAGAACTCTCGGGATAAGGGCTATAAGCGGATTTCTGAAAATGATGCCTTCAAGCGGAGAAGGGGGTGCCATGACTGCCTTGATAATGCAGGTGATTCCCCACACAGCGCCGAGGGTTGCGCCGCCTTTTGCGCCAAGCACACAAGCGCCGATTATGACGGGAATGTGCAGAAGAGTGATACTCAGCGCTCCGTAGCTGATGTATCCGATGTAGGGCACAAAGGTCATAACGATGATGAGTGCGCTCAGAACTCCGAGCTGTGCAATGTTAAGGTTTCTTTTCATTGCGGATGATTTTGACATGTTTTTTTCCTCCTTGCTGCCGTTCCCTCATGGGGATACAGCGCATTTTATATAAGTCAAACGTTGGCCGCCACCCTATAACGGCCTGCACGTTACTTATCAGAAATTATTTTTGCCGTAAAGAATTTTAAGTCCGTAAAGGATAAGGTTTGCATCGTGAATCATTTCACGCTTGCAGTTTTTGATTATGTCTGCTGAAAGACCGCCCGTTGCAATGATGCTTGCCACGGGAGAGTCAAGCTCATTTTCTATACGGTCACACATACCGTCTATCATTGATGCAGTGCCGTAAACAATGCCTGATTGCATGGCGTCAATTGTGTTTGTGCCGATTGCGCGGCGGGGAGTGTTAAGGCTTATTGCAGGCAGCTGGGATGCGGTTGAGGAAAGTGCCTCAAGCGAAATCCTGATGCCCGGAGCAATGGTGCAGCCCCTGAAAGCTCCGCTTTTGTCAACAAGGCTTATTTTTGTTGCGGTGCCAAGGTCAACAATGAGGCAGGGAAGGGGATAAAGATTTGCGGCGGCGATTGCTGCAGCAACAAGGTCTGCGCCGACCTGTGCAGGGTCATCAATAAGGATATTGACTCCCGTTTTTACTCCGGGACTCAGCACAAGGGGAGATTTTTTTATAATCCTTGCCACAGCGTTGCAGATGCTTTGGGAAACCTCGGGAACAACGCAGCTTACTGCGGCGCCCTCAAAATCCTCAGGCAAAACTGAATAAAGTTTTATTATATTATAAAAATCTACGGCGTATTGGTCAGCGGTTTTGCTTCTGTCCGTTGAAATGCGGGCAACAAACATGAGCTCATCTTCCTTGAAAGCGCCGATTGTAATGTTGGTGTTACCGATATCTATTGTAAGAATCATCAAATCACCCCATCATAAAATTCTTCATATATTATATAACATATTAATATATTTTGCAATAAAAAGGTTGAATATAAAGTAAACAATGTTATATAATCAAGTGAATAATTTATGATGCGTGAAACAGTTCGGATTTTATAAATACGGAGGCTTGCCATGAAATGCAGCATTTGCCCCAGAAACTGCGGGGTGGGGAGAGAAAATAATATCGGCTTTTGCTCGGTGAAGGGTGAGTTTATGCTTGCCCGTGCCGCAAAGCATGAGTGGGAGGAGCCCTGCATAAGCGGAGTAAACGGCTCAGGTACCGTGTTCTTCAGCGGCTGTTCTCTCAGGTGCGCTTTTTGCCAGAATTACGAGGTGAGCCGTGCCTCAACGGGTGCACAGGTAAGTGAGGACAAGCTCATGAGGATTTTTGATTCCCTTATTGAGCAGGGCGTGCACAATATAAATCTTGTAACGCCTACTCACTATACCGAAAAGCTTGCCGCTGTGCTGAGTAAATATAAATCTCCCGTACCCGTTGTGTGGAACAGCTCGGGCTATGAAAAGGTTGAGAGCCTTAAAATGCTGGAGGGGTTGGTCGATATTTACCTGCCCGATATTAAGTTTTTTGACGGTGCAGTGTCACAGAAATATGCAGGAGCTTCCGATTATTTTGAGTATGCCTCAAAGGCTGTGCTTGAGATGTTCAGACAGGCGGGCTCTCTTGAAACCGATGAAAACGGTATTGCAAAAAAAGGCTTGATTGTAAGGCATCTTGTGTTGCCGGGCAATGTTTCGCAAAGCTTTAAAATTCTTGAATGGATAAGCGAAAACCTGCCCAAAGATACGGCAATAAGCCTTATGAGTCAGTATGTTCCTTACGCCAAGGCCAAAGAGATGCCTCCTCTTGACAGAAAGCTTTCTTCAAGAGAATACTCTATGGTGAAACAAAAGGCACTCAGCCTTGGATTTGAAAATGTGTTTTTTCAGCAAAAAAACTCCGCAAGTGAGGATTATATTCCTCAATTTAACCTTGAAGGGCTTGACCTGTGAGAAAATCAATGCTAAACTAAATTGATAACATAAGAAAGGATGTTTTAAAATGTCAAAAGCAAACGGTTTCTTCGGTGAATTCAAGAAGTTTATTATGAGAGGCAACGTTATTGACCTTGCAGTCGGTGTTATCGTAGGCGGCGCTTTCCAGGCAATCGTAAAGTCACTTGTTGACGATGTCGTTATGCCCGTAATCAGCCTTGCAACCAAGGGAATTAACTTTGCGGATTTGTTCATCGCTCTTGATGGCAATGAATATGCAACCCTTGCCGCTGCTCAGGAAGCAGGCGCAGCAACTCTCAATTACGGCAACTTCATCAGCGCAATTCTCAACTTCCTCATCATGGCATTTGTTGTATTCCTTCTTGTTAAGGGTATCAATACAATAGCTGACAAAACAAAGAAGAAGGAAGAGGTTGCTCCCGAAGAGCCCACCACCAAGGCTTGCCCCTTCTGCAAGAGTGAAATTGCCATTGATGCAGTTAAGTGCCCCCATTGCACATCTGAAATTTCTGCTGAATAATCAAACTGTTGAAAGATTTTGATTAATATGAAAAGAATCGGTTTTATCGGCACAGGCAATCTTGCCTGTGCCATACTTAAAGGTGTTGTGGAGTCAAAGCTTGCAGCACCTGAAGATATATATATTTACGACATTAACAGCGAAAAAACTCAGGCCCTCAAGGCTTTGTACGGTGTAAATGTTCTCGGCAGCGAGTGTGAAACCGCTGCAGGATGCGATGCGGTTTTATGCGCCGTAAAGCCCAAGGATATGACTGCTATGCTCGCCAAAATTGCACCGCAGGTCAGGGAGAATTCAACCCTTGTTATTTCAACTGCGGCAGGTTTTGAACTTGCGGCTGTCGGCTCTGCGCTCGGTGAGGGTGCAAGGGCTGTACGCATTATGCCCAATATCAACGCTTCAAGCGCTTCTTCAATGACCGCTTACTGCGCTTGCGCTTCGGTAACGGCACAGGATGTTGAATTTGTTGAAAAGTTTTGCTCTGCGTTCGGTAAAGTGATTTCGCTTGAAGAAAGACTGTTTTCCGCTTTTACAGCGGTTGCAGGCTCAGCTCCCGCATTTGTTTATGAATTTATTGACAGTCTTGCGTTTTCGGCTGTTAAACACGGAATTCCCAGACAGGCGGCGCTTGAAATTGCGGCGCAGACCGTGCTGGGCAGCGCAAAGACCGTGCTTGAAAGTGAACTGCATCCCCGTGAGCTTGTGGACAGAGTGTGTTCGCCGGGCGGAACTACCGTTGAGGGGGTTGCTGCGCTTGATAAGGCAGGTTTTTCCGATGCAGTTATTTCAGCCGTTGATGCAACGGTAAAAAAAGATATTGAAATGAAAAAGCAGGTGAAAGCATGAAAGTGATGCTCCTCAGCTCTTTGAGCAAGGTTTTTTCAGATGAACAGCCCGTAGCTTCTCAAGTCGCGGGCTTTTCCATGCTGAAAAACGAAAGGTCTTCTTTTCAGATTGCCCTTTTCAGCGAAGAGCAAAAAGAGATAGAGATTAAAATTGAAGGTTTCGGCGATTGTTTGAGCATATTCAAGGTGCGTGAAGTGCCTGTAGGGCTTGCGTGCTATGAGGATTCGGACGATTATTTTCTGCGCAAGCAGTCGGGAATGAATCCGGACTGTCTTGGACCGGTTTGTGGTGCTGTCAAACTTAATGCAGGCAAATGGCAGAGTATATGGGTAGAGCTTGACCCTGACGGCAAGCTTGATTGACGCAGTTACTCGCCTAATATTTCTTTGGCATCGGGCGGTGAAATGCTTGACAGAAAAGAGATTTC
>JAZSIQ010000142.1:0-4178 GCA_045533875.1 Acutalibacteraceae bacterium | reverse complement strand
ATACCATGCCTCAGTGGGCAGGTTCTTCCTGGTATTTCCTCAGATAGATCGACCCGCACAATGTCGAGAAGTTTGCCGATTTTGACAAGCTTAAGTACTGGCTTCCCATTGACTGGTACAACGGCGGCATGGAGCACGTTACCAGACACCTTATCTATTCAAGATTCTGGCACAAGTTCCTTTACGATATCAACGCAGTTCCCTGTGATGAGCCTTACGCAAAAAGAACAGCTCAGGGTCTTATCCTCGGCCCGGACGGCGAAAAGATGAGCAAATCCAAGGGTAATGTTGTTGACCCGAACGATGTTGTTGAAGCATTCGGCGCCGACGTTCTGAGAACATACGTCCTCTTTATGGGCGATTACGAAAAGGCAGCTCCGTGGTCTGAAAACAGCGTAAACGGCTGCAAGAGATTTATTGACAGAGTGTGGAATCTTACCGAAATCGTTACCGACGGTGACGGTTATTCACCCAAGCTCGAATCTCTTTTCCACAAAACAATCAAGAAGGTTTCAGAGGATATTGAAAACCTCAAGTACAATACCGCCATTGCGGCGCTCATGGCTTTGCTCAATAAGATTTACGAGCAGGGCAGCGTAACAAAGGGCGAGTACAAGACCTTTATAACCCTTCTCAACCCCTTTGCTCCTCACGTTACCGAGGAGATGTGGGAGAAGGCGGGCTTTGACGGTATGCTTGCAACCTCTGAGTGGTGCAGCTATGACGAGGCAAAGTGTGTTGACAGTGAAATAGAAATTGCCGTTCAGATTAACGGCAAGGTAAGAGACCGTATTGTGGTTGATGCCGAAATTTCACAGGAGGGCGCTATTGCAGCAGCCAAGGAGCTTGAAAGAATCAAGGAAGCCGTAAACGGCATGGAAATCGTAAAAGAGCTCTATGTTAAGGGCAAGCTTGTCAATATTGTGGTAAGACCTGCAAAATGACACAAAAATGTAATTTTAAATTAATCAAATCTTTAAAAAATAATGGTTGACAATTCATATAGGGCTATTGTATAATATCTGTCAAGCTATGAAAATTAGCCCCTGCAAACCAGCGGAGGGAGGGAATAGAATGAGTCAGGTAAAAGTTAAGGAAGGCGAGTCTCTCGACAACGCTCTCAAGAGATTTAAAAGACAGACCTCAAGAGATGGCGTTATCCAGGAGGTACGCAAAAGAGAACATTACGAAAAGCCTTCAGTAAAGAGAAAGAAGAAGTCTGAGGCTGCTCGCAAGCGCAAGTTCAAATAATTAAACTAACAAAGAGTTACGGCAGGCTTGATTTAAGTCTGCCGTTTCTTCATTTGGAGATGAAATTATGCACAGTGAATTTTTTAAAAATACAATAGCGGAGCATGAAGCGTTTTTTATCACCTCGGCTGAAAACATACTGTATCTTACGGGCTTTCACGCAAGTGACGGATACATGATTATTACAAAGCATGAGCGCATACTGCTTGTTGATTCAAGGTATATTGAGGCGGCGCAGGCGCAGGCGGAGAATTGCACTCAGGTGGTGCTGCTCAAAAGCCTCAGCGAGCAGCTTTGTGAGCTTTGCAAAAAACACGGCATAACGAAGCTTTGCCCTGAAGCTCAGCGAATCACCCTGTCGCAATTCAAATACATTTGCGATATTCTGCCTTCGGTGCAGGTTGCGGATGAGGACAGGGCTGACAGAATATTAACAGGGATGAGAGAATTTAAATCAGAAAAGGAGCTTGAATGTATATGTGCGGCGCAGGGAATTGCGGAAAAAGCGTTTGAGCATATTCTCGGCTTTATAAAAGTGGGCGTCACAGAGCGTGAGGTTGCGCTGGAGCTTGATTATTTCATGCTGCATAACGGTGCCGAGGCGATTTCGTTTGAAACAATAGCAGTCAGCGGAGCGAATTCCTCGAAGCCTCACGGAGTACCCAGCGAAAAGCGCATAGAAAAGGGCGATTTCATAACCCTTGATTTCGGCGCTGTTGTGAAAGGATATCACAGCGATATGACACGCACAGTTGCCGTAGGCTTTGTGAATGACGAGCAGGCGAAGGTGTACGAAACCGTGCTCAGAGCTCAGGAGAATGCGTTGAGTGCACTCTGCGCCGGAGCGGATTGCTCCGAGGTTGATGCGGCGGCAAGGGATTATATTGCTGCGCAGGGCTACGGAGAATACTTCGGCCACTCAACGGGTCACGGGGTAGGAATCGAAATCCATGAGTCGCCTACACTTTCAAAAAGAGGAACGGGCGAATATCTTTCTCAGGGCGATGTGGTTACAGTTGAGCCGGGTATTTACCTGCCGGGAAAATTCGGCGTACGCATTGAGGATATGGCTTATATCACCCGTGACGGTTACGTCAATCTTACAAAAAGCCCCAAAAATCTTATTATTTTAAATTAATTAACATTAATGTAAGATAAAACTGGTTAAAACTACTTGAAATATCAAAATGAATAGTGTAAAATAATCGTGACAACATATCGTTAAAGGAGTTATTATTTATGGTATCAGCAGGCGATTTCAGAAACGGCGTAACCTTCGAGATGGACGGCTCTGTTTATCAGATTATCGAGTTCCAGCATGTTAAGCCCGGCAAGGGTGCCGCTTTCGTAAGAACAAAGCTCAGAGATGTTATCAAGGGCTCTGTTGTTGAACGCACCTTCAACCCCACCGACAAATTCCCCACCGCTTATATTGAGCGCAAGGAAATGGAATATTCCTATGAGGACGGCGGACTTTACTATTTCATGGATCCCGAAAGCTACGAGCTTATCCCCATCAACGCTTCAGAACTTCCTGAGAACTTCAAGTTCGTTAAGGAAAATGTTGTTTGCCGTATTCTTTCCTATAAGGGCAGCGTTTTCGGCGTAGAGCCTCCCACCACCGTAGAGCTTCAGGTTACCAAGACTGACCCCGGCTTTGCAGGCAACACCGCTACCAACGCTACCAAGCCCGCTACTCTTGAAACAGGCGCAGAGGTTAAGGTTCCCCTTTTCATTGACGAAGGCGAAATGATCGTTATCGACACAAGAACAGGCGAATACCTCAGCAGAGCATAATTAATTTAACGGAGGGTAAATAATATGTCATTGACTGAAAAAGTATCCTATATCAAGGGCCTTGCAGACGGTCTCGCAATTGATGAGTCCAAGCCCGAATCCAAGCTTATTCTTGCCATGCTTGACGTTCTTAACGACATGGCTCTCACCATCAGCGACCTTGAAGACAGCCTTGACCTCGTAAGCGAGCAGGTTGACGCTATTGACGAAGACCTTGACGAGCTTGAAGAGTTCATCTATGATGAGTTCGAGGATGAGGACGACTGTGACTGCTGCGATTGCTGCGGTGACGATGAGTATGATTATTACGATGTAGAGTGCCCCAACTGCGGCGAAGCTATCTGCATTGATGAGGACATCCTCTGCGAAGGCAGCATCAACTGCCCCGCTTGCAACGAGCTTCTTGAATTCGACATCGAAGAGGAAGACGAAGACTGATTTTTAAAAAATGCCGCTTCGGTTTAATCCGGAGCGGCTTTTGTTTTTTGCAAACAAAAAAGCCCGAAGCGCCGCCAAAAACGGTTTTTCGGGCAAAATGAGCGCAAAATTCGGGCAAGCGAAACAAATCTTTTACCGAGAAGGAGCATTTATATGCAAAAAATAATTCTGGCATCCGCCTCTCCGAGGCGCCGTGAGCTGCTTGCAACGGCAGGGGTGGATTTTGAGGTGTTTGTTTCTCAGGCGGATGAAAGCGTGCCTGAGGGCACGGCACCTGAAGCGGCGGCGGTGATGACCGCCGAGAAAAAGGCGAGGGCTGTAAAGGCTCTGCGCCCCGAAGATACCGTTATAGGTGCAGATACCGTTGTTGTAAGCGAAGGCGAGATAATGGGTAAGCCTGCTGACAGGCAGGATGCCGTAAGGATGCTCAGCCGTCTGTCGGGTAAAGAGCACACGGTTGTAACGGGAGTGTGCATACTCGGAAAAGATAAGGAGATTTTCTTTGCTCAGAGCACCAAGGTTGAGTTTTATCCCCTCAGCGGCGAGGAGATTGAAACCTATGTTGACAGCGGAGAGCCTATGGACAAGGCGGGCGCTTACGGAATTCAGGGGCTCGGCTGTACGATTGTAAAGGGCATAGATGCCGCTTTTATCAGTAAACACGGTCTGCCTGTGGCAAGAGTGGTAAAGGA
>JAZSIQ010000015.1:0-7436 GCA_045533875.1 Acutalibacteraceae bacterium | reverse complement strand
TGCTATTGAAAATAAGCAGAACTTAATTGTTGAAGGTTGCTATATTCCGTTCGATTGGCAAAAGGACTTTGACTCCGAATATCGTGAAAACATCAATTTTTTCTGCCTCGTAATGAGTGAGGAATATATCAGAAACCACTTTGCTGACATAAAGAAACATGCAAATGCCATTGAGAATCGTTTAGATGATGAATGGTGTACAATGGAGAGCGTATTGACAGATAATGCTGAAATGTTTGACCTCGCACAGAGGTATGGTGTGAACTATATACTCATTGAAAACAAGTACGAAATCAATATCGATTTATAATGACAAATTCCAATTTGCCACACTGTAGCAACCAAACAACACGGAACACATAGAACTATAATAACTCGGTAACCGCTACCCAAAATGCCTTTTTTGCTAACACCTTGCTAATTTGAGCAGAAAACACGATGCTATACAATACAAAAAAGGACTGCAATAGCAGCAAAACATAGTGAAAATGAGGGGGTTGCAGGCAACAAGTCACCCTGAAAGTGAATTTGTTAACAGCCAACCTGATTCCTAAGGGTCAGTTGTGAGTTCGATTCTCGCAGGGGGTGCCAAAGGGCTGTCTCACATTTTCGGTGAGGCAGCCCTTCTTTATGCCGTTATCAATTTGTCAATTAAATCATAAACTCAGCTTCAGTTCTGATAATTCTCGCCTTGTTTAATGAACATTTCATAATATTTACCTTTCATATTCATCAGCTCGTCATGCGTTCCGCTTTCAATGATTTCTCCGTTTTCAATATTGTAAATGCAATCAAAATCCCTTACGGTTGAAAGGCGGTGAGCAATCATAACCGTTGTTGCAGTGTTTGAGATATCAAGAATATTCTGCATCAGCTTAACCTCGGACAACGGGTCAAGGGCAGACGAAGGCTCATCGAGTATCAACAGCCCGAATGAGCTTGTGAACATCCTTGCAAGCAGCAGCTTCTGCGCTTCTCCGCCTGAGAGTGAGATTCCGTCCTGCGTAAATTCACGGGAAACCATTGTATCTAAATTCCCGTTTGCTCTTTTCAGCACTCCCGATAATCCGACCTTCTCCAGCGTTTCACACAGCTTCTCATCCGACACATTATTATACACCGTTAAATTATCACGCAGGCTCATTGCCAGAACACGGACATCCTGAAATACTACTCCTGTGTTAAGCCTTAGTTGATGAATATCATAATCTTTTATGTTCTTGCCGTTAATGAGCACCTCGCCGTTATTTACATCATATAAACGCAGTAGCAGCTTGGTTAAAGTGGATTTGCCTGCACCGTTTTCACCGACGATTGCCACTCTTTGACCGGGTTTTATATGAAGATTGAAATTTTTGAACAACAACGAGGATTCTTCGTATCCGAAAGAAATGTTTTTAAATTCAATTTCATAATTTCCGTCCGGGGCGGAAACGGCATTGTCATTCTCAGGCTCAATTTCCGATTCGGCTTCAAAAAACTCTGCAACCTTTTCGCCGTTTGATATGCATTGAAGCATCTGAATAACACTGTTTGCGGCATCGTTAAGGCTTGAAGCCAAAGCCGTTGAAGCAACGGTGAGAGATGCATATAATCCTATTTGAGTTTTATCCCCGGCAATAACGAAAAATATGATATACGCAAGAATGCAAGCCGCCTGTATAGGGGAAACGGCACCTTGCAAAAGATGGAAAGGTGCAACTTTTCTCATATACTGTTTATACACTTTTTGAAATTTGTTCATCGCCGCATTGATTGTGCTCAAGAGTTTTAATCCTGCACCTGATGCACGCAATTCAGCGGCATTCTCTTTAATTTTCAGCACCCTGCTTGAATATTCCATAGGACGCCATGCGTCAACAAGGCTTTCTTCGTAATCTGCGGTGGGCTTTATAACGGGAATTCCGGCAATTGCATTCAATATAACAAAAAACGCTGTGATTCCAAGCAAAACCGGACCTACAGAAGCAATAATCGCAACCATTGCAATCACTGTTGAAATTCCACGCAGAATATCGGGCAGAATCATTACAACATTCTGAGCGTGAACAGGGTAATTATCCTGAGCAAAAATAAACTTTACAAAGAAATCGGGTTTGTCATAGTATTTGAAATCTGTTCTTAAGGCTTTTTTGTTAACGTCGTTTTTGATTTTGTTGCTGACTTTTACAAGTGTCATCTGCGTATACGCCATTTCAATAACTTTCTCCAGCGCAGAAACAAAAACAATAAACAGCGTAAACATTATGATTATGCAGATAACTTCTTTGTGGGGTGTATCATTCATGACGGCATCAATCGCCTTTTGCGGCAAAAGCGCCGTGAGATATGCGGATACAGGCTGCAGCACCGCAGACATAAGTAAAACGGTAATAATATACCCTTTTCCGTATTTCCAATAGGGCTTGAGGAGAAATAAAATATACTTTATCTTTGACGGCTTTTTTGCTTCTTTATTTTTCATATAATCACCTTTTATTTTTATTTTTGGGTATAACAAAACCTACCGGCATTTAAAAAAGTGATTAGCAGCTTAATTAATTGCCGATATTTCAAAAGGTAATTATTGATTTACTGGTTAAAAACGCAAAGTAAAGTTTCCATATCCGCTCTGTCAATCAGCACCGTCTTATGAGGAGGTCTGGCAACAGAGCTTTCTACGGTATCAAAACCCATACTTTTCTCCTGAATGTTTTAATTATTTTACAGTATCACTTTTAATATAACATATCTTGCGAAGCAATAAAAGTGTTTTTGCTGCTTAATTATGAAAAAACGCCGTGGGTGTGAAGCCTGCGGCGTTTTCGGTTGAATATTGAATTATTCGGTGATTTCAATGCGCATACTGCAACGCTGCTTTACCTGCATCTGTGAAAAATATACGTTTTCGAGCGGTATCCACTCATTGTGGAATCGCTCGGCAAGTTGCGGCGAATTGCGTACGGCGATGCGTTTGCGTTGCAATTCGGGTGGAATATCCAGAAATACCGACACGTTATAGTATTCCGAAAATGAAGGGTGCATTGAATAGACTCCTTCAATTACCGTGAGATTTTCGGGGCAGATTTCGGTTGCGGGGGAGAGCTTAAAGGTTGAGCAATCAAATCTGCGATAATTGACGGGCTCGTTTTTGCTCAGCGGAATAAGCACTTCCTCAAGAAAGCGTTCTCTGTCAATATTTCCGCCAACCTCTGCGTAACGCTCCGGGGTGCGCTGCTCGGGACGCAGAAAAAAGTCATCCATGTGAAAAACCGTGCAGCCGTAAAGCTCTTTGAGAATTTGGCTCAGGGTGGTTTTGCCGCTTGCGCTGCCGCCCTCAACGGCGAGGATTACCCTGCCTTTTTCGAGCAATCCGTCAATGGTGGCGAAAAGCGAGAGAAAAGGGATGTATCGGTTTGATATAACACGGTAGGACGGAGCGTATGCGCTGCGAAAAATATCCGAATGATGCACCGCAGGATACCCCTGCGTTTGCCACTTTATGACCGCTTGCTCAAATTCGTTGAGAGAAAAAGGCAGTGTTTTTTCTTTTATCAGTTCTTTTGTAATACTGAGTTTTTGCTCCAAAGCAGATTTGGCGTCGGGCTCTTTCATTGCGGATGCAAAGAAAAGTTTGCCGAGTGTAACCGGGCTCAATCCACGGCCGAGGTACGCAAGATGCACACGGCTGTAATTACCGTCCAGGCGGTCAACAAGTACGCTGTTATTATTACAAATACAATTGCCCTCGGTGCGTATATAACCTGTTGCGGTTTCAAGGGAGGATACCATGTGTTCACATCCGAAGGAGCTTTGGTGAAGATATTTGAATATGTCCTGAATCTGTAATTGAGGGTATTGCTGATAATGCGTTATCAACGATTTTCGGGTTTTTATGCTGTTTTCCATAGTCTCTCTAATCTCTTATGTTTTTTAATAATTTCGCGCGGTCAAGTGCCGCAACGAGAACGGGAATCAATATTATCTGAAGAATAATTCCGGGTATTGCGTTGGTAAAGGCCCCCGCAAGAAAAGCGGCAAAGGTAAAGCCTGCGCCGTTTATGCCCATGCAGATAAACATTGATGCGCCCCAAACAAGTCTGCCTGCAAGCATTGCGGCAAGCAGGGAGCAGTATATATAAGGCTTTTTTTGGGGCAGCATTTTATGCATCAGACCTGAAATCGCCCCGTATGTTGCAAGCTCGAAAGCCATGCAAACGGCGGTAGGAAAGAACGGCGGCATTCCGAGAGTGAGCGAACGCAGAAGCGGAGCAATAATGCCTACCGTAAGCCCCCACGGCCATCCGCAGATAAATCCGCAAAGAATAACAGGGATATGCAGAGGGCAAAGCATGGAGCCGATTTCGGGTATCTGCCCTGTCAGAAACGGCATAATAAAAGCAAGCGCCAGGAATAAAGCGGAAAGTATTGGCTTTAACAGTCTGTTATGATTTTTCATGAAAAAATCCTTTCTTAATGCAAAAAGTGACACTACCTCTTCAGAGATAATGACACTTTCATAGTATCGTTAATAAAATTGTTTTAAGCGTAAAAGAAAGGAAACTTCTGCTTCCGTGATGTTCTTCAGAACAACATTTGCATTTTACTACAATAATCGGGTATTGTCAAGAATTAAGGGCATCAATTATGCCGTGCAGCTTTAAGACTGCATCCTCCACAAGTGCGCCTGTATTGAGGTTGGGAACGCCTGCGATGAGGTTGTCACATTTGTTCATGGGAATCAGCAGACGTACCGCCTTTGACTGACCTACCGCCACGGCCATTTTTTCGGTGATTTCGCCAAGCAGGGAGTCGGCAATAACAATACCGACAGGTCCTATGATAACATCGGCATTGCGGCAGGCAACGATAACGGGATTTTCGCCCGTTGCGGCATTTTTCGCTCCTGCCTTGAGCATTGTTGCGGTGGCAACCGAGTTGGTGCCGACAGCGGTTAAGCTGACAGACGGGAAACGGGAAGATATTGCTTTTATAAGCTGAGCGCCGAGCTGACCGCCCTGACCGTCAATAATTGTAATGTTCATAAAAAAGACCTCCGTATAAGCGATAAAAGCATTATAGCATAAAAAACACAAAAAATCAGGAGGAATTTAAAAAATTCTTCCTGATTTTAAGTTTTTTACCCGAGTAGGATTATTTGAAATAAATTCCGCCGAAAATCAGCAATGCAGTCATCATCAGCAGATATGTGGGATATACGGTTGCGGAGCAGCCGAACGAAGCAATAAACTGACCGACAGAATTTGTCTTTTTGCGGTTTTCAATGACAAGCTTCGGGCGGAACATGAAGAACGCTTCAAATATAAGGTAACCCACGCAGTAGAAAATCCAGGTTTCCCAGAGTGTGTAGCCTCTGAATATCTGAATTGCGAGGGCAACCGCACCTACAAGGATAAGGAAAATGCGTATCAGCTTTATGTTCTTGTAATCCCAGTAACGCTCAAGTCCGTCATGCTGAGCGATAACGTAGTACATTGTGAAGCAGCAGATAATTGATGCCATGGTTGTTGAGCCGAGCATAACAAGTGCAAGCGGGCCTACCATATAGCAGGGACGCTCCAGCACCTCAACGATGTTCATATCAACCTCGCCGAAGGCCTGTGTGATTTTATTGCCGTTTCTGCGGTAAGGAATGATAAACAGGAAAATCGTCAGAATAATCAGCACACAGAATATCCATGAGAGAACGGTATCAACTGTCTGCGGAATAGGATGCCACAGCGCGCCTGCCGTTTCGGCTGCAGCTAATTTTTCTTTTGCAAGCGGCCAGGCAATTACAAACGCTGCGGAAATACCGAAGCCCTGAGCAAGCCCCTGAACAAGCTCCATCATTTTCCAGCCGTCAATAACTCCAAGCTCATCCAGCTTACCGAACATGCGCTTGCCGTTCTTGAGCGGATGGCACTCTCTGTCGTAAAGTCCGATACCGATAACCCAACCGATTGCACCGAACAATGCGCCGCCCATCCAAAGAATAATTGAGAAAATATCTCTGCGGATTGCCATCATAAGCAGCAGCTCTGCAACAATCACAACATTACGGCCCCATTCCTCACGGCTGTCTTCTGAGAAACCGATTTTAGGCATTCTGCCGTTTTCGGGGTCTTAGGGAGTGTTGAAAATGCGGTAACCTATTTCCTGCGAAAGCGGAACGAGGGCAAAGAAAATAACGAAATCGTACCATTTATAAACAACGCCGCTCATAGCGGAGAAGCTGATGCCTAAAAATGCTGCACCAAGACCGCCCCAGATTGTGCCTTTAAAGGTAAGAGCAAGATAGCCTGTTGAGGGATTGTAGCGTGGCTTGTCATGGTGAAGAATAAGGAACATGGTTGATGCGTACGGTTCCATGCCGCCGTAGAAGTAGCCAAGGGCGCAAGCGGCTGCAAATAAGAATGCATTATTCATCAGAAGCCCTGAGCCCGTATACCAGACACACATGATGCCCATGAATGCGCCGGGAAGCATTGCACCTTTCTCGCCGCCGATTGCCGAGCCACGGATTCCCCATCCAAAGCACATAGCGAGCATACTGAAAATTATAAACAGAACAGGATTTTGAGTCATTTATCAAAACCTCCGAATAAAATAAAAGCCGGTTCATCAGCTTATCTGTGACCGGCTTTGTATTGTGGTTTATCTGAAATTCATGTAACCGAAAACAAGCAAAACTGCCATTAAAATATAGAAGAACGGAAGAACGGTAAGATCTCCGCCGAAGGCTACAAGGAAATCCTTGAAGGATTTTGCATTTCTGTAATTGTCTGCAACTCTCTTGGGGCGGCAGAAGAATGCAAGGTCGAAGAGGATATATCCTACGCAGTAGAAAATCCAGGTTTCCCAAAGTGTGTAGCCTCTTAATGCCTGAACGGCAAGAGCTGCCGCACCTACAAGAATAAGGAAAATGCGGATTAACTTTATGTTCTTGTAATCCCAATAGCGCTCAAGACCGTCGTGCTGTGCAATGACGTAGTACATTGTAAAGCAGCAGATGATTTCAGCCATGGTTGTTGAACCGAGCATAATAAGAGCGAGGGGGCCTACCATATAGCAGGGACGCTCAAGGACTTCAACAATGTTCATGTCAACCTCACCGAAGGCACGGGTAATTTTGTTGCCGTTTCTGCGGTAGGGAATGATGAACAGGAAGATTGTGAGGATAATAAGTGCGCAGAAAATCCAGGAGAGGGAGATGTCAACCTTTTCGGGCAGCATATACCACAGCTTGCCTGCGGCTTCAGCCTGCTCAAGATTCTTTGCGGCAAGAGGCCAGCCAAGAACAAAAGCACCTGCGATACCGAGACCGTTGAAGCAGCCCTGAGTGAACTCCATGATTTTCCAGCCGTCAATAACGTTGAGCACATCAAGCTTGCCGAACATACGCTTGCCGTTTTTGAGAGGATGAAGCTGCTTGTCATAGAATGTAATGGCAACAA
>JAZSIQ010000095.1:0-18489 GCA_045533875.1 Acutalibacteraceae bacterium | reverse complement strand
GGCGCTCATAAGAAATACAAAAAGAAACTCGCCTAAAAGCGGTACCGCACTGGTCATAGCAATAATCTCCTTTAGCAGTTTTATAAGCTGTTTAACATAAAACTGTTAAAAAATCGAACGGGCATAAACCGTACAATCAACTCCGTCGTCGGGGTAGGAATATTCAACGGTATAATCAGCATCCATATAAAGTCCGTAGGGTGAACTGCTGCTAACGTTGAGCTCCCACGTTGCAGGGATTTCAACAGTTGCTTCTTCGATTACGGATTCGCCCTTTTCGTAATGCTCTTTAATAATAGTAATTTTACGAAGATCTCCCTGCCAATCGCCAAAAACTTCGCGCACTTTCTCAAATTTGACATCGTAATAAAATTTGTGATGTAAGCAAACTCCGGGGGGTTCCATTTGGACGGGAAGCAACGTTTCTTTATCAAAACGGTAAATGCCGTATTCACCTGAATACGGGTCGGTAACATCTTCGTCTATGCTGAAGAAGTAACTGTCCTCATTTTCTCCAATCAGCATAAAACAGGAATATTCATCCGGGTCAAAAATTTTTTGGTTACCGTCAACAGGTTCAGCAGGAACGCCCTCATAATTCGGCGACATACAGTTAAGATTAAAATCTAATTTGGTTTTTTGATCACCGTCGTAGCGGTAAAATTCAAAACCGTTGTAATTGCCGCGGAATCTTGTTTCAAGGTTATCGCCGGCTATTTCACACTTCTCCACATAAACGATTTCGTCGTTTTCTCTGAAAAAATAATTATCTGAACAAACTTCAAAATCGCTTCTTTCATACATATACGAACCGTATTTATCAAGAACGGTCGACAGCACGCAGGCTTTTTTAATTCCTGCGATTATTTCATCAATCTCCGCCTGAGTTCTCGTTATTTCGGGTGCGGTTGTTTCGGTGGCGGGTGCCGCCTCAGTTGTTTTTGCCGTGGTTGTTTCCTCTTCCTTTACGCCGCAGGCGCTCATAAGAAATACAAAAAGAAACGCGAGTAAAAGTGATACGGTTTTTTTCATAGCAATAATCTCCTTCTGAGGATAAGTATTAACCCTGCCTTTTGCCGCAAGACAGCTTTATATCCCTCTTCTCGCCTCAAAACCTCTGTACATTTACTCACAATAATATTATCATATAAATGCGGCATTCTCAACGATACATTTTGAACAGAAATAATCGCATCTTTTTGGAAGATTTAACGAAGATTTCAACTCTGTTTTTATATTGCAATTTTTGCCGCGGTGTGATTAAATAGATATAATGCTACTGTTTTCAGGAGGTTTCTTATGAAATTCAACAATGAACATTTTAAGCTTATGATGGAAAAGCTTGAATTCCCTGCCGTTGCGGTTGAAACTTTCACTTATATCAACGATATGCTTGAGCGTGACAACGCCTGGGGCAGCAGATTCAAGGCTCTTATTGATGAATATATGTACCCCGAGGCTGACGGCCTTGAGGTGGTTCTCCCCAAGGTTGATGCTTTTGCGGATGAATTTGAGATTGACCGCAGAACGATGAATCTCCTTTTCTTCCTGCACTGCGCCGAAATTATGCATCAGAGATACCCCGAAGCAGGCATCAGCGATGAATACTTCTGGGAAAGCGCAAAGGATTTCAAATACAAGCTCCTCGAATGTATGGATTGCTGCCTCATCCCCGGCAACGATACGGGCGGATGGCACAGAGGCTTCCTTGAGCTGTGGAGAGTCGGCGTTGGCAGATTCCAGTATGAGGATTCCGAATACGACGGCGAGGACGTTACACTTAAGAGCGGCTTTGTGCTTAAAAAGGGCAGAAAGATGCTCGGCTTCCACATCCCCTCATCGGGTGTGCCCCTCACTGACGAGGTAAGGCTTGCATCCTACCGAAAGATTTATTCCCTTGTTAAAAACTCAAAGTATGCCGATGAATATATTGATGAAAACGGCTATCTTCTTTTCTGCTGCGGCTCCTGGCTGCTCCACAAGGCGCACTATGAATTCCTCCCCAAGCACCTCAATATCCTTAAGTTTATGGATGATTTTGAGATTCTCAGAAGCTCTGAGAAGGATGAATTCTCAAACGACTGGCGAGTTTACGGCAAGTATGCCCGCCTCGCTCCCGAAGCCTGGCCCGAGGATACCTCCCTGCGCAAGGCTTACAAGCAGTGGATTCTCAGCGGCGGCAAGGCCGGTGACGGCTGGGGCGTAATTCTCTTTGACGGAGAAAACATAGTACGCTGAAAATAAATCTTGTTTTCAATAATAATCAAATTGGCTTGTACAGGATTAATCCCGTACAAGCCAATTATTCTTTATATCAGTTTTTTGTTCTTCGCTTATTGAGACGGCCTCTTGGTTATATTATCAGAAAAGTCCTGAAATTCTGCCGTTTTCGTCAACGTCGATTTTCTCTGCGGCAGGTACCTTGGGTAGGCCGGGCATGGTCATGATATCGCCCGTGTAAACTACGATAAAGCCTGCGCCTGCGGAAAGCTTAACGTTCTTGACGCTTACGGTAAAGCCTTCGGGAGCGCCGAGCTTTGTGGGGTCATCGGAGAAGGAATACTGAGTTTTTGCAACGCAGATGGGAAGGTTTCCGTAGCCGAGGTCGGTAAGTTCGGCAATCTGCTTCTTTGCGGCAACGCTCAGGCTGATGCCTGCACCGCCGTAAACCTTTTTAACAACTGCTTCGATTTTGCCTGCAACGCTTTCATCAAGCTCGTAGGAGAAGCTGAAATCGTTGGGCTGCTCGCAAAGCTCAACAACCTGCTTTGCAAGCTCAACAGCGCCGTTGCCGCCCTCTGCCCAAACGGTGGAAAGAACGGTGTTGACACCGAGCTCACGGCATTTTTCAATAACGGTGTTGATTTCGGCATCCGTGTCGGTGGGGAAGCGGTTAACCGCAACAACGCAGGGAAGCTTATAAACGTTCTTGATATTGGAAACGTGGCGAAGAAGGTTTGGGATACCCTTTTCAAGAGCCTCAATGTTCTCGCTGCCGAGCTGGTCCTTGGTAAGACCGCCGTGCATCTTAAGCGCTCTTACGGTTGCAACCATAACTACTGCGGAGGGCTTGAGACCTGCGTAGCGGCATTTGATATCGAGGAACTTTTCAGCGCCGAGGTCAGCGCCGAAGCCTGCTTCCGTAACGGCGTAATCGCCGAGCTTCATTGCCATTCTTGTAGCGATAACGGAGTTACAGCCGTGAGCAATATTTGCAAAGGGGCCGCCGTGAACAAATGCAGGTGTACCCTCAAGAGTCTGAACAAGGTTGGGCTTGAGAGCGTCCTTGAGCAGAGCTGTCATAGCGCCTGCCGCCTTAAGGTCAGCCGCGCTAACGGGCTTGCCCTCATAGTTATAGCCAACGATAATTCTGGAAATGCGCTCCTTAAGGTCGGTAATGGAGCTTGCAAGGCAGAGAACTGCCATGATTTCGCTGGCAACGGTGATGTCGTATCCGTCCTCACGGGGAACGCCGTTTACCTTGCCGCCAAGACCGTCAACTACGAAGCGAAGCTGTCTGTCGTTCATATCAACGCAGCGCTTCCAGGTGATTCTTCTTGTATCAATGCCGAGGGAGTTGCCCTGATGGATGTGATTATCCAGCATAGCGGCAAGAAGATTGTTAGCCGCACCGATTGCGTGGAAATCGCCTGTGAAATGCAGGTTAATATCCTCCATGGGAACAACCTGAGCGTAGCCGCCGCCTGCGGCACCGCCCTTAACGCCGAAAACAGGGCCGAGCGAAGGCTCACGAAGAGCGGCAAGAGCATTCTTGCCTATTTTGCGAAGACCGTCCGTAAGGCCGATTGTGGTAGTTGTTTTACCTTCGCCTGCGGGGGTGGGGGTGATGGCGGTAACAAGGATAAGCTTACCGTCCTCTTTGGTGTTTTCCTTAAGCAGGGCAAGGTCAATCTTTGCCTTGTAATTGCCGTACTGCTCGAGATACTTGGAATCAACTCCGGCAACCTCGGCAATTTCGGTAATGGGCTGCATAACGGCACTCTGGGCAATTTCAATATCAGTCATGATAAGTTTCCTCCCTCAAGAAGTAATTAAATATTTACACTAAACTTAATGATACCACATTTTTCCCGATTTATCAATATTTTTTCATCCTAAAACAGGCATTGCGCAAATTTTTGATATATGGTAAAATAAAATGTAACATTGTTAAACTGGGGGTATGGGCGTGAAAAAATATAATATCGGTATTCTCGCTCATGTTGACGCAGGCAAAACCTCGCTGACGGAGCGGTTGCTTCACCTTTCGGGCGCATTGAGGCAGGCAGGAAGCGTGGACAGCGGCACCTGCGCCACCGACTCAATGCGTGTTGAGCGCAGAAGGGGTATTTCCGTGCGCTCTGCGTGTGCAAAAGTGCAGCATAACGGCAACTCCCTGTGCTTTATCGACACCCCCGGCCATGTTGACTTTGCGGGAGAGGTTGAAAGAAGCCTTGCCGTGCTTGATGCGGCGGTGGTGCTGCTTTCCGCAGTTGAGGGTGTTCAGGCGCATACAAAGCTGATTTTTTCAGCCCTGCGCAAGCTTAAAATACCCGCAGTTTTCGTTATAAATAAAATTGACCGTACGGGCAGCGACTGCGCAAAGGTGATTTCGGGCATTTCGTCATCGCTCGGCGTGAATGCCTTTGCCGTTGAAGAAATTTCGGGCGAGGGTACTCAGGAGTGCTCGGTGAGCCTCTGCTCCTTTTCGGGCGATGAGGCGGAGAATCTGATTCTCTCTCTCGGTGACGAAGCGTTGCTTGAACGCTATTCTGAAGGCGCCGTCTCTGAGGGTGAAATCCTTGATACGGCTAAAGAAATGAGCCGTTGCGGCGAAGCCTTCCCCGTGTTTTTTACAAGCGCAAAAACGGGCGCAGGCATTGCCGAACTGCTTGATAATATGTGCGATTTTCTGCCTGACTCGTCTTATGCCGAGTGCTCGGCGCTCAGCGGCAGAGTTTTTAAGGTTGAGTATGACCGTGACATGGGTAAGGCGGCATATATCCGCCTTTTCGGCGGCTCTCTGCGTAATAGGGAAAGCGTGAATTTTGCAGACGGCACAAGCGAAAAAATAGCTCAGATTCGCACCTTTGACGGCGCACGCACCGTTGACTGCGGAGAGATTTCGGCAGGCGATACCGCTGTTGTTTACGGCTTATCCTCGCTGAAAAACGGTGACTGCATAGGCGAGGATTTCAGAAAAATTGCGCCGAGCCTTGCCGTGCCGCTTATGACGGTTACCGCTCACCCCGAAAGGGAAGAGGACTCTGCCGTGATTATGCAGACCCTGCGTGAGCTCGGTGAGGAGGACCCTCTGCTGAGCTTTGATTTCAACCGTGAAACACGGGAGATGTACCTCAACATAACGGGCGTTATTGAGCTTGAAGTGCTTGAGGAGCTTGTATTTGAGCGCAGCGGAGCAAGGGTGCTGTTTTCCGAGCCAAGTGTAATATTCAAGGAAACTCCGAAAATCAAGGCGAAAGGCTTTGAATCCTATACAATGCCGAAACCCTGCTGGGCAAAGGTGGAGCTTGAAATAGAGCCGCTTGAAAGAGGCAGCGGCATAATTTTTGAATCCGCAATAAAGGATAATATCGTCCCTTACAGATATCAGCATCACGTTGAGGCGAGCGTTACAAGGGACTGTGTGCAGCAGGGCATTTACGGCTGGGAGGTGGTGGATGCAAAAATCACCCTCACGGGCGGCGAGCATCATCACGTGCACACTCATCCGCTTGATTTCTTTGTTGCAACTCCTGTGGCATTCCTGCGTGCGCTTACAAACTGCGAAACCGTGCTCCTTGAGCCTTATATAAATGTCACCCTCTGCGCACAGGAGGAGCTTGTGGGCAAGGTTATAGGTCATATTATTGATATGAGGGGCGAGTTTTCCGCCCCACAGATTGAAAACGGTCTTTTCACGCTGGAGGCTCAGCTTCCCGTTGCATCGTCAACGGATTATCCCGTCACCTTCAGGTCGCTGACCTCGGGCAAGGGAACGTTTTCGAGCACCTTCTGCGGCTACAGGGAGTGTCCGAAGGAGCTTTATAAAACTCTGCCCCGAAGAACTCCCGACCCGCTTGACAGAGCGAAATGGATTCTCTATTGCAGAAACTGTATGACAGACAGCTTTTAAAACGAGGTATTTAAAATGAAAACAACCGCTAAAAAACCGCAGAAAAATACTGCCCCCTGCCCGCATTACAGGAAGTGCG
Organism: Acutalibacteraceae bacterium; assembly: GCA_045533875.1. GTDB lineage: Bacteria > Bacillota > Clostridia > Oscillospirales > Acutalibacteraceae > CAG-177. Next base: position 12,274 of record JAZSIQ010000095.1, on the reverse strand, counting down.
GCGGATGTCAGCTTCAGAATATGAGCTATGAGGCTCAGCTTTCGTGGAAGCAGGGCAGATGCATAAGCCTGCTCGGCTCGTTTTGCAGGGTTTCGCCCATAATCGGCATGAAAAATCCTTATCATTACCGCAACAAGGTGCAGGCGGCGTTTCAGCTCACACGCTCGGGCAAAATCGTGTCAGGCGTTTACCAGTCGGGCACTCACAGGGTGGTGCTTGTTGACTCCTGTATGACGGAGGATAAAAAAGCGGATGAAATCATAGTAGCCATCCGTTCGCTTCTGCCTAAATTCAAAATTCTGCCCTATAACGAAAACAGCGGAGCAGGATTCCTGCGCCACGTGCTTGTGAAGAGGGGCTTTTCAAGCGGCGAAATCATGGTGGTTTTTGTGGGAGCGAACTCACGCTTCCCCATGAAAAAGCGCCTTACGGATGAGCTTCTGCGTCTTTTCCCTGAAATCACCACCGTTATTTTCAACGTAAATCCGCAGAAAACAAGCATGGTACTCGGCGAGAGGAACGAGGTGCTCTACGGCAACGGATATATTGAAGATACGCTGTGCGGCAGAGTGTTCAGGATTTCCGCATCGTCGTTTTATCAGATAAATCCCGTGCAGACCGAGGTGCTTTACGGCAAGGCAATGGAGTTTGCCGACCTTGACGAATCCGACAGAGTGATTGACGCTTACTGCGGCATAGGCACAATAGGTCTTGTGGCGGCGAAGCAGGCAGGCGAGGTAATCGGCGTTGAGATAAACCCCGATGCAGTAAAGGATGCCATTTCCAATGCAAAGCGCAATCAGTCAAAAAATACCCGATTCATTCAGGGCGATGCAGGCGAATTTATGCAGGCAATGGCGGCTGACGGCGAAAAGGCGAGTGTAGTGTTTATGGACCCCCCGAGGGCAGGAAGCGACACTAAGTTTTTATCCTCGCTTGTCACCCTTTCGCCCGAAAAGGTGGTTTATATCTCCTGCAACCCCGAAACCCTGCGCAGGGATTTGTTCTTCCTCACCTCAAAGGGATATAAGGTAAGAAAAATCCAGCCCGTGGATATGTTTCCGCATACCAATCATATAGAGACGGTTGTTCTTTTGTCCCAACGCAGACCTTGAAACGGTTTTGCATTATGACGGCATCCGGCAGGGCGGAGTAGTTGTTTTAACCGATAAAAAGCCTCACTGCGGCTGAGAAATGGCTGCAGCGAGGCTTTTATTATTGCAATTTTTGGTTTTATTCAAGCTTTTCAGCACGGATGTTTCGGCTTTTAATATCGGAATCTGTCCCACGGCTCGGTGGAATTATCGGGTTTCTTTGAAAAAACCATAGTTTCGCCGCTGACGGGATGATTGAATTCAAGTGTGTGTGCAAAGAGTGCAAGATTTCCGCCTCCGCCGCCATATCTTCCGTCGCCGTAAAGTGGCATTTTTCTGCTTGCAAACTGAACTCTTATCTGATGCGTTCTGCCCGTATGCAGCAGGATATCAAGCAGGGAAAGTCCGTCTGCCTCGCCGATAACCTCGTATTCCAGCGACGCTTCACGCACTCCCTTGCGCATTCTTTTTACGGTATACGTTTTGTTCTTCTGCTTATCCCTGAAAAGCAGATCCTTGAGAACTGCGTTTTTTTCTTCGGATGTCCCCTTCACAACGGCGTAGTATCTCTTTTTTATAAGATTCTGCTCCGCCTGCTTCGAGAGGGCGGCGGCAGCCTTTGAATTTTTGGCGTAAACCATTATGCCTGCCGTTTCTCTGTCCAGCCTGTGAACGGGGAATGCCTCTGCTTTCTCGCCATTTCCCTCAAAGTGCGCATTGAGGGCGGATATCATATCCGCACCCTCACCGTTCTGGCTGAGCACTCCCGAAGGCTTGAAGCAGACTACAATATGCTTATCCTCAAACAAAATTTCCGTTTTCATTATCTTCCCTCCGCTTTGACTGAACATATTATAAACCATAAACGGCGGCTATGCAATGAGCAAAATTCTCAACGGAACAAAATAAGGATATAAAGCAGACCTTGACGGCAGACTTTGCAGGATGTATGATAAGATTGAAAATGCAGAGAGTCTGCTGCCTGCCGACAGATATTACCGAAGGGAGAAAACACATGAACAAAGGAATCACACGCAGAGAAAGAGAAATTACGGATATTGAAAAAATCAAAGAGATCCTTGATAAATCAATGATTGTTCACCTTGGCCTGGTGGACGGTGACTGGCCCTACGTTGTGCCGATGAACTACGGCTACACCCTCATTGACGGCGAGCTCACCCTCTACCTTCACGGTGCACTCTGGGGCAAGAAGCTTGATTTGATGCGTGCAAATCCCAACGTTTTCTTTGAGATGGATTGCGATATCGTGCCCTTTGAGGGTGAAATCGCCTGCAAATACGGCACCTCGTATTCCTCCGTAATGGGCAGAGGTACAGCCGAAATTCTTGAAGATGTTGAGGCGAAGAAGGAGGGGCTTTCCCTCTTTATGAAAACCCAGACGGGCAGGGATTTTACCTTTGACGATAAAATGGTGAGCATTGTAAGCGTTATTAAAATTACCGCAAAGGAATTCACCGCAAAGCACCGCCCCATGCCGAAGGCGTGATTTTTCACAAAAATCAAAAACCGAAAACGCAAAAGACTTGTACGGGAAACGTCCTGCACAAGTCTTTTTTATGTGTTATTCTCTTTTAAGAACGGCGGCAATGACCGTCATGTCATCACGGGATTCGGGGTTTTCCTCTGCGGCACGGTCGAGAATTCTTTGGGCAAAATCGCCTGCGTTTTCGATTCTGCCGCCAAGCAGCAATTCCTCGCCTATCCATTGCTCCCTGCCCTGCTGGCAAACGCCGTCGCTCATTATCAGCAGCACATCCCCCTCGTTCATGCTGAGGGTGTGAGTCGAAAACTGTGCCGATATCAGAATTCCGAGCGGCATAGAGCGAAGCGCCGCCGATTTCACTGCGCCCGAGCAGCGGTAAAATGACGGCGCACCGCCTGCCTTGTATATTTCAGTATCGCCCGTAAAAAGATTTATTCTTGCCGCATCAAGGGTGGAGAGCGATTCGTCATCGGATTTTACGATAAGCGCCGTGTTGGTGATTTCAAGCGCCGTCTGCGGCGAAACTCCTGCCCTGATGAGCTTCGAGAAAAGCTCTACCGTCATGGCGGAATCTATTGCCGCTCTGCCGCCCGTGCCCATACCGTCGCTGAGCAGAAGATATACCTCGGCGCCGAGGCTGAAGCATTCAAAATAATCGCCGCTTAGCCTTGCGCCGCCCGCCGCCCGACTTGCCGAGCCGAGTCTTACCCCGTAAACCGCCTTGCGCTCAAAGATGAGCACGGTTTTATCCTCACGGGTTACCTCGGGAGCGGTAAGCTCAACACTGAGCGCTCTTTCAAGCTCGGCGCACACATTGCTGAGGTCGGGCAGCTTTTCGCTGTTTTCAACAATTGCTTTTACCGTAACTGCGCCGCCCACGGGCTCGGTGCAGGTGATTTCAAGAGCATTTATGCCTGCTTCTTCAAACACACGCTTTGCCGCCCGTTCTTTTTCATAAAGGATTTTTTCACCGCCCTCAAGAGAACTCGAAATCTCACGCACAAGATGCGAAATCGCTCCAAGCTGAGCGCAGGCAAGCTCCCTGCATCTGTCGGTTTCCGCCGAGTATTTCCCTGCCGCGCAGGCGCAGGCGAAAACGGAATTGAACTGCTCCGAAAGTTGCTCGGAAAACGGACAAACCGATGTAAAAGCTTCGGGAAAATCCTGCACGCTCACCGAGGATTTTTCACGCAGAAGCCTTGTCATATAAGCAAATTCGCCCTTTTCGGGGCAGAAATCCGCATTGTTGATGGGGCATTCGGCGCACACACGCCCTCTGACCGTTTCGGTGATAATTTCATTCTCATCGGGCGCAATGGCGGCGATGCCTGCGGAAACGGATTTTATGCATTCGTTCACCCTGTCCAGCGCACACGCAACGCCCGAAAGCTTGTCCGGCGCATCGGAAAATCCCGAACGAAGGTGAAATATTTTATCGGCATTAAGGTTAAAGCGCAGCAAATCAAGCTTTTTCTTCGGGATAAGAAGAAAAACAACAGCCGCTGCCGCTGATTCGGCAAGCATTGCCGCCGCCTCAGGAGTGCCGCTGAGCAGAGCGCAGGCTCCTGCCGTAACGGATACCGCCGCCGAGGCGGCAAACTGACCCTTTCTTGAGAAAAATCCTGCAAGCAGACCGGAAAGTGCATAGCACACGCATAGCTCCTGCTGAGAGCCTGCCGCCGCACAGGCAACCGCCGTGCAGATTCCTGCAATGCTGCCGCCCGTTTCCGCAAACAGATATGCCGCAACAATAACCGCAATTACGGCAACGCAACGGGCAGGATGAAACCCTGCAAACTCAACAGGCACAAGGCTTATGAGGATTATACAGGCGCTTACCGCAACGCAGAAAACAGTTTTAATATCGGGCACAAACTCCCTGAAGCTTTTCCCCGAGCCGCCAAGAGCCTTTGTAAATGCCACGCAGGCGCCCGAGCACAGCACGCTGTCGCACAGATACACAGCCGCCGTGTTTATGTTGAAACCGAGAGCGGCAAGCACTCCGCCGCCGCTTATCAGCCCGAGGGCGAGCACCGCAAAGGGCATTATGCGTTTTGAATCGGGAAGCCTGTCCGCTTTTTCGGCAATGAATTTTATAAGTGCCGCCGCCACAACAAGCACCACAGTGCGTATTAATTCGTGAGAGCTCAGGCGAAAAAATGCCGAGAGGCACGCACCTGCCGCCACAAGAAATACTGCCCCTGAGGGTGCCGCCGCCGTAAGGCTTACCGCAAACGGGATGTTCAGGGCAAAAAGCCGTGTGCTTGACAGGGCAACGCCTGCGGCAAGGTATGCGGTACGGCCGAGTATCTGCTTTGCCCGTTCAAGACCCTCCCTCGGTATAGAGGACACCGCTGTTTTTATGTTTTCCACTTCCTTAACCGCCCTTTCGTGCTGTTTTTATCAATTATAGCGCAAGGCGCACAAAAAACAGGTCGGCTATCGGCTGTCGCAAAGGGGAACATTCCCGAAAGTTTTGCCGAAGTTGATTTTACAGGAAAAAAATTTGAATTTTTTTGAAGAAAGTTTGCTGTCGGTATACAAATTTGAAAAACAATATGCTATAATATATTTTGAATAACCATTTTTAATTTTTTACATATATGAAAGGCGCAGAAAAAATGCAGAACGAAGAAGGACTTATCATTGGCAGGAACGCCGTTGCGGAAGCACTCAAAAGCGGCAGAGAGATTGACACACTTCTTGTTGCCAAGGGCGAAAGAGGCGGAAGCATCGGAAAGCTTATCGGGCAGTGCCGTGAAAGAGGCGTTGCGGTGAAAGAGGTTGACGTGCGCAAGCTGGACCGTATGTGCGAGGGCGCAAACCATCAGGGCATTGCCGCTTATGCCGCCGCTCACGAATACAGCACGGTTGAGGATATGCTTGAGCTTGCAAAGCAGAGGGGTGAAGCTCCTTTCATTGTAATCTGCGATGAGATTGAGGACCCCCACAACCTCGGCGCAATTATCAGAACTGCCGATGCCTGCGGCGCACACGGTATAATCATCCCCAAGCGCAGGGGCGTTGCTCTGACCTATGCGGTGGGCAAGGTTTCCGCAGGCGCAATAGAATACGTTCCCGTGGCAAGAGTGCCAAACCTTGCCGCCGAGATTGAAGAGCTCAAAAAGCAGGGCTTCTGGATTTACGGCGCCGATATGGGCGGCACCTCATGGAGAGAGCAGGATTATTCAGGCTCCGTAGCGCTGGTTATCGGCTCTGAGGGCAGGGGAATCAGCCGTCTTATAAAGGAAAAATGCGATTTTATAGTATCGCTCCCCATGAAGGGTAAAATCAATTCCCTCAATGCATCCGTTGCGGCGGGAATTCTTATGTACGAGGTAGCACAAAACAGATAAGTATGGCGAAGAAAAAAACGCTTCGATGGGTCGGAAATCCGACCTTTTCGGCATATTCAGTTCGAATACATTAACCTTAAGGGGTGTTTTTATTGAAAGAATTTGAAAAGCTTACGGGCAGCACGGATTCACTTGACGATATTCTCAAAGAAGTAAAAAGCTTCGGCACTTCTCAGCCTGAAACGCAGACTGCGGCTTCGGGCGTGTGGTCAATGGATGATATTGACAAATTACTTATAGATACAGGCTCCCGTGCCTCAGTCGAAAGTATTGTTGATGAGCCCGTAAAAGCTGAGATAAAGCCCGAAAAGGCACACTTTGAGGCAAAGAAAACCGTTGTTTTCCCTCATGAGGACGTACCTGTGGCAAGCTATTTCCCGAAAGTGGCAAAGGCTCCCGAGCAGCAGACCCCCTCTTTTGTAACTGAGGACAGTGGAGAAATAACTGAAATTGAGAATATTCTTTCCCTTGAGCTCAGCGGCAGAAAGGCGAAAGAGCAAAAGCCCGAAACCCCCGTTAAAAAATATGAAAAAATCCCAGAGTATGACCCCATGCGCATACTTGAGGAGCGTAAGAAATCCGAAAAACCCGCTATCGAAAGCGATAAAAACAGAGAAAGCTTCCTGAAAGCGCTTGTGCTTGAAAGAACGGCTGAGATTGAAGAGGATGCCTTTGGTCCCGTTGACACTCCCGGTATCATTATTGAAAAATCCGCCTTGCAGGCAACCTCGGAGCTTGCACCGCTTCCCAAGGTGATTTCGGCTGAGGGAATTCTCAACGCCGAGGCGCAGGAAAAAACCATTGTTGCAGGCGCAACGCAAAAAGCCGTTAAGGAAGAGCCTCCCGTGGAGGAGGAATATCCGGGTCAGCTCAAGCTTTCGGGCTTTGAGGAGCTTTCAAGCGAAAGTGAGCCCGAAAAGGCAGAGGAAATCAGCATTGAAACCTCGCTCAGGCAAAGACGCAGGAAGCTTGCCGAGGAATTCAAGGTGGTCAATCTCGGCGGCGAAGCCGAGCAGATGCCCGATTTCAAGGCACAGCCCCTCACGGCACAGGAGAAAAAGCGCATAAAGCAGGCGGAAAAGGACGAAAAGCAGAATAAGGAAAAAGTCTCCGCTCCTCGCAGGAATGAGTATATCAGCCCCAAGCTGCGCAATAAATTTTACGGTAACCTTGTTGCTCAGATAAAGGAATGCCGCAAGCAGCTGCTTCTGACTGTTGCAACAGCAATCGGCATGGTATTCTTCCTTATCCTGCCCGATATTCTCGAGTCGCTTCACAAAACGTCCGAATTATTCGGCGCAGGCGCACCCGGAATCTACGTTGCAAATGCCGTTTTGCTTGTGGTACTGCTTGCAGTGAATTCTCAGATTCTCTCGCAGGGTCTTACAAACGTTCTCAAAAAGACTCCCGATGCTCAGAGTGCGGCAGCGCTCAGTGCGGCAGTTGCCTTTGCGCATAACACCGTAACAGCGGTTGCCGAGAGCAATTCAAGAGGCGTTACCGAGCTTTTCGGTCTTGCCGCTGTAGCAGGATTTTGTGCAGTAACTCTTGCAAGAAGAATAGATTTGGGAAGAATTCTTGCAAATTTCCGTGTCTGTGCTTATAAATATGAAAAGGGCTTTTACAGCGTTCATCCGTTTGAGGTTGAGGCTGAAATTATGGAGCTTAGCCGCCATCTGCTGCTTGAGCGTGCGAATCTTCTGTATTCCTCAAAGGTCGAATTCCCTCAGGATTTCATGAAGAATTCCAAAAACAGCAAAACAGAGCAGAAAACAGTAAGGCTCATTCTTCCCCTTGCCGCAATAGCCGCTGTTATTTCGGCTGTGGTGTGCGCCGTAGTAACGCATGAGTGGCTTGATGCCTTCACTGCCTTTGCAGGTACATTCTGTGTTTGCTCGCCGGTTTTCGCATCTCTCGCCCCCGCCGTGCTTACAAGAGCGGCAAACAGACGCCTTAATTATGAGGGAGCAATGATTTCAAGCCTTGATTCTGCGCAGAAAATTTCCGCCGCAAACGGTGTTGTGCTTGACAGCGCAGATGTTTTTGACAGAGCGCATTGCCGTATGCACGGCATGATTGACTTTGAAAAGGTCAGGATAGACGACGTTATAGTTTACGCCGCCGCCATGGTTATTAAATCGGGCGGACCCTTAAGGGAATGCTTCGAGCAGGTTATCAGCTGTGACCGTACCCTGCTTCCCACCGTAAGGGATTTTGTTTATGAGGATAAACTCGGTGTTTCTGCCAGAATTCACAATCAGAAGGTGCTTCTCGGTAACCGTGCGCTGCTTGAGCATCATTCGGTTGCGTTCAAGGAGAATTTCTCTGAATCAAAATACACTCACTCGGGCAGAAAGGTTATTTACCTTGCCGTAAACGGCGAGCTTGCCGCAGTTTTCGTGGTAAGCTATGCGCCCGATAACGGCCTTGCAGGCTACATCAAGGCTCTTGATGAAAACGATACTCAGATTCTTGTGCGCACAAACGATGTGAACATAACCGAGGACCTTCTTGCAAGGAGCTTTAATCTTCCCAAGCAGGCATTTTCCGTTCTCGGTGCGGTTGCTTCCAGACTTTTCAAGCGCAGGAGGGACAGTATCAGCGAAACCCTTGAGGCGGATATCGTTCACGACGGCACCGCTTACACCATGCTGCGCTGCGTGGCGGCGGCCCATAAGATGTGCAAGACGGCTTCTGCGGCGCTTGTTGCGCAGGCGGTTGTCTGTGCGCTCGGATTTGCACTTTGCACCGTACTTGCGGCGCTCTCCTCATCGCTCTTCAGCGGTGTGGCGGCGGTTGTATTCCTTGTGCTGTCCGCTGTGGCGGTAGTGGGAATTTCAAGCGCAGCAAAGCCTGATTAATCTGCATTTTTTCTTGAAAGGATTGATATATATGAGCATCAGAATAGGTCTTTACGGCTACGGCAACCTTGCAAAGGGTGCGGAATACGCAATTATGCAGAATCCCGACACTCAGCTTGTTGCGGTTTTCACCAGGCGTGACCCGTCAACCGTCACCCCCGTTACACCGGGAGTAAAGGTTTACCGTGCTGATGAAGCACCCAAAATGGCAGGGGAAATTGATGTTATGATAGTCTGCGGCGGCAGCGCTACCGACCTCCCCGTGCAGACCCCCGCACTCGCTGAGTATTTCAATGTTGTTGACAGCTTTGATACTCACGCAAAAATCGAAAATCACTTTGAAAATGTTGACGCTGCGGCGAAAAAGGGCGGCAAGGTCGGCGTTATCTCCGTTGGCTGGGATCCGGGACTTTTCTCGCTTATGCACATTCTCTCTGCGGCAATTCTTCCCGAAGGTAAGGATTACACCTTCTGGGGCAGGGGCGTAAGCCAGGGTCACTCCGATGCAATACGCAGGATTGACGGAGTAAAGGATGCAAGGCAGTACACCGTGCCCGTACAGCAGGCGATTGAGGCGGTAAGAAACGGCGAAAACCCCGAGCTTACCACACGTCAGAAGCACATAAGGGATTGCTACGTTGTAGCCGAAGAGGGCGCAGACAGGGCAAGGATTGAAAAGGAAATCAAGGAAATGCCCAATTACTTTGCTCCCTATGACACTTACGTTACCTTCATCACCGAGGAGGAGCTTAAGCGTGAGCACGGCGGTCTGCCCCATCAGGGTCATGTTTTCCGCTGCGGCAACACGGGCGACAGCGGCAAAAACACTGCAATTGTTGAATACCGACTTTCGCTTGATTCCAATCCCGAGTTTACCTCAAGCGTGCTTGTTGCGTATGCGAGAGCGGCATACAGGCTGAGCAAGGAGGGCGTAACGGGCTGTAAAACCGTGCTTGATATTGCTCCCTCGTATCTTGTTGACAAATACGGCAAGGACCTTGCGGAATATCTTCAGTAAACCGAAAGGAGAAAAGAAACATGGCAAAGCTTGAAAAGGTTTTAACAGGTGATTTTCACCAGCTTCTCAGCAGAATAGAAAATCATATTCTCAGCACAAGCTCAACCGCTTCGCTTGAGGATGCGAGCGACTTTGTTACGGCAGATTCCCGATGCAGCGTGCGTGTTTTTGAGCGTTACAGCTACACGGGCGGCAATCGACTGAGCCTGAGCATTACTCTTTTTGAAAGCGGCGGCATGATTCACCTTTCCGCAATTTCCTCAGGAGGAAGTCAGGCTCTGCTCTTCAAGGTCAACACCTTCGGCGAGGAGGCCTTCCTTGATAAACTCAAAGAAATCTTATAAAGCCAACGGCACACAGTCAGTTGATACTGACCGTGTGCCGTTTTTTGTCTGCCGTCAGCGTGCCGGTGCGGACGGAGTGTTACTGCTTTATCGTTTTTTCTTTTTGATTACAACAACTGCTGCGGTGAGGATTGCGGCAGCGGTGAGGGGGAGAATTATGTAGAGCTTATTGGAAAAGAAAAACTCTTTCCAATTCGTGGGTTTGGTCTGATTTGCGGATAAATCGGGATCGGGGGTGCCTTCATTGGAAAGCGTGGTTTCTTTTGCAACTATTGTTTTTTCGTAGTAGTTGGTAAGAGGGTATACACCGTTGGTATTGTCGCCGCCGTCAACCTTTAAGATGCAGTCGGAGAAAACTCCCGAGGCGGCAACGCAGCGGATTCTCGCCGTGCCTTTTTTAAAGGCGGTTACTTCGCCCGTTTCGCTATCAACCGTGGCTACGGTTTCATCCATTGATACAAAGAATGTGCGGTTATCGTAGGCATCTGAGGGGGCAAAGGCAGAGGAAACGGTGAATTTTTCGCCCGATTTTACATTCTTTTCATATTCGTGGCTGAGATACTTCCTTGCAGAATCGGAAAGTCCGTTGCCGATCGGCTCCGTTTTCTCGCTCATTCCCTCGGCGGTCATGGTGACTTCCTCAATCTCCGCCAAATCGTGCCACCACTCCTCGGTGTATTCCTTGACTTCAATTTTGGGAGCAGACTGACCTTGCGTTATTCCGTAATAGTATTCCTCGTGCGAATTATCTTTGAATTTATCAAAGCCGTCATATTCTGATTTTTTGTACAAAGTCAACCCCTCGGGAGGGTAAGTTTTCGGTGCGCCAAAATCGTGGGTATCGTCACGTGGAGCATAATTAAATGCAAATGGGCTGAAATTTTTGCACTCTGCCGTAAAATAAACCGAAAGAGGATAATCCGCTATATTCTGACCGGGAAAATCATCAAGAATTGAACTCCCTGCAAATGTAACGGCATTAATATCAGCTTTTGCATCACTTTGAAAAACAATTGCTTCAATGCCGTCACGCTGAATACTCTCGCTGTGTAATCTTTCAAGAGAAGAAGGTAAAACAAGAATTTTCGCTCCGATTGGTTTGCCGTTGAGGTCTCTTTTACGGCAGAAATAAGCAGAAGAATGAATTTCCTTTAACTCATTATTTAATTCATAACTGACAATAGGAGAAACAGAGTTGTTATTAATTGAGGTGGCAACCATCCCACCGCCGAAAATTTGCTTAACGTTTTTGCCTGCAACCATTTTGGTTACACTCGGTGAAGAAATGCCGAGATTTTTGATGCCGACAACCTCTTTACCGTCAATTTCATCGGGGATTTCAAGCACGGTTATGTCAGCTTGGTTTGATGCGTAAAAATAAACTTCATTTTCGCTTTCGCATTGCACAAACAAAAACGTTCCGCTTTCTGATGTAAAGACTTTTTCTGTTTCGTATGCAGAGGGAAACATAAGTAAAAGCTGCAATAAAACCGTAGCAACAATACTTACCGACAATGCACGCAAAACATTACATTTGCTTACCATGCTTTACCTCCATAATAAAAATCTTCAGCATTTAAATGCTTTAAGTTTGTGGGGAACATGGTGTTACTGTATTACACCCGTACCTTTCAATTATCGCTTTTTCTTTTTGATTACAATAATGGCGGCGGTGAGGATTGCCGCGGCGGCGACGGGGATGATTATGTAAAGCTTATTGGAAAAGAAAAACTCTTTCCAATCCGTGGGTTTGGTCTGATTTGCGGATAAATCGGGATCGGTGGTGGCTTCATTGGAAAGCGTGGTTTCTTTTGCAGCTATTGTTTTTTCGTAGTAGTTGGTAAGAGGGTATACACCGTTGGTGTTGTCACCGCCGTCAACCTTTAAGATGCAGTCGGAGAAAACTCCTGAGGCAGCAACGCAGCGGATTCTCGCAGTGCCTTTTTTAAGGGCGGTTACTTCACCTGTCTCGGTATCAACCGTGGCTACGGTTTCATCCATTGATACAAAGAAGGTGCGGTCATCGTAGGCATCAGAGGGGGCAAAGGCAGAGGAAACGGTGAATTTTTCGCCCGATTTTACGCTTTTTTCGTATTC
>JAZSIQ010000115.1:0-2889 GCA_045533875.1 Acutalibacteraceae bacterium | reverse complement strand
ATCGGTGCTTACCGCGTGGAGCTTAACGGTCAGAAAATAACTTTCCTTGACACTCCCGGTCACGACGCTTTCACATCTATGCGTGCAAGAGGCGCCAAGGCTACCGATATAGCTATTCTTGTTGTTGCTGCCGATGACGGTATTATGCCCCAGACGGTAGAGGCAATCAACCATGCAAAGGCTGCAGAGGTTCCCATTGTTGTTGCCATTAACAAAATGGATAAACCCACCGCCATGCCCGAACGTATCCTTCAGCAGCTTACCGAGTATTCAATTGTTCCTGAGGAGTGGGGCGGCGATACCATCTGCGTTCCCGTTTCCGCACTTACTCACATGAATATCGACAAGCTTCTTGAATCCGTGCTTCTTGTTGCCGAAATGGGCGAGCTCAAGGCTAACCCCAACAGAGCGGCAAAGGGTATTGTTATTGAAGCAAGGCTTGATAAGGGCAGAGGCGCAATCGCAACCCTGCTTGTTCAGAACGGCACTCTTCACCCCGGTGACACCATTGTTGCGGGCACCGCAGTAGGCAGAGTCCGTGTTATGACTGACGATAAGGGCAGAAAAGTCAAGAGTGCAGGCCCCTCCGTTCCCGTTGAAATCACAGGCCTTGCAGAGGTTCCCCAGGCAGGCGATACCTTTGATGCCGTTAACGATGAGCGTCTTGCAAGAGAGCTCGTTGAGCAGAGAAAGGCAAAGGAGAAGGAGGAGCAGTTCAAGCAGTTCCAGAAGGTTACTCTCGATAACCTCTTTGATTCACTTAAAACAGGCGAGCTCAAGGATCTCAACATCATCCTTAAGGGTGACGTTCAGGGCTCCGTTGAAGCAGTCAAGCAGAGCCTTCTCAAACTCTCCAACGAAGAAGTTGTGGTTAAGGTTATCCACAGCGGCGTAGGCGCTATCAACGAAAGCGATATCATGCTTGCAAACGCATCAAACGCAATTGTTGTAGGCTTTAACGTAAGACCCGACCCCGTTGCGGCTGAGAATGCCGAGCGTGACGGTGTTGATATCCGCACCTACCGTATCATTTATGACTGCATTGAGGAAATCGAAGCTGCTATCAAGGGTATGCTTGCTCCCAAGTTCAGGGAGGTTGAGCTCGGCAGAATCGAGGTTCGCCAGGTAGTCAAGATTTCTTCCGTAGGCAACATCGCAGGCTGCTATGTTCTTTCCGGCAAGGTAAGAAGAAACAGCAAAATACGCGTAGTGCGTGACGGTATCGTTGTTGCAGAGGATGAAATTTCTTCACTGAGAAGATTTAAGGACGATGTAAAAGAAGTTGCCACCAACTTTGAGTGCGGTATCGGACTTACAAAGTTCAACGATATCAAAGAGGGCGACATCTTTGAAGCATTTATTATTGAGGAATACAGGGATTAATTATGGCCGGTTACAGAATTGACAGAATTTCAGAGGACATAAAAAGAGAAATAATCGCTGTTGTAAGAGAGCTCAAGGACCCCAGAGTGCGTGATAAAATGCTCACCGTGGTAAGAGTTGATGTAAGCTCCGATGCATCCTTTGCAAAGGTTTACATCAGCGCCCTTGAGGGTATCGAAACCGCAAAAACGGCGGTAAAGGGTCTCGACTGCGCTACGGGCTATATCCGCAGGGAAGTGGGCAACAGGCTCCATCTGCGCAAAACCCCCGAGCTTAAGTTTGTTGCCGATAATTCCATTGAATACGGCATGAACATCATAAAGCAGTTGGATTCTCTCAACAGTGAAAAAGACGGAGAAAATCAAAATGATGATTAATCTTGAACAGTGCGCGCAGTTGCTGCTGAGCAAAAAGAGCATATTGCTTCTCAGCCACGCCCATCCGGACGGGGATACTCTCGGCAGCGCAGCGGCGCTTGCCCTTGCGCTGATGCAAAAGGGAATAAACACCGCTGTTTTGTGCGACGATACCATTGCGGACTGTTATTCGTTCTTGCTTGAGGGCGTAAAGCTTGAGGCGGATTTTGAGCCTGAGCTTATTGCCAGCATTGATGTGGCGGATACCGTGCTTCTCGGCAAAAACAGTCAGGAAGCCTACGGCTCAAAAATCGGCTTATGTATCGATCACCATGCGTCAAACAGGCTTTACGCCGAAAATGTGTGGCTTGAGAGCGATTCCGCCTCAACGGCGGAGATGATATATCTTCTGCTTAAGCACATGGGAGCCGAAATCACAAAGCCTGTGGCAAACGCTTTGTTTACGGGAGTTTCCACCGACACGGGCTGCTTCCGCTTTTCAAACACCACTCCGAGAACCATGCGCATTGCGGCTGACCTTATGGAGCACGGTGCGGATTATTCCCGCATAATTCAGGTGTTTTTCGAAACAAAAACAAAGACCTATGCGGCGCTTGAAAAGCTTGCGCTTGATGAAATGCAGCTTTATCTTGACTCACGCTGTGCAATAATGCCCGTGACCTCCGAAATGTTCGCAAAGAGCAGTGCAAGCCGAAGTGATACCGACAGGCTTTCGAATCTTCCCCGTCAGATTGAGGGAGTGCTTGTTGGCATTACCATGCGTGAGCTTGAGGAGGGCGGATTCAAGGCCTCCGTGAGAACTCACGGCGATGTTGATGCCTCGGCGATTTGTGCACGCCTCGGCGGCGGCGGTCACAGAGGAGCGGCGGGCTGTACCCTTAAGCTTTCAAAGCAGGAATCAATTGATGCTCTTTTAAAAGAGGTTGAAAAGGAGCTTGAAAGCTTCTGAAAAAATAAAAGGGCGATGCAAGTCGCCCTTATTTTATTGATTAGTTTGGAGATTAAGCATGACAGGTCTTTTGCTTATAGACAAGCCCGAGGGGGTAACCTCCTTTGGCGCTTTGATGAGAGTAAAGAGAATAATCAGCCAAAAGAAGTGCGGTCATACGGGCACTCTTGACCCTATGGC
>JAZSIQ010000071.1:0-6738 GCA_045533875.1 Acutalibacteraceae bacterium | reverse complement strand
ACAACTCCTTGGCTCACAGAACGCCATGGCTACGATCCGACTTGATTCTTCGGGCGAAATCTGCGCCAGATATGCAGAAAGTCATCCGCAAAAAGTCAGAGCTATTCACAAAAAAAACGGCGGACACACTTCTGCCAGACTTGCAGCAATAAAAGCTGCCACAGGTGAATACTGCCTTTTCTGCGATTCCGATGACTTTGTTGAGAACAATCTTCTTGAAACTGTTAACAGCACCCTGCTTAATAACCCCGGAACCGATATGGTTATGTATTCATTTTCATATTACGAAAACGGCAAGAAGATTTCCAGAAAAAACTATACGCCTGAAAAAATTGAAATATACGAGGGTGAGAACAAAAAAAGAATATACGAGCTGCTTATTACCACCCCGTATATCAATTCTCTCTGTACCAAAGCGATTAAAACAGAATTCCTTAAAAATGACCCCACAGACTACTCTGTTACCTCCGACAAAGACATTGCAGAGGATGCCTTTATAGTTTCATACTTTGTGACGATAAGTCAAAAAATCGTAAACATCAATAACCCTTTATATAATTACAGAACAAATCAAGAAAGCATATCCCGTTCATACAATCCTCAAAAAATTGAAAGAAAAAACATGTTGTTTTTGTTTAATCGTTTCCTTGAGATGCTTCCTGCTTGGAATATGGACAATACGCAAACAAAAAACAAAATTTACAAAGCCTGTTTTGATAATGCAATGTATCTTTTCCGTAAACATTATGAATATGCGGGTAACAGTAAAAATCGCCGTGCGGTTCTTGAATACAACTGGAATTCAATGCTTTTTGAAGAAATTGTTGCAAATCCTGAAAAATACGCAAGCCGAAACAATGTTAAGCTCTATAAAATGGTTATCAACCAAAAGAGTTTGTCATTAAATCTTCTCTTTTTTAAAAACAAAGTCTACAAAATTTATAAAAAGGCAAAAAACTCAATTAAAAGGCAGGGATGATACGCATGAAATTAGAAAAAAATCTGATTTCCGTTATAATGAGCAACTACAATACTCCAGAAGAGTTTCTCAGGCCTGCCATTGAAAGCATCTTAAATCAAACATATCAAAATTTTGAATTTATAATAATTGATGACTGTTCAACAGACAACTCCTTGTCAATAATAGAATCCTATTCCGATAAAAGAATAAAAATCATCAAAAATGAGATAAATCTCGGCATCACAAAATCCCTGAACAAAGGACTTAAAGCGGCAAAAGGCGAATTCGTTGCAAGAATGGATGCCGATGATATTTCCCTTGAGGCACGGTTTGAAAAACAGCTTGCCTTCCTTAAAAGTCACCCTGACCATATCGTTTGCGGAACAGGTGTTGAACTTATAGGTGACTGGGAAACTAAATATACCGGCAAGTTTATGTGCAGAATAATCACTCCTAAAGACGAATTCCGAATTCACCTCCTTTTCGGAAATTATCCCAATATAGTTAACCCAACCGCAATGTTTAACGGCTGTTTATTGCTTAAACACAATATAATATATAACGAAAACTATTCTCTGGCACAAGACTACCGTATGTGGATAAGCTGCAGCGAAGTCGCTGAATGTGCCAATATTCAGGAAACGCTGCTTTACTACAGAGTTCATGCCAAGGCTGTTTCCAATGATAAAAAAGAGTTACAAAAAAACATAGCTTATCAGATTATGCAGGAACAGCTTGACAAGCTTCATCTTGAGTTAACAGAAGATATTGCTGAAATTCATAAGGATTTTCTTTTCAGTCGTAAGCAATACAGTATCAAATGTAAAAAATGGATAAAAACCCTTTTGAAGTATAATAAGAAATACAATATTTATAATCAGAAAATATTCAAAAAAATACTGTGGAAAAAATGGACTGAAATTACTTATTTCGGCATTGCAAAACAGAAAAAACCTTTTGATTCTGTGAAAATGATTTTAAGTATTCCGATTGTATATATTCCTTATCTATTTACAATCAGAAAAAACAGGAAACATTAACAACAGTTGGAGAGAAAACAATATGAGCAAACATACCTCCGTCAGCATCATCGTTCCGGTTTACAACGCCGAAAAATACCTGATAAAGTGTCTGGACAGTATTATTAATCAAACGCTGAAAAATATAGAAATAATCATTATTGATGACGGCTCAACCGATGGTTCCTCCGATATCTGTAAGAAATATGCCGCTAAAGACATCAGAATTGCTTATTACAAAAAAGAGAATGAAGGTCTTGCTGCTGCTCGTCAGGACGGAATAGAACGGGCCAGCGGAGAATATGTAGGCTTTGTCGATTCTGACGACTGGCTTGAGCTGAACATGTATGAAAGAATGTATTCCGAGGCAATCAAAGAGAACGCCGATATCGTGTTTTGCAATTGCTTTTTCAATGACAGTGAAACTGACCGCACACATCTAACCTCCGGAGTCTATAACAGAGAAGGAATTGAAAACATAATTCTCCCCCGCACTCTTGCAGGAATAAGTGAAAAAGGCTCAAATTCAGTTATTCGTTGGAGCAACTGTCTCAGACTTTATAAATTGGCTCTTATTAAGGAAAACAATATCTCGTTTGGCAGGAACTTTCGCCGCAGCCAGGATTTACAACTGACATTTGAAACTACTCTTCACGCAAACAAATATGTGTCTCTTAACAACGAGTATTTATATCATAACCGAACCGTAAATAATGCAGACTCTCTATCCAGAGGCTATACCAAAAACTATTGGACTCTTATCCGTCCGCTCATAGATGTTCTGTATAAAGATGTTGATGGATATAAAAAACAGGATTTAAGCAACCAAATGCATTTATGTGCATTCTTCTTTGCCGCATCGGGTGTAAAGAATGAATACGAAAGCAAATCTATATCTTTTTCAGATAAAATCAAAAAGCTTAATGAAATTGCAAAAGACGCTGTACTTCAAGCAGCATTGCCTTATGTTGAAAAAGAAAAACTCAGTGATTATTACAAATCAATATATAATGGTTTATGCAAAAAAAACGGCTTATCGGTTTTTATGAAATATTTTATGTTTGTTTTCAAAAGAGACAAATATAAACCTCTTGTAAGAAAAGTATTAAACGGGAAAATAACAGAAAAGATTTTAAAAAAATTTTTCTAATTCGGTGACATGAATGAACAAATTAAAAAAGTGGCTAAAAAAAAGAAAAGTCAGATCTATTGAAAAGAAAACACTAAAAGCGGCATCCGATTTCAAAAAAAGTATTGCATCTTGTGGTAATAATTTGCAACTGTTTGGAAAGCCTGAAATTTCTTTTCCGGAAAGATTAAAAATAGGAAACGACTGTAAAATTAACTCTAATGTTTATATAAATGCACGAAGCGGTGTATCACTCGGTAATGATGTTACTCTCTCATACGGAGTAAAAATCATTTCAACGGGATACGATATAGAGCACTGGATCAAAACCGGAGAAAAGATTCATATTGATAATAAACCCGTTTGTATCGGGAATCATTGCTGGATCGGAGCGGGTGCAACTATACTGCCGGGCGTTAAAATAACAGGAGAGTTCATTGTTATCGCCGCTGATGCTGTGGTAACCAAAGATATAACGGAAAGTAATGTAATATTTGCAGGCTCCCCTGCTAAAAAGATAAAAACTTTTTAAGGTGACAAATTATGACAGAGCTTACGATTTTGGTTAATTCCTGTGATAAATATGAAGATGCATGGGATCCTTTTTTCAAACTATTTAAAACTAACTTTCCTTACTGCGAAAAATGTAATATTCTTTTGAACACAGAAACAAAAGAATACAAGTGTGACTTTTTGAACGTAACAACAGTATGCGGAGGCAAAGATGCATCCTGGTCCCAACGATTGAAAAAAGGCCTCGAAATAGCAAACACGGAAATAGTACTGTTCTTTCTTGAAGACTTCTTTCTGCAAGAAAAAGTAAACCAGACTATGTTTGACGAAGCGTTTAATCTCATAAAAAACAATCCTGATATAGGTTACATTGGACTGAAGCATTCTCCTGAAAGAGCTTTTTCAGATCCTTCATATATTCCTAAGGATAAGTTTTTTTCCAGAGATTTACTTGCTACAACATACAGAATAACCGCAATGTCTGTTCTTTGGAGAAAAGATTGGCTCTTGGAACTTTTAGACGAATCGGAAAATGCGTGGGAATTTGAAGTGAATGCTTCCAAGCGTTCAAAAAATTTTACATACAAAGTGTTAGAAATAAATAACATTAATGGCGTATGCCCTCCTGTTTTTTGTTTTGAGGACAAAATAAAATACGGATACGGAATAACTCACGGACAATGGTTGCCTAAGAACAAGGAATTGTTTGAAAAATATGGAATTGTGGTTAATTTTGAAAACTTAGGAATTAATTACAAACTATATGAAGAAGCAAACAGCCCAAAATCTGAACCATTGCATCAAAAGAAAAATCCTAGAGAATTTCTTTACAGTATAAAGAAGAGATTAAAAAAATACTTTAGTTGACAAAGAGGATAATTTATGAGTGAACAAGAATGGACAACCGTTGTTAAATCAACTAACAGCGCATTTAACATGGACCTGAAAGGTCTGAAAAATTGCAAAGACCTTGTTTTCCTTTTTGTGCGCAGGACATTTGTTGCAAAATATAAGCAGACAGTTTTGGGTCCCGCATGGGCGGTTATTCAGCCGTTTTTTACAACAGTTGTTTACTCCGTTTTCTTCGGCAACATTGCAGGTCTCGGCGCATCAGGTGTACCTAATTTTATATTCTACCTTGCAGGTACTATTGTATGGACACTGTTCGCAAACTGCCTTACTGAAACCTCCCATACATTTACGGGTAACTCCGCAATTCTGGGTAAGGTTTATTTTCCGCGCCTTGTAATGCCGATTTCAACGGCAATTTCCCAGTTTATAGGCTTCTTTATTCAGTTTGCATTTATGCTGTGCTTTATGGCATATTACCTGATTACCAACGCAGGACTTAAACCCAACATATTTATTCTTATGTTCCCCCTTGTGCTTATTCAGCTTGCAATTCTCGGTATGGGCTTCGGTATGATGATTTCAGCACTTACAACAAAATACCGTGACCTCGCAATGGTTATAAGCTTCGGTGTCACCCTTTGGTCCTATTGCTCCCCCGTTGCCTACGATATGTCCACCCGTTCACAGCTTGCACCGGGCAGTATGTTTTATAATGCGTATATGCTCAATCCCATTACTCCTGCAATCAACCTTTTCCGCTACGGATTTCTCGGCACAGGCGATGTTGACTGGATATTCTACGGAATCAGCTGGATTACAACAGCAGCCGTTGCGGTAATCGGTGCTCTTATGTTCAGCAAATCCGAAAAAACCTTTATGGATACGGTGTGAGGTGCGGTATGGAAGAATTAGCAATAAGAGTTGAAAACGTTTCAAAAGAATACCGCCTCGGAGCTATCGGCGGCGCAACCCTTAAGGGAGAAATACAGTCAAAGCTTGCAAAAATTTTTCATAAAGAAGACCCTAATCTGAAAATAGGCGAGAAGGCTCACGGTAAGAACGAGCGCTTTCTTGCTCTGAACGATTTATCATTTGACATCAAAAAAGGCGAAACAGTCGGCATCATCGGCAGAAACGGTGCAGGCAAATCCACAATTCTCAAACTCATCTGCCGTGTTACGGCTCCCTCTAAAGGCAACATATATCTCAACGGCAGAATAACAAGCATGCTGGAAGTCGGCACAGGTTTCCACCCTGAACTTACAGGCAGAGAAAATGTTTATCTCAACGGTGCAATTCTCGGTATGAGTAAGGCTGAGATAGAACGCAAATTTGATGAAATCGTTGAATTTTCGGAAGTTGGTCAGTTTATTGACACACCCGTAAAAAGATATTCAAGCGGTATGAAGGTCAAGCTTGCCTTTGCGGTTGCCTCTCATCTTGACAGTGAAATAATGATTATGGACGAGGTTCTGGCCGTTGGCGATGTCGCTTTTCAGAACAAGTGTATTGACAGAATGAAAAAGGTTGCCGAAGAAGAAGGCAGAACCATTCTTTATGTCAGCCACAATATGCAAACGGTAAAAAGCCTTTGCAATCGTTGCATTGTTTTGTCACACGGTCAGCTTACTTTTGAGGGTTCAACCGATGAAGCAATTGCGGTTTATATGCAGGATGAAAATCTCGATAACACAACCTTTTTTGATACATCGGCAGCAAAAAGACACCCAAAATGCAACCAAAGGCATCTGTTGCAAAATCTTCATATATATGAAAGCAACTCAAATCGGCTTGAATACGGCGATATCTTCCCCTTCCGCATAACCTGGAAAAGTGATAACAATACTGAACGAGTATTGATGAAAATGGTCATAAACGGCATTGATACTACTCCCGTGGGCGTTATTTTCGGAGGAGAATTAAAAACACAAAAAGGTGTAAATTCTGCGGAATTCAGTTTTGATACATCATACCTTGTTCCCGGTAAATATACGGTTGATGTAATTCTCTATGACGAGGATAAATCAGGCAGCATAATGTTCTATGACCGCACAACGGCTTTGAGATTTACCGTTGAACACAGCGATAAATCCGTTAAATTAAAACATTGGTTCAAGGATTGGGGTAACGCTGTTTTACCCTGCATTGAAAAAATATAAGGAGTGGCAATTATGTCCAGCCTTTCAGGAGAAACCTTACTCATTACAGGCGGCACAGGCTCATTCGGCAATGCCGTTCTTAACAGATTTTTAAATACTGATATC
>JAZSIQ010000057.1:0-5512 GCA_045533875.1 Acutalibacteraceae bacterium | reverse complement strand
AAGAACCCCCGAAAAAGGCGATGCAGTTGCAACAATGAAAACCAATATGGGTGATATAAAAATTCTTCTTTTCCCCGATGCAGCACCCAAGGCGGTTGAAAATTTCACCACTCACGCCAAAAACGGCTATTATAACGGCATTATATTCCACAGAGTTATCCCTGATTTTATGATTCAGGGCGGTGACCCCACAGGCACGGGCAGAGGCGGCGAAAGCATCTGGGGCAGCAGCTTTAAAGACGAATTCAGCGTTGATTACCATAACATCAGAGGTGCACTCTCAATGGCAAACGCAGGCCCCGGCACAAACGGCAGCCAGTTTTTCATTGTTCAGGCAAAGGAAGTTGACTCCCGTCTCGTATCTCAGATGCGTCAGCTTGCTGACAGAGGCTTCCCCACAGATATCGTAGACGATTACGAAGCAATGGGCGGCACTCCTCACCTTGATTTCAGACACACCGTTTTCGGTCAGGTTTTTGAAGGTATGGATACTGTTGACGCAATCGCAGCGGTTGAAACCGATAACAGAGACAGACCTCTCAACGATGTTGTTATTCTCGGCATTGATGTCGAAACATTATAATTAAAAAAGTTAAAGGCGGCTTGTGATTTAAAGCACAAGCCGCCTTGTTGTATATTTTTTAATCTTTAAATTCGTTTTCAATAGCGTTTACAACATTTTCTGCATCGGTTTTCACTACAAGCAGAGAAATGTCCGTTTCAGAGGTTGTAATCATTCTTACGTCCGCCTGAGCGTTTGCCGCTGCCGTGAAAACTTTAGCCGCAACGCCTGCTGCCTCACGCATAGGTGCGCCAAAAACAGAAACTTTACTGTTTCCGCTGCTTACGCTGATTTTGATATCGGGATTCTGCTTGCGAAGCTCGGAGCAAATAGCAAGCACGCAGATAAAATCATCGTCACTTACGGTAAAGGAGAAAGCGGAGTTTGCGCCGCTGGGAGGAAGCTGGGAAATCATATCAACGTTGATTCCTGCTTCTGATATCATATTGAAAACCTTGGAGATATGAGCAATGTCAGAAGAAAAATTGCTTATGCTGATGAGAGTGATATCATCGCATACCGAAACTGTTTCAATAATCTTCATTTTTTCAAATCCTTTCCTCAGTCTATCAGATCAGCCATGCAGTACATACCGGGCTGTTTCTTTGTTAAAAAGCGTGCTGCGTTGAGAGCGCCTGTGGAAAACAGGGCCTTGCTCCTTGCGCTGTGGGAGAGGGTGATTATTTCATCGTTACCTGCAAAAACGACTTGATGCTCGCCTGTTACGGTGCCGCCTCTGAGGGAGTGAATACCGATTTCATTCTTTGAGCGCTTTTCACGTTTTTCGTGGCGGTTGTATTCATACTGTGCATCATAATCGAGCTCGCCAGCAACGGCATCCGCAAGCATAAGAGCCGTGCCGCTGGGAGCATCGATTTTCTGGTTGTGGTGCATTTCAACAATCTCAATGTCAAAATCTGCGCCGAGTGCCGCCGCCGCTTTCTTTGCAAGCTCGCAAAGAAGATTTACGCCAAGCGACATGTTGGCTGAAAAGAAGACAGGGATTTTTTCAGCAGCAAGGTGAAGCGAAGCAATCTGCTCATCGCTGAGTCCTGTTGTAGCAATAACCGCAGGAAGCGAATGCTTTACTGCAAATGCAAGAAGGTTGCTGAGCGCAGCGGGATTTGAGAAATCAATGATAACATCAATCTTTTCAATCACCGAACTGTCGATAGCGTCAAAGCTGTTGAAAACAGGGAAAGAGCAATCATCAGCTGAAACTATGTCAACACCTGCAACCACTTCAAGATCTTCAATTGTAAGCACCTGAGCACAGAGAGTTCTGCCCATTTTGCCAAGAGCGCCTGTTAATAAAATTCCTGCCATGTTAAAAATCCTTTCGGTGCGAGTTATGTTAATTATGCTTCAATAAGGTTGTGCTTGAGAAGCACTGCACGAAGCTTTGCCTTG
This sequence comes from Acutalibacteraceae bacterium, assembly GCA_045533875.1. Lineage (GTDB taxonomy): Bacteria > Bacillota > Clostridia > Oscillospirales > Acutalibacteraceae > CAG-177. The sequence goes on along the minus strand of JAZSIQ010000057.1, from coordinate 3,540 downwards.
GCTGCATCATCCATCTCAATAAGGGGAAGACGGCAGGGACCAACGTTAAGACCCATCATATTCATAGCTTCCTTTACGGGGATGGGGTTAACGTCAATAAACAAAGCGTTGCAAAGGTCAAGGTACTCAAGCTGAAGGTCACGGCTTCCGATATAATCGCCGTCAATATACTTCTTAACGATTTTGTGAGCAATGCCGGGAATGACGTTGGAAAGAACGGAGATTGTGCCCTTGCCGCCAAGAGCCATAATTGCGGTAGCCTGATCGTCATTGCCTGAGTAGATAGCAAGCTCGTCGCCGCAAAGAGCGGCAGTCTGAGCAATTTCCGAAATGTTGCCGTTAGCTTCCTTGGTAGCAATGATTCTGGGATGCTTTGCAAGCTCGGCATAGGTTTCGGGCTTGATGTTAACGCCTGTTCTTGAGGGAACGTTGTAAAGGATAATGGGGGCGCTTACACGGTCAGCTATGTAGTTATAGTGAGCGATAAGGCCTCTCTGTGAAGTTTTGTTATAGTAAGGTGTAACTGAAAGAATAGCATCAACACCGCATCTCTCAGCTTCGTTTGAAAGCTTTACTGCATAGTGAGTGTCATTGCTGCCTGCGCCTGCGATAACGGGAACTCTGTGGTCAACAACCTCAACGCAAAGCTTGATGAGGTTTACGTGCTCTTCGGTTGAAAGAGTTTTTGCTTCGCCTGTTGTACCGCATACAACGATAGCATCGGTGCCCTTCTTGAGCTGATACTCAATAAGTTCAACAAAACGGTCGTAATTAACGCTCTGGTCTTCGTTAAAGGGGGTAACAATAGCAACGCCTGCGCCTGTGAAAAGTACGGGCTTCATATAAATCAAATCCTTTCTGAAAGGTTGAAATTAAAACTTGGAATCAATAAATCCCTGGCTGCAAATCTGCTCAGCCATAAGAACTGCGCCGCCTGCAGCACCGCGAAGGGTGTTGTGTGAAAGGCAGACGAACTTATAATCATACTGTGAATCCTCACGCAGACGGCCAACGGAAACAGCCATGCCGCCCTCAAGGTCACGCTGGAGCTTTGTCTGGGGCATATTGTCCTCTTCAAAGTAGTTGAGGAACTGCTTGGGAGCGCTGGGAAGCTCAACTTCCTGGGGATATCCCTTGAAGTTCTTCCAGATTTCAAGGATTTCTTCCTTGGTGGGCTTCTTCTCAAAGCGAACGAAAACAGCAGCCATGTGACCGTCAGAGCAGGGAACTCTCAGGCACTGAGCGGTAAACTTGGGAGAAGTTGCGGGAACGATTTCTTCGCCTTCGATTTTACCCCAGATCTTAAGAGGTTCAACTTCTGATTTCTCTTCTTCACCGCCGATGTAGGGGATAACATTGTCAATCATCTCAGGCCATGTGTCAAAGGTTTTACCTGCGCCGGAGATTGCCTGGTAAGTGCAAACAAGAACGTCCTTAACGCCGAATTTTTCATCAAGGGGATAAAGAGCGGGAACATAGCTCTGAAGTGAACAGTTGGACTTAACAGCGATAAAGCCTCTCTTTGTGCCGAGGTGCTTTCTCTGAGCGTGGATGATTTCGGAGTGGTCGGGGTTGAGCTCGGGAATCATCATGGGAACGTCGGGAGTGTGTCTGTTAGCGCTGTTGTTGGAAATTACGGGGCACTCTGCAAGAGCGTACTGCTTCTCAAGAGCCTTGATTTCATCCTTCTTCATATCAACTGCGCAGAAAACGAAATCAACAGCAGCGGTGATTTTGTCAATATCTGCGGTAGCGTCCATAACAATAAGGTTTTCCATGTTAGCGGGGATGGGGGTGGACATGCACCACTTAGCGCCAACAGCTTCTTTGTATGTTTTGCCTGCTGAGCGTGAGCTTGCAGCAAGAGCAACAACCTCAAACCAGGGGTGATTCTCAAGCAGAGTTGCAAAGCGCTGGCCTACCATGCCAGTTGCGCCTACTATACCTACTTTGTAATGTTTCATTGATACGGCCTTCTTTCTGAAAGTTATGGTTGTAATTTTCTTTCGGTTGATTTATAATGCTTTTATAAATGCGGCATAAGTACAACACTGATAAATTATAATATCATTTATAGTTGATTATGTCAAATAATAATATATACAAATATTTTTTAAAATTAAGGGATAAATACAAAGATTTATCAAAAAACGTGTAAATTGAGGTTTTTTAATGAAGAAGAGCGATTTTTTTTACGATTTACCGCCTGAGCTTATAGCCCAGACTCCTGTTGAGCCGAGGGATTCTTCACGTTTGCTTGCAATGGATAAAAACAGCGGTGAAATTAAACACAGAACCTTCAGGGATATTGTTGATTTTCTGCGCGAAGGAGATTGCCTTATCCTTAATAACACAAGGGTTTTGCCTGCCAGAATGTATGCGGAAAGAGTTGATACCGGAGCGATTGTTGAGTTTTTGCTCCTTAATCAGAAAAGCGCTGATACATGGGAGGTCATAACCGGACCCGGCAAAAAGGCAAGGGTAGGCCACAAGTTTACCTTTGCCGGCGGATTGATGACGGCGGAAATTGTGGAAGTGCTTGATGACGGTAACCGCATAGCCAAATTCGGCTTTGAAGGTAATTTTTTTGAGGTTATTGACAAAATCGGTGAAATGCCATTGCCTCACTACATAACCGAAAAGCTTGAGGATAAAGAGAGATACCAGACCGTTTACGCCAAAGAGCAGGGCAGCGCCGCCGCTCCCACCGCAGGGCTTCATTTTACTGATGATTTGCTTGAAAAAATCAGAGCAAAGGGTGTTAAAATCGGATTTGTAACGCTTCATGTAGGTCTCGGTACTTTCAGACCCGTTAAGGCTGAAAATATCGAAGAGCATCACATGCATTCCGAGCATTATCATCTGCCTGCCGAAACGGCTGACCTTATCAACGAAACCAAGAAAAACGCCGGCAGAGTTTTTGCGGTGGGCACCACCTGCTGCAGAACGCTTGAATCCGTTGCCAATTTCAGGGGCGGAATTCAGGAGGATGACGGCTGGACTGATATTTTCATCTACCCCGGCTATGAGTTCAAGTGCATAGACTGCCTTATCACGAATTTCCATCTGCCCGAAAGCACGCTCATAATGTTGGTAAGTGCTTTCTGCGGATATGAGAATACGATGAACGCATACAAAATTGCCGTTGAGGAGAAATACAGATTCTTCTCCTTCGGTGACAGTATGGTGATTTTTAAAGAATAGAGTTTTTTAGAATACGGAGATTTTTATGTATAAGCTTATTACAAAAGACGATAACGCAAGGCGCGGCGAATTTACTACCGTACACGGCACCGTGCAGACTCCTGCATTTATGAATGTTGCGACCTGCGGTGCTATCAAAGGTGCCTTATCTGCTCATGACTTAAAGGATATCAAGTGCCAGATTATGCTGTCAAACACCTATCACTTACACGTCCGTCCGGGTGATGAGCTTGTGAAAGAAATGGGAGGACCTCACGAATCTACGCGTTGGTCAGGCCCAATCCTAACCGACACCGGCGGACTTCAGCTGTTTTCCCTTGCAAAGCTTCGCAAAAT
>JAZSIQ010000070.1:0-10965 GCA_045533875.1 Acutalibacteraceae bacterium | reverse complement strand
GGTTTCTTCGCCGTCACCCGTTGAAACAACGCCTGCTATAATTCCCGTCATAATCGCCACAACTACTGCGGCGGCTATAACCACGAGCTTATTTTTGCTCATCTCTTTCCCTCCGTTTAAATTTTTACTACATTGTATTGTAGTCAATTCTCCGTCCATTGTCAATGAAGCGTCGGAAAATTTACAATTCTTTTAATAAGGGGAAAGCCCTTAAATATATACAATTATATTATATGGCCTTTTGGCGAAAGGAGTGTTCGCTTTGAAAGCAAGCGAAAGTGTAAAAAACTATCCGTCCGAGCGCAGAATGTATGCTAACTATGTTGTTAAAAACATTAAAAACATCTGCAAGAATATCGGACCCAGACCCACAGGCAGCAAGGAAGAGCTTGCCGCCCTTGAATTCATGGCAGAGGATTTAAAGACCTCCTGCGATGAGGTTATAACAGAATCCTTCACCCTGCATCCCTGGGCATTCATGGGCTGGGTAAAGCTCACCGTTATCTTCCTCACCGTTGCGGCAGGTCTGCTTTTCGGCTCCCATTTCCTGCCCGAATATGCCAACATCATGCTCGGTGTCGGCGTGGCTCTTATTGCAATTGCTCTTTTCTTCGTTGTTACCGAGTTCCTTTTTTACAAGGAAACTCTTGATATTTTCGCTCCCAAAAAGACTTCCCACAACGTTTACGGCATAAGAAAAGCCTCGGGCGAAACCAAGCGCCGCATTATCTTCTCAGGCCATGCGGACTCCGCTCCCGAATGGCGCTTCACCTATTGGGGCGGCCCCAAGCTTGTTGTGCCCGCAATCGCAACCGCTCTTGTAGGCGTGCTTTTCACCGCAGTTGCAAGCGTTATCGCTCTTGTTTTCAGCCTTACCGGCACTTCCCCTGCTGAGAGCAAGGCTGTTTGGGTGCTTTCAATTATCTCCCTTTGCTTTGTTCCCGTTTTCCTTTTCTGCTGGCTTTTCTATGACGGCAAAAGATATGTTGACGGCGCAAACGACAACCTCACAGGCTGCCTTTGCTCCATGGCCGTGCTCAGATTTATGCAGGATAAAAACATCCGCTTTGAAAACACCGAGGTCTGCTGCCTTTGCACAGGCGCTGAAGAAGCAGGCTTAAGAGGTGCCAAGGCTTTCTGCAAGGCTCACGCTGATGAGTTCAAAAACGAAAAGGGCGTTGAAACAATCTTCGTAGGTCTTGATACCGTAAGAGATTTTGATTTTATGGCAGTTTACCACAAGGATATGACAGGCCTTGTAAAGAACGATACCGAGGTTTCCACCCTTATTAAAAAAGCAGGCGAAATCGCAGGCTATGACCTCCCCTTCAAAACTGTTTCTCTCGGCTCCTCCGATGCCGCCGCCGTTACTCAGGCAGGTCTTAAGGCATCCTGCTTTGCAGCTATGGACCCCGCCCCCGCACGTTACTACCACACAAGGCTCGATACTATGGATAACCTTGACCTCAAAACTATCGAAGCAGGCGTTGATATCTGCCTTGAAACAGCTTTCCTTTATAACGAAAAGGGTCTTGATGTTTAAGTTGCACAGATACATGCGCTGATTTTCGGCATTTTACCGAAAATTTTCGGTGTTAATATTTCTCTTGTTTTTGCAGTATCATTTATGGTATAATTAACTAACGCCTTTTTGGCTTGTAATGATTATAGCTCGGCTGTATGCCAAAACCGAAAGGAGATTCATTATGAACAGAAAAATCCTTGCAGTTGTTTCCATTCTTCTCGCAATGGCAATGCTTTTCGCTCTCACAGGCTGCGACACCACCGGGGAAGAAGAAACCACTACCGAAACCACCATCGCAGTTAAAACTCCCGACCTTCCCACAGAGCAGCTCACCGTAATTGAAGATGACAGCTCCGTTTATTTTGTTGACGCTGAGGGCAACACCCTTGACGACACAACAGTTCTTGACGAAGCAGGCATTGCCGCCAAGAATGCAAGACTCCTTGAGTACTACAATGTAAACGCAAACGCTATCAAGGACGGTAAAACCAAGGCTGTCGTTACACGTAGCGAATCCAAGAGCATCGGCAAGCAGACTGATGCAGAGGGCAACAGCGTTGATATGAGTGAAAACGCAAATGTCAATGCCGCTATTGAAACCCTTAAGAACTATATGCTCATTAACGCTGAAGAAACCAAGACCGAGTACACAGCAGACCTTAAGGATGCTCTCCCCGGTGCTGACTATGTAAACAACCTCACCGCTGCCGATATCGAAAGCTCCACCTGCGTTGACGGTGATACCACAAGAACAATCACCCTCACCCTCAAGAGCCCCGTTCCTGCTGAGAAGATTGAGCAGAACTTCGATATGGAAAATATTGAGGACGTTTACGCTGAGTTTGACAAGGCTTCCGATTATATGACAATCAACAAGGAAGCTACCACTCTTACATACACAAACTGTGTTATCACCGTTGTGGCAAGCCTTGAAACTGATGAGATTCTTTCTATCTCCTATTCAAAGGGCATCAATGTTGATACCGAAGTTACAGGCGCAGGCTCCCTTGAGGCAGTAGGCACTCTCCCCGTTCACTTCCTCTACACCTACACCGTAAACTACAATATCGACAGAACCGACCCTGCAACCACCGAAGTTGCCGAATAATTGATTAAAACCATTCAAGACCGCCTTTGTGCGGTCTTGTTTGAACTAATGAAAGGATGATTTTTATGGCATCAGTATTTTCAGTTGCTTACTGCAGAATTTTCCAGAAGGTAATGAAGCTTGCCGCCGCTGTGCTTGACTGGACTCCTCCTCAGCTTATCACAGGCGCAGGCAGCATTTCAAAGCTCCCCTCTCTTATCAAAGAAAAGGGTCTTGATAAAGTTCTTATTGTTACGGATAAGGGTCTTATGAGCCTCAATCTTCTCGCTTCCCTCTTTGAGGGTCTTGAGAAGGCAGGCATTAAGTACACCGTTTTTGACGGCGTTCAGCCCAACCCCACCATCGGCAATATCGAAGAAGCAAAGAAGCTTTATGAGGATAACTCCTGCAAGGCTATCATCGCATTCGGCGGCGGTTCACCCATGGACTGCGCAAAGGTTGCCGCAGCAAGAGTTACAAAGCCCCGTCAGCCCGTAAGCAAGATGAAGGGTCTGCTCAAGATTCACAAGAAGCTCATGCCCCTCATTGCTGTGCCCACCACCGCAGGCACAGGCTCTGAAACCACCATTGCCGCTGTTGTTTCAAATCCCGATACTCATGAGAAGTACCCCATTAATGACAGCGTGCTCCGCCCCAAGTATGCAGTGCTTGACCCTGAGCTTACAGTAGGTCTTCCCCCTCATATCACCTCCACCACAGGCATGGACGCTCTTACCCATGCGGTTGAGGCTTACATCGGCAAGTCAAACACCAAGCAGACCGCTCAGATGGCACTTGATGCAACCAAGCTTATTTTTGAAAATCTCTACACCGCCTATGCAGACGGTAAAAACATAGAAGCAAGAAACAATATGCTCCTCGCTTCCCACTATGCAGGCATTGCTTTCACCAGAGCTTATGTAGGCTATGTTCATTCAATCGCCCACAATCTCGGCGGTATGTACGGCGTGCCTCACGGCCTTGCAAACTCCATCATTCTCCCCTACGTGCTTGATTATTACGGCGAAACAGCTTATGCTCGCCTTGCAGACCTTGCAGACGTTGCAGGCATCAAGGGCGCAAACGCAGAGGATAAGGCAAAGAAATTCATTGCCGCAATCCGTGAGCTTAACGCTAAAATGAACATCCCCGATAAAATCGAAAAGCTTCAGGAGAAGGATATTCCCCTTATCGCAAAGCGTGCCCTTGCGGAAGGCAACCCCCTCTACCCCGTACCCAAGATTATGGATATGGCAGACTGCCAGGCTGTTATAAGACAGCTTATGCCGTAAGAAAACACAAAAATCAACGCTCCCGATTTGTTTCGGGAGCGTTTTTGTTTTTATATATACATATCCCACCGAGGCAAAGCATATATATGCATTGATATAAAATCGGTGGTGAATAATATGTTTGTATTTTCTGTAAAAACTTCAAAAACAAAGCTTGTGGCGGCGGCTTGTTCGCTGGCGCTTGCCGTTACGGGCGCAGTCTGTTTTTTCACACGCAGCGAGCCTGCGGTAAACGATTCGGGCATAACCCTGCTCGCATCCGATGCGCAGGAAAGAGCGGCCTTCATTTCGCAATTCGGCTGGGAGGTAAGCGACGACCCCACCGAGGTTGCCGAAATCATCATCCCCTCCGAGTTTGATGCTACATATTCGGATTACAATGCCGTGCAGCTTGAGCAGGGGCTAAACCTTGAGCCGTATAAGGGTTTGCGTGCAAAGCGCTGGACCTACGATGTGCTCAATTACCCCGGCTACGAGGGCAGGCAGGGAGTAGTGCAGATTAACCTGCTTGTGTATGACGGCGCAGTAATCGGCGGCGACGTGTGCTCGCTTGAGCTGGGCGGATTTTTACAGGGCTTTGATTTCCCCGAAGCTAAACCTCAGCAGTCAACAGAGCAAAGCTCCGTGCCCCCTGCAGTATAACAAAAAATCGGCTTGCAAAGGAATAAAATCCGATGCAAGCCGATTATTTTTTATCTGTATCTTACCCAGACAAGCATATCCGTTTCGCCCCTGTTTGCAAAGGCATAGTAGGGTATAAATCTGAGCCTTGTTTTTTCAAAGGAATCCTCAAGCGGAGCATAGAGTGCGTCGCTTTCGCTTTCGATAAAGCCGTCAGCTTCAATCACATCAAGCCCGAGCTTTTCATCCCTCATCTTCACGGCATTGAGCTGCCTGCTTACCGAAAGCAGATTGAGGGGAGCGTTATTATCCACACCCTCAAGGCAGTAAACAAAGGGTCCGCTCTGCAAAGCCGCTCTGCCGATGTTGTTCTCAACAAAAGCGTTGGCTTTTACAAGGTAAGGGGTCATATCAAAATCAAACTCAACCTCTTCACCGTCAGCAACATCAAGGTAAAGATAACCCTTTACCGTTTCGCCGCTCTTTGAGCAGGTGTAGCTTCTGCACCACGCAGGGATTCTCACGGCAAGCTTCCTGCCGCCAAGACCCGCTGCGCTGATAGTTACCCTGCCGTTTTCGGGGTAGCTTGTGCTGATGCTAAGCTTTATCTCACCGTTGTCACTCTTACTGTCAATATAATGGTGAACGTAAAGCGCCTTATCATCATAGCTGCTTATGAAATCACCTATTGAAGCCACAAAGCGCATAATATTGGGCGGACAGCATGAGCAGCCGAAAACCTCAAGACGCTCGGTGATGGGATAATGCTGCTTTGTGTTGTAGAAGGTTCTGACGGTTTCACGCTGCTTAAGATTAATCTCCAGCGGATTTTCATAGAAGAATGAATGTCCGTCAAGCGAGGTGGAGGAGAGCACATTGTTATAAATTGCACGCTCCGCAATATCCGCATAGAGCGAATCCGCCTCAATAAGGCTCATTCTTCTTGCAAAAAGAGCAAGACCTATCGCCGCACAGCTTTCGGAATAAGCAATATCGTTTGGCAAATCGTAATCACAGCTGAATGCCTCGCCGTAGCTGGTGGAGCCTATGCCGCCTGTGACATACATACGCTTGTAAGCAATGTTTTCAATCAGCCTGCGGCAGGCATTGTAAAGACCCTCGTCACCGTCACGCAGGGCAAGGTCAGCCATTGCGCAGTAGAGATAAACCGCTCTTACGCTGTGACCCTCGGCAGTAAACTGCTCCCTTACGGGCAGATGACTCTGGCTGTAATGATAGCCGATGTAGTGGAGATTATCACGGTCGGGCTGATTGTCGCCCCTGGTGTTTACAAACCAGCGTGCAAGCTCCATATATTTTTCCTCGCCCGTACACTCGGCAAGCCTGACAAGCGCAAGCTCGATTTCCTCGTGACCGGGAGTCATAAAATCGGCAGAATTCTCAACCCTGAAAACCTTGTCGATATAATCCATATAGCGGCAGATGCACTTGAGGAATTTATCCTTGCCCGTTGCATCGTAATATGCCACTGCCGCTTCCGCAAGGTGACCTGCGCAGTACAGCTCATGCTGAAGGCGGTTTGTGAAGCGGTTGTCGGGGTCGCAGACGGTGTAATAAATATTGAAATATCCGTCCTCACCCTGATTCTTTTCAATCAGGTCAACTACTGAGTCAACCACCTTTTCAAGATCTTTATCGGGGTGCTTGGTTATTGAATAGGCAACGCCCTCAATCCATTTTGCAACATCCGAATCCCAGAAGATATGGGGCTGATTTTCGTCCCCTTCCTTCCACTCGAACTTAAATGCATCAAAGCGTCCCGTATCAACAAAACGGTCATAAACGGTGGGAACGGTTGCGGTACGGTTAAGCTCAAAACGGTTTTTCCAGAAGCCGCCGAGCTCCACGTTCTTAAAAGAAATCGCCTTCATTACAGCTTCCTCCGATTATTTTTTTGTTTTCGTTTCCTTCTTTTCGCCTGCGCCGATATCGGTTATGTAGAACATTCCCGTCCACACAACCATGGCAATAAAGAGAATAAGCATACCGTTTGCAAAGGTGCCGAGAATGATTCTGTCTATGTTAACAAAACCGCCCAGAATCTGGGCAATAAGACCGTCGGACAAAACTGCGCCGATATTGAATGCATCAGACTCGAGGAAGTTGGAGATGGGCACAAAGCAAATCATCATTGCCGCAACAAAGGCAAGGCCTGCACCGCCTGCAATAAGATAACCGAGCCTGTTATTGGAAATACAGCTCCACACTACAAGGAAAAGTGCTGCAACGAGTGCCAGCACGGCAAACACGGCAAAACAGATAAGTGCCGCCTTGATGGGGTCAAGCTCGGCAGGCCAGCTCATTTCGCCCTTGAGGTCATCAAGAGAAACGATGGCATTGAGTCTGTCATTTCCCATAAGGAAGTCAATGGCTCTTTTTACGGTAAATTCAATGTACATTCCGTACTCTGATGATATGGGAGAAGAAATCTCAGCATAGAAAAGCTGAAGGAAAACAAATGCGGGAAATACAGCCGCGGCAAGCAGACCGTGAACTATTCTGTAAACGTATTTCATCGTTTTTTCAATCCTTTCAGAAGCTTACTGTATTATTTACCCCAGGAGGAGTTAAGCGCAACGGTGCGGTTGAAAACAAGCTTTTCTGCTGTGCTGTCCTTATCAACGCAGAAATATCCCTGGCGCATAAACTGGAAGGTATCGCCTGCTTTGCTGTCTGCAAGCGAGCCCTCAAGGAGGCAGCCGTTAAGCACCTGCAGGGAATCGGGATTGATATTGTCAAGATAAGCCTCGGGGCTTTCGCCTGCAGGATTCTCAACATTGAAGAGTCTGTCATAAAGCCTTACTTCACATTCAACGCAGTCAACTGCGCTTACCCAGTGAAGGGTGCCCTTTACCTTTCTGCCGTCAGCAGTCTCACCGCCCTTGCTCTCGGGGTCATAAGTGCAGTGCAGGCAGGTGACATTGCCGTTTTCATCGGTTTCGTAGCTGTTGCAGGTGATGTAATAAGCGCTCTTGAGTCTTACCTCGTTGCCGGGGAAAAGACGGAAATACTTCTTTACGGGCTCAGCCATAAAGTCATCCTGCTCAACATAGATTTCCTTGGCAAACTTAACTGTTCTCTTGCCGAGCTCAGGCATATCGGGATGAATATCAACCTCAATTTCCTCAACACGGTCATCGGGGTAATTGTCAATAACAACCTTAAGGGGTCTTAAAACAGCCATGGCTCTGGGAGCTGTGCGGTTAAGGTAATCCCTTGCGCAGGCCTCAAGCAGACCGAAATCAACGATACTGTCCGCCTTGGCAACGCCTATACGGGTGATGAAATCCTTTACCGCCTGAGCAGGATATCCTCTGCGGCGCAGACCGCAAAGAGTAACCATTCTGGGGTCATCCCAGCCGCTTACAACGCCCTTTGTAACAAGGTCAAGGCACTTGCGCTTGCTTGTTACGCAGTAGTTGATGTTAAGGCGGGCAAATTCAATCTGTCTGGGGGGCTCTTCAAAGCCAATCTGCTCAATAAACCAGTTATAAAGCGGACGGTGATTTTCAAACTCAAGAGAGCAGAGGGAATACGTTACCTTCTCAGCGGCATCCGAAAGAGGATGAGCAAAATCGTACATGGGATAAACGCACCACTTATCGCCGAGCTGATGGTGTGAAGTGTGGCTGATGCGGTAAATGACGGGGTCACGCATATTGATATTAGGTGAAGCCATATCAATCTTTGCGCGCAGGGTCTTTTCGCCATTGGCAAACTCGCCCTTTGTCATTCTCTCAAAAAGGTCAAGGTTTTCTTCAACCGAGCGGTCACGGTAGGGACTGTTTTTGCCGGGCTCGGTAAGAGTGCCTCTGTATTCACGGATTTGCTCCGCATTGAGGTCGCAAACGTAAGCCTTGCCCATCTTGATGAGCTTTATTGCGCACTCATAGATAAAATCAAAGTAGCCTGAGGCATAAAGGCAGTTTTCCCACTTGAAGCCGAGCCACTCAATATCCTCCTTGATAGCGTCAACATACTCAACATCCTCCTTGGAGGGGTTGGTATCATCAAGGCGCAGGTTGCAGATGCCGTTATACTTTTCGGCGGTCATGAAGTCAATGCAGATAGCCTTTGCATGGCCGATGTGAAGATATCCGTTGGGCTCGGGGGGGAAACGGGTCTGCACTCTCGTATTAACTCCGCTTTCGAGCTCTTCGTCAATTATGTCGTATATAAAATTTGAGCTGAGGTTTGTTTCTTCCATGTTTCATGCTTCCTTTCTTTTTGCATCTGCTGCTTCGGCAAGACGGGCAAGCACCCTGTCCTTACCGAGCACGTTCATAACCGACCATAAGTCGGGCGTATTCTTTCTTGAGGTAACTGCAATGCGGATTACCGTTGAAACATCACCGACATGACCCTTGAAGGCATCGGGATTTTTCTTGTACTCCTTGACGTTGGGAGTAAAGCCCAGAGGCTCGCAGAGGTCTTTAATCTTGTTGAACCAGGTATCCTTATCATCGTTGATATCAAAAACCTTTATATAGCTGTCAAGAATAGCCGCCGCATCCTTGGAACTGATATTTTCGGGCATTGTGTAATCGGGGGTGTAAAGCTCATCATAGAAATACTCAAGGTATGACTTTACTTCGCTCCACTTTGCTATATCCTTACGGGGCTTGGGATTTTCACGGTCAATATTGACGGCATTTTTGAGGTAATCAAAATCCCTCTCAATAAGAGCGGAGAATTCGCCGTCATAAGCCTTTGCCCATGCCGCCACAAGCTCGGCAACCTGCTGAGCAGGCATTGTTGATATAACATTTTTGCTCACGTCCGTAAGCTTTACAAGGTCAAACAGGCAGCCGCTTGAGCTCATCTTCTTGATGTTGAAGGGGTAGCTCATTGCGGGAGCTGTGGGGTTTGCCCTGCGCCAATCCTCAAAGCCTGAGCTGATAAGGGTGAGAAGATATTCGATAAGGCTCTCCTTGGGGAAGCCCTCCTCAACAAAATAGCTTACTGCCGCCTCGGGATCCTTGCGCTTTGAAAGCTTACGCTTGTCACCCGTTTCCTCATCAATCTTCATAACCTGCGGAGTGTGCGCAAACTTGGGCACCTTGTAGCCGCATGCACGGAAAAGGGCAATGTGCTTGGGCACGGAGGAAATCCACTCCTCGCCTCTTATAACATGAGTTGTTCTCATCAGGTGGTCATCGCACACATGGGCGAAATGGTAGGTGGGCACGCCGTCAGACTTAAGAAGCACCTCATCAATGATATTTTCAGGCATTTCGATTTTGCCTCTTATCATATCCTCAAAGGTGATGCGCTTATCCTCGCTGCCGTCGGAATAAAAGCGGAGCACCCAGGGCTCGCCTGCGGCAATTTTAGCTTCAATCTCTTCAAAAGTGAGGTCTCTGCACTTTGCCCATTTGCCGAAATATCCTCTTATATCAGCACCCTCTGCCTCCTGAGTTTCACGAAGAGCGGTAAGCTCCTCTGCAGAGCAGAAGCAGGGATATGCAAGCCCCTGAAGAACAAGGCTCTTTGCAACGGTCTGATAAATTTCAACTCTCTGACTCTGTGTGTAAGGGCCGTAGTTTCCTTTTTCGGTGCCGAAGCCCGTAACGCCCTCGTCAAATTCCACGCCGAATGCGCTCATACCCTCGGTGATAGCGGAAACACCGTCATCAATCTCACGCTTTTTGTCGGTATCCTCAATTCGCAGGAAAGCAACACCGCCGCTTGCCTTTGCGGTGAGCACGTCAACAAGCGCACCGAAAAGACCGCCGATGTGAAGATAGCCCGTAGGCGAGGGGGCAAACCTTGTAACCCTTGCGCCCTCGGGAAGCTGCCTTGCAGGATACATCTCTTCGTATTCCTCGGGGGTTTTTGTTATGTTGGGGAATAAAAGCTGCGCCAGGCGCTGTAAATCTTTATTTTCAACCAAGTTAAACACTCCTAAAATTACTTTATTTTTATATTATTACAGAAACTGCGCTTCATATCAAGAGTTTATGCTCAAAAATTTCGGTTTTTACAATCATTTTGCATCCGTTGACTTTCGGCTCACATTTTCCGGATAATTCTCTCACGGGGCAAGCGTGTTTAATAATATAATTTTTATATATGATATCATTACTTCAAACATTTTTCAACATCCCCGAAGCAACAAAACGGTCTGATTTTAAAAAAATCTATTGACAATCCGGTGAGGTTGTGCTAATATACCTCATGTACCTTTACGGAGAGATACCGAAGTGGTCATAACGGAACGGTCTTGAAAACCGTCGTACCCCCCGGGTACCGTGGGTTCGAATCCCACTCTCTCCGCCATTTAAACAAATAACAATATGTTTTATATAGTTACCATGGAGAAGTACTCAAGTTGGTGACGAGGCGCCCCTGCTAAGGGCGTAGGACGGGAAACCGGCGCGGGAGTTCGAGTCTCCCCTTCTCCGCCAAAAAAAAAACAG
>JAZSIQ010000187.1:0-6188 GCA_045533875.1 Acutalibacteraceae bacterium | reverse complement strand
CGATGAAACGGGCAGCGAAGAGGAAACGCAGGCCATTGAGGCAGGACTTAATTCAGGTGTTTCTTTTATTGTGAGTGTTCACGCTTCAAGCAGGAAGGAACTCTGCTCAAAAATGCAGGTGAGGCGGCTGATAGAAACGGGAGCATTTTCGGATGTTGTTTTGCTTAATGCCTCAGACAGAAGCGAAAAATATTTTAAAACAAAGGAGCTTTATGATGAGATATGTGGCGGCAATGCTGATAGTTGCGGCATCGGCAATGCTTGGCAGATATGCGGCACTGCATCAGAAAGATGAAGTTAAAACGCTTGAAGCGGTAAAAAGAATGTTTTCCGATATCAAATCCATGCTCGGGTTTACCTGTCCGCCCGTTGGAGATATTCTGCTTAAGCTGTGCTCTGATTCGGGTTTTTCGACGCTTGTTTTTTTGGATGAATGTAAAAGCAGATGCGAGCAGGGGGAAGCGTTTCCGGATGCGTGGGAAAATGCGTTAAAAAACAAGTACAGAGAAAGCAGACTCAGGCGTGAGAGTGCGGAGAAGCTTGCAGGCTTCGGCAGGGTTTTCGGAGCTACTGACCTTGAAGGTCAGCTTGCCTCTTGCACTCTCTATGAAACCATGTTTTCTGCCGAGCTTGAAAAAATCGGAAAAGCGGTTGAAAAGAATTCAAAGCTGTATATGCCGCTTGGCTTTTTTGCAGGACTTATGGCGGCGATTTTTATCGTTTGAAAGGGGCGGTTTGTTGGATATTACGGTTGTTATAAAAATTGCGGCTGTCGGAATCCTTGTGGCTATACTCAACTCCATACTTTCACGCTCCGGCAGGGATGATTATGCTATGATAGTGGCTCTTGCAGGTATAGCTGCCGTGCTCATGATGCTGCTTCCTCAGCTTGTTACTTTGCTTGAAAGTGCAGGCACGATTCTTGATTTTTAGGCCGATGGATATTTTAAAAACCGTTGCCGTTGCAGTAGCTTCAGGATTACTGTATGTGATTGTAAAACAGCTCAAGCCTGAATTTGCACCGCTTCTTCTTATAGGGGGCGGAGCGGTTGTGCTTGCTGTTTGTGTGCAGAGTGCAGGTGATATCACATCAGATGCGCAGTCGCTTATGGCTGATGCAGGCATTTCCGCTTACCATGTAAAAATTTTACTTAAGGCAACAATTATCTGCGTTGTTGCTCAGATTGCATCAGACCTGTGCCGTGACATGGGTGCGGTAACGCTTGCCGGTGCGGCAGAGCTTGCGGGTAAAATCTCGGCTGTTGCCGTAGCTTTGCCGATGATAAAAGAAGTAGCTTTATTGGCTATGGGATTGATTGACTGATGAAAAAACATAAGATTTTAAAAATTGTTATCGTTTTATATGCGGTTATTTTTGTGCCCGTTAACGCATCGGCGGTGCAGGCGGAGGATTATTATGAAGAACAGCTTGATACTGTCGGGGCGGATAACATTATCAACTCTTTGCCCGAAGATGCAAGGGACTATATGGTGCTTGCGGGAATTGATGCGGTTGATTTTGGAACCCTGCTTGATTTTTCGCCCGATGCAATTTTTGATTGCGTGGCGGCGATGGTTAAAAACGGATTTAGTCAGCCGTTCAATGCTTTTCTGACTGCTGTGGGCAATGTGCTTTTGCTCAGTTTGGTTCAATGTTTTTTTACGGGCGATGCAAGGAGCAGAAATGTTCTCAACATTATTTCGGGTTGCTTCTTGATAATAGGCATTTTTACTCAGCTTTATACGGCAGTTAAAGCAGGTGTTTCCTGTATAAGTCTTACTGCAGGTTTTGAACTTGCGCTGATTCCTGCGTTTGCCGCCACGGTTACTGCGAGCGGAAATCCTGCACTTGCTCTTTCGTATTCCGGCTTTACACTTGCGGCGGCGCAGGGAGTTGAACAGCTAAAGCAGGTGGTCATACTTCCTGCAAGCGGTGCGTGTCTTTCCCTCGGCATAACTGCAGCAATTTCGCCTGATTTCAAATTCGGCGGATTGTGTGAAACACTTACAAAAACCGTGAAAAACGTGCTGTCATTTGCGGCGGCAATGTTTTCGTCCGTGCTTGCGCTCAAAGGTGTTCTTGCACGTTCGGCAGACAGCCTTACTGCGAAGGGGATAAAGCTTGTTGTAAGCAGTGCGGTGCCTGTTGTAGGCGGTGCTTTGAGTGAAGCTTATTCGACTGTTGCGGGGAGTCTTTCCATGCTCAATTCTGCGGTGGGGGTTTACGGAATAGCGGCGGTTTTTATGATAAATGCCCCTGCGATACTGCAGTTGCTTATGTGGATTATTGCGTTAAGGCTTGGCGAAGCCGTGGCACGGATAATGGGACAGGAGCAACAGGCGTCCCTTCTTAAATGCATCGGTGATACGGTATCCATGATTAATGTGCTGATAGTTTATTGCATGACAGTGTTTATTATTTCATGCGGAATAGTGCTTGCACTAAGAACGGAGAGTTGAAATGGAAAGTATAAAAGAGGCACTTGCAGCCCTTACGGTTTCATGCGCAGTGGGAGGAATTGTGTGGCTCACGGTGCCCTCAGGCAATATGGAAAAAACGGTGCGCACTGTAGTTGGTCTGTTTATATGCTGTGTGGCGATAGCGCCGTTTCTGAATTTTGAAAGCATTGATACATATACAGATTTGGTTGATTTTTCTTTTGGAGAAGTTGGCGAAAATGAAGATCTCTCTCTGCTTGTGAACGCACAGTATGAGCAAGCGGTTAATGCTGAGGTGAGCCTTGTTGTTGACAGTACGCTTTCTGCGCTCGGCGTGCAGGCAGACAGCATCAGCGTTAAAGCTGATGTTCAGGATTACGGATGCATAAATATAAGCTCAATCTGTATATTTCTTGAAGAACGGTATGCTCATCTTTCAGGGATGGTAAAGAGCGCCGTTGAACAAAAAACAGGAATACCTGTGGAGGTGAAAATACAGTGAATGCGCGAACGGCTTATGAAAAAACCAAAGAATGCATTTCAAAACTTGGCGACAGGCTGAAGATTGATGCGAGGCTCATTCCCGTTATTGTTATGGCATTGTGTGCAGCTGCGGCGCTTGTTGCAAGCACTTTCACGGGTGAGGAAGAAAAGACTGCTTTGTCCGAAAAAACGTCGCAAGGTTACAGTACATCCGATGAGTATGTAGCTGATATTGAAAACAGATTGTGCGATTTGATTTCCGACATTGAGGGTGCAGGTGCTGTGAAGGTCATGATTACTCTTGAAAGCGGAGAGGAACAGGTTTTTGCGAGGGATTCGGATTCGTCACTCGATAACGAAGCAGACGGCGATAAAAGTATAAAAGAAAAAAGCGAATATGTTATTGTTGACGGTCAGGCGGTCAGAGTTAAAACCGTTGAGCCTGAAATACGGGGTGTTGCCGTGGTGTGTGAGGGCGGCAATGAGTTTTCGGTAAAGCAGAGCATTGTTCAGGCGGTTACGGCGGTGCTTGGCATAAGTGCGGCACGTGTAAGCGTGGCACAGATGAAAAGATAAATTGTAAACGGAGGGAACACTATGATTATCAAAAAAAGACAGCTTCTTATGGCAACTCTTATTGTAGCGCTCGGAGCGGCGGTGTTTGTCAACTGGTACTACACAAAGCCCGAGAGTTTATCAACGGGAGTTGAGGTGAGCGTAACTGCAACCCAGACGGATGATGAATCTGCAAAGCTCGGTGAAGCAAGGTATGTTATTTCATCCGAAGTGACCGAGGCGGATAACAAAACTGCCGAGTACTTTGCCGGGGCACGCCTTAAGCGTCAGAGTGCTCATGATGAAGCGGCGGAGATGCTCAATGCGGTTATCGGCTCTGCGGATTCCGATGCTCAGGCTGTGAAGGATGCCACCGAGAAGCTCAATGAACTTGCGGAAAATCTGGTGCTTGAAGGGGATACGGAAAACCTTATAACCGCCAAACTCGGGTGCGAAGCCATAGTAACCTTAAACGGTGATGCGGCGCAGGTTATTGTGGAAAAAGGCAAACTGGATTCTGCCGGAGCGGTGCAGATTCAGGAAATTATGCTCAGTCAGACTGGATTTGATAATAAAAATATAACAATAATTGAATTAAACAGTTGAGTATTTTAAAATTTATGTTATAATATAATAAGCACAGCGGCGCTGATGATGCTCCGTAGGGGGTGTCATCGGCTTTTGCGCTGTGGATTCATATGTGACGGAGGGCTTTATGACAAGAAGAGAAGCCAGAGAGCAGGCGTTTGCTCTGCTGTTTGAAAAATCCTTTCATGCAGAAACCGGTATGAAAGAAATTATTGATATGAACATAGAATTCGGCACCATTGAGGATGACGAATTTGCAAATTCCCTTGCAATTCAGGCATGGGACAAGCTTGAGGAAATTGACGCTCTGATTGAAAAACACGCAATCGGCTGGCGCAAAAACAGAATTTCCAGAGTATCCCTTGCGGTGCTTCGTCTTGCGATATGCGAAATGCTTTACAGGGATGATATCCCTGCCGGCGTTTCCATCAACGAAGCGGTTGAACTCTGCCGTAAGTATGCTTCGGACGAGGAGTATTCTTTCGTTAACGGTATCCTCGGTACAGTAGCCAGAAACCTCGAAAGTGCCGGTGAATAATGCGTATACTTGGTATTGATACAAGCAATTACACCACCTCCGCCGCTGTTTATGACAGTGAAACGGGTGAGATAATTCAGCGCAAAAAACTTTTGCCAGTTAAGAGCGGTGAAAAAGGACTTCGCCAGAGCGATGCGGTTTTTCATCATACCGCTCAGCTTTGGGGGCTTATTGAAGAGCTGTTTTCCGTTTCACCGGGGGCGATTGATGCCGTGGGTGTGTCAGAAAAGCCGAGGAATGCGCAGGGGTCTTATATGCCTTGCTTTTCTGTTGGAGTGAATGCGGCTCATTGTATCGCAGCGGCGAGCGGCGTGCCTGTTTACGGGTTTTCTCATCAGTGCGGCCATATAGCGGCAGCTCTTTATTCCTGCGGCAAGTTTGAAGAATTGCATAAAAGCGAATTTATAGCCTTTCATGTGTCGGGCGGAACTACCGAAATGCTTTTTGTAACCCCCGATGACTGTGATGGCTTTAATGCCGAAATAATAGGTGGAACACTCGATTTGAATGCGGGACAGGCTGTTGACCGTGCAGGTGTGCTTATGGGCTTGGGATTTCCGTGCGGAGCTGAGCTTGAAAAGCTTGCTCTTCAAAGCAACAAAACATATAAGCCTAAGGTTTATTTCAAAGACGGTTGCTGCAGTTTGTCAGGTATTGAAAATCAATGCAAAAAGATGCTTGACTGTGGCGAAAATCAATGTGATGTTGCAAGGTTTTGTATTGAGTGCATCACTGTTGCTCTTGATAAAATGACCGCTTGTGCGCTTGATAAATACGGCAGGCTTCCTTTGGTGTATGCCGGGGGAGTTGTGTCCGATTCAATAATCAGAAATGAGCTTAAGAAAAAATATTCGGGCTTTTTTGCTGCGCCCGAATTCTCCTGCGACAATGCCGCAGGTACCGCTCTGCTTGCTTATGAGAGGAGAAAGAGGCAATGAGCACTTCTGCGGTTCTCAGCGTGAGTCAGCTGAACAGGTATATCAAATCCCTGATTGACGGTGATTTCAATTTGCAGAGTGTTTTTATCTGCGGTGAAATCTCCAATTTCACAAATCACTACAAAACGGGTCATTATTACATGACTCTTAAAGATGAATCCGCCGCCATAAAAGCGGTTATGTTCCGCTCGGCGAACGAACGTCTTAAGTTTGTGCCCGAGAATAACATGAGAGTAATCGTAAAAGGTAGGGTGTCCGTTTTTGAGCGTGACGGGCAGTATCAGCTTTATATTGACGATATGCAGCCTGACGGTGCGGGCGCATTAAGCGTGGCTTTTGAGCAGTTAAAAGCAAAGCTTGCGGCGCAGGGGCTGTTTGATGCTGAAAACAAAAAAGAAATACCCTTCTGCCCTTCAAGGGTGGGTGTAATAACTTCGCCTACCGGAGCGGCAGTAAGGGATATAATAAATGTGTTTTTAAGGCGTTTCCCTGCGTCAGAAATGGTGTTTTGCCCCGTTACCGTGCAAGGTGACCGAGCGGCACCCGAGATAGTTCAGGCTTTGCGTGCCATGAATGAACACAAGGCAGCCGATGTTATAATTCTCGGAAGAGGCGGAGGCTCAATTGAGGATTTGTGGGCTTTTAAT
>JAZSIQ010000061.1:0-8974 GCA_045533875.1 Acutalibacteraceae bacterium | reverse complement strand
CTTATAAGAAATCACAAAAAGCTCAACGAGCTCTGCCACGATATGGACGAAACCCGCCCCACCACCGTTGCCGCTGTTTCAATGTGCGCAATTGATGCAGAATATGCTCACATCAGCGACGTTCTTTCCTATAACCACTATTTCGGCTGGTACGGCGGCTCAACTGAAATGAACGGCCCTTGGTTTGACGATTTTCATAAGAAATACCCCAAAAAGCCCATCGGCATAAGCGAATACGGCTGCGAAGCGCTTGACTGGCATACCTCCACCCCCGTTCAGGGCGACGATACCGAGGAATATCAGGCTTATTACCATGAGGAGCTTATAAAGCAAATTGCTGACCGCCCCTATCTCTGGGCAACTCATGTATGGAATATGTTTGACTTTGCTGCCGATGCACGTGCCGAAGGCGGCGAAAACGGCATGAACCATAAAGGACTTGTTACCTTTGACAGAAAATATAAAAAGGATTCCTTCTACGCTTATCAGGCATGGCTCTCCGACAAGCCCATGGTTCATCTTTGCGGCAAGCGATACATTGACAGAGTCGAGGATGTAACAAAGGTTACGGTTTACTCAAACTGCGCCGAGGTTGAGCTTTTCGCAAACGGAGTAAGCGTGGGCAAACAAGCAAAAGGTAAATATCCGTTCTTCTATTTCGAGGTTAAAAACGAAGGCGAAACCGCACTCACCGTCAAAGCAGGTGGCCTTGAGGATTCAGGCGTAATTCGCAAGGTCGATACTCCCAACGAGGCCTACATCATGAAAGAAGAAGGCGGAGTTATCAACTGGTTTGAAATCAACACTCCTGACGGAAGATATTCAATCAACGACACTATCGGTGATATCATGTCCACCTTCGGCGGTAAATTGGCTATGGTGAAAATCCTTCTTAAGCTTAAAAACGTCATGACCTCAGGCAAGCCCAAAGACGGTTCAGGCAAAAAGAAGGGCGGCGCTCTTGAGGTTGCAGGCTTCCAGCTCAACGTAAGTATGATTAAAAACGTATACGGCATGGCAAAGGGCTTCACCGTTAAGCGTGTATTCTCTATGCTCGGCGGCAAATTCACCAAGGAGCAGATTCTTGAAATCAACGCTATGCTCAACAAGGTAAAGAAAGCCAAGAAATAATAAAAGAAGAGGTAATGTTTATGGCAAAAGGAAAATTCTCCGTTGCGGCTGCCGTGTGCGCACTCTCTTTTATACTCCTTATGATGTTTTCAGGCTGCGGCACAAAAGAGCAGACCGATTCTCCCGAAACCACCGCAACCACTCAGGCAGTTTCACACACTCAGACTGAAACCACCTCGCAACAGACCACTCTGCCCCAATCGACGTATCAGGATGAAACGTCCTCAGCCGCTCCTGCCGATGAAGAAACAACC
The DNA here is from genome assembly GCA_045533875.1 of Acutalibacteraceae bacterium. Classification (GTDB taxonomy): domain Bacteria; phylum Bacillota; class Clostridia; order Oscillospirales; family Acutalibacteraceae; genus CAG-177. Next base: position 7,589 of record JAZSIQ010000061.1, on the reverse strand, counting down.
TCAAGCGAGGCTTTGCCTCAGGGAATCCCCGAAATTGTTGAGTTCTTTAACGAAAGTGCAAACAGAATCAAGCCCGAAGCTTCAAAAGTTGTAAAAAATTATGAAAGGCGCATTGCGGATACTGAAAATCTCGTAGTGCCTGCAGGACTTGACTCTACCGCAAAAGCCCTTATGGAAACATTCCTTAAGGACGATACCGACCCGATAGTTTACTCAACAAGGGAAGAAATCTATTCCGAATTCCTCGTTCCCAATCGAAGCTACGTCAGCCGCCTCACTCCCGATGCGGTTGCCGATGCATCTTGCAACGATGTGGGTGATACCTATATCGTTCATATTCAACTCAAAAATGAAGAGAATCCCGTTGCAGGCAAAGGTGTAGGCTCTGTTTGTGATGTAATAGAAAGTGCTGAGGTTGCCGAAAAGGCTTCGTTTGTTGAAAAATTTTCAACAAACTATTACAGCTGTGAGATTCAAGCTATAATCGACAAATCCACAGGCAGAGTTGTTCACATAGCTTATGCCACGCCCCTTCTTCTTGATATCACGGTCAACCTCTTCGGAACGCACAACGCAAGCATAGGCTTAACGTTCATAAAGGATTACACAATCACATATTAAACTCAAAGGCGGCTGTCCGTAAAAAGACAGCCGCTTGATTTATAAGCCGATATTGACACAGCGATTCAACGCAATTATAATTATTCCATACACAAACAAAGGAGAAAATAAAATGCTGACGTTAGACAGAGCAAAAGAGCTTCTTTCATCAACCACAACCGAGCCTCACCTTATTCTCCACGCTAAAAACGTTATGGTTGCTATGGGAGGACTTGCAGAGCATTTCGGCGAAGACAAAGAGCATTGGATGGCAATAGGATACCTGCACGATTACGACTATGAGCAGCACCCTGACGAGCACCTTGAGCACACCGCAGACCCATTGAGAAATGCAGGTGTTTCCGAGGAGGAAATCCGTGCAATTCTCTCCCACGGCTACACCCTGAGAAACGACGTTGAGCCCTTAACAAATATGGAAAAATCGCTTTTTACCGTTGATGAGCTCACCGGCATTATTCAGGCAGCCGCAAGGATGCGCCCCGCAGGCATAACGGATATGGAAATTTCAAGCTTTATGAAAAAGTTCAAGGATAAAAAGTTCGCCGCAAAGTGCAACCGTGAGCTCATAAAGCAGGGCTGTGAATTGCTCGGTATGGAAGTAAAAGAGGTTGCGGCTATCTGCATTGAAGCTATGAAAGAATACGCAGACGAGCTTCAGATAGGAGTTAAAGAATGAATACTTTTGAAAATCTTTTCAAAAGAAGGTCAATATAAGTGTTTTTTGCCAGCGCATATCCTTGTAAGTTTATGGTAAATATGATATGCTTTATTTATTATGCAAAATATTATTTATGAAAGAAGTGGAAATATGATAAAAAACTATGATGCAGTTGTTATCGGCGCCGGAAACGGCGGTCTTGTGGCATCGGCACGCCTTGCCAAAGAGGGCAAAAAGACGCTTCTTATCGAGCGCCACAATCTTCCCGGCGGCTTTGCTACAAGCTTTGTAAGGGGCAGATTCGAGTTTGAAGCATCCCTTCATGAGCTTTGCGGTGTCGGCTCCATTACAGGCAAATCTCCTCTGCTTAAAATCTTCAGCGAAGTCGGCGCAGCAGATAAAATCGAGTGGGTCAAGCTTGATGAAGCATACAGATTGCTCACCCTTGATGAAACCGAAAAGTGCGACTATTTAATGCCTCTGGGCAAGGATGCCTTTATATCCAAGCTTGAGGAATACGATCCAGGCTCCTCTGCCGTTGTTTCAAAGATTTTCGATCTTATTGAAAGCATTGAGAAAACTCTTGACTTCGTAAGCGACATTCAGGATTTCAAGCCCTCAATGATTAAAGAAATCTTTTCCGAGCATACAGAATTCCTCAAGGTTGCAAACTATTCTGTTGATGAAGTGCTCAAAGCTTTCGGCACAACACAGAAAACAAGAGATATCCTTAACGGATACTGGTGCTACCTCGGTCAGCCTACGGACGAGCTCAACGTTATCCACTATTTCACCATGCTTCATTCATATATTATTGACGGCGCTGTTATCCCCAGAGGCAGAAGCCATCAGATAAGCACCGCTTTGCTTGAGGCATTTACCGGAAACGGCGGTGAGGCTTGGTTCAACACAAGCGTTAAGGAAATAATCATAGAAAACGGCGCGGCAACAGGTGTTATTCTTGATGACGGTACTCAGGTAAATGCCAAGGCTGTTATCTGCAACGCATCACCCTATAATGCTTTCACCAAGCTTATTCCCGAAAAGAACGTGCCCGAGAAGTTCAAGAAAGAAGTAAATGCTAAAACTCTCGGCGCAAAAGGCTTTGCTGTATTTATCGGCCTTAACCGCTCTGCGGATGAACTCGGTCTTAATAACCACACCTATTTCATCTACCCCACCAACGACAACAGAAGATGCTACGAGCTGAGCAAAAACATCGCTACAAACGACGTTCAGGCAACCGTCTGTCTCAACAGAGCTTTTGACGATTGCTCTCCCGAGGGCACAAGCATCCTTTATATGACCTCGATTTTTGCAGGCGACGAATGGAGCAAGGTTGCCGTTGAGGATTACCACAAGACCAAGACTGCCTTCGCAGAAAAGATGATTGATAATTTTGAAAAAGCAACAGGTGTTGCAATCAGGGATTATATTGAAGAAATCGAAATCGCAACTCCCATGACCTATGCCCGTTATACCGACGCTCCCGCAGGAACCATTTACGGATACGAGGCAAGCAAGGAAGACGGCATCGTTAAAAGAATTGTTTTTGATCTTATGGAGAAGGGTATCCCCGGTCTTTATTTTGCCGGCGGTTATACCACAAGACACATGGGCTATTCACCCAGCTATACAACAGGCGACATGGCGGCAAAGGCTGCAATCCTCGCTATGGAAAAGGAGGTAAAATAATGAGCAAGAAAAAGTTTTCTGTAAACGGTAACTTTAAGGACAGTGTAAATACAGTAAAGTTTTTAATTGAAAGAAAGCAGTTTGTAAACAGTGCTCCGGCAGTTTTACCTACCCGTACCGATGATTTCGGCGTAAACAAGGTTGCAAAAAGCCTTCATCCCAAAGAGCAGAAGCTTGTAATCAGCAGAATTGAAGAGCACGCAGGCATTGCAAAGAGCTATTACCTCAAAAGCAAGGCCGCTCCTCTTGCTTATTTCAAGGCAGGCCAGTACCTTACCTTTAAGCTTGAGATAGGCAGCTCCGTTGTTACCCGTTCATATTCAATTGCATCTTCTCCAGCAAGCGCATTGAACGGCGAATATCAGATTACCGTCAAGCGCATTGCCAACGGATTTGTTTCCGATTATATCCTTGATAACTGGAAAGTCGGCGATGAAGTTACTGCTTACGCTCCCGAAGGAAATCTCACGTATTCTCCCTTGAGAGATGCCAAAAACATCGTAGCTGTTGCGGGCGGCAGCGGTATCACCCCCTTCCTTTCACTCGCAAGAGCAATAGACAACGGTGATGAGGACTGTGCCCTTACTTTGCTTTACGGCTGCAGAGCATCAGATGAAATCCTTTTCAAAGCAGAGCTTGACTCTCTTGCAGAGAAAAACGAAAAAATCAACGTTGTTTACGTTCTGAGCGACAGTGACGAGGAAGGCTATGAAAAGGGCTTCGTAGGCGCAGATATCATTAAGAAATACGCTCCCGGGGAAAATTACAGCATCTTTGTATGCGGACCCGGCGGCATGTATAAATATCTTGAAACCGAGCTTCCCAAGCTGGAAAAAGAAAAGAAGTATATCCGCTTTGAAGTTTTCTCCTCAGGCAAGAAAGCTGATGAAGAACCCAGAGAATTCAGCATCAAGGTTATCAACCGCGCAAAAGAATCGGTAATCAAGGCAAACAGCAACGAAACCGTGCTTTGCGCATTTGAGCGTGCAGGTATAGAAGTTCCTGCAAGATGCCACACAGGCGAATGCGGTTTCTGCAGAAGCAAGCTTGTAAGCGGTAAGATTTATATCCCCGAGGGTGAAGACAGACGCCGCATAGCCGATATGCAGTTCAGCTTCATTCATCCTTGCTGCTGTTACCCTGAAAGCGACCTTGTTGTAAGAATCAACTAATCCCGGCAATTACAATAAACATTTATTACACAGGCGAAAACGGCAATGCTGAAAAATTCGCACGTGAAATTATATCAAGCGGCATTGTCAGCAAAATCCGTGCCGAAGCCGGTAACCTGAAACATGAATATTTTGTCCTCCTGGACGATGACAAAACCATGTAAGTTCAAAGATACATTACCGACAAATCGGGAATACCTGAAAAAGATAAAGCGTTTATAAAACAAACAAAAAGAATTTAAGCAAAAAAACACAGACTCGGTTTAATGGGCACGCCCCATAAGGATGTTTTTTGAGAGATACGGTGTAACCCCGTTTAGGGGTTGCACCGTTTTTCTCTTTGTTAAGCTACAATGCGGTATTCCTGCGGATTCTTTCTTGCTTCTTCCATCATAGCAATAACTTCTTCCTCTGTCGGAATACAAATCATTCCGACACCTGTAAAATAAATATCCACCTTTACAAAACAGTGACCGCTTGACTTATCATTGTTATGAACCTCAATGCGCTCAACAAGTGAATTGACAAGTGTCGGTGTAAGCTCTTGTATATCCGTCATCTCTCTGAAAGTGCGAAGAAGTAACCTTAAATCAACAGATTTCTGCTCAGCAGACTTCAATGTTTCCTGACCTTCTGAAACAGTTACGGCAAGTTCTTTTTGCTCTCGCTCATATTTTGCCATCAGTTTTCGGTATCTGTCATCATCTATTCTGCCAAGAGCATTGTCCTCATAAACCTTTTCGATAAGACGGTCTAACTCTTTTATTCGGATTTCACCGTCAGCAACAGTCTTTTTAAGCTTTTCATACTCTGCTTTTCTCATGGCATCATTCTGCTTTGCAATCATATACAAAAAGACCTTTTCGTTATAGCGGATGAATTCTGCTAAATTTCGTATAGCTTCAAGTACAATCTTTTCAAGTACAATATTGCGGATATAATGGATTTTGCAAGTTCCGCCTCTGCCATCCTTGTAGTTTGCACATCTGAAAAACTCCTGATTTTTATTCAGACTTTTAGCTGCACAGAAGTGTAATTTAGCACCACAATCATAGCAATAAACCAAGCCCGAGAATAAACTTGTTCTACCTGTGGCAGTGGGTCTGCGACGGTTTTCACGGAGTTCCTGAACCCTTAACCACTTTTCTTCGCTAATGATAGGTTCTTGCATATCAGGTATTATTTGATACTCTTCTTTGGGGTTATGGATTACCTTATGAACCTTGTAACTGACAGTTGTACTTTTAAAGTTTACTGCACAACCTGTGTACTGTCTGTTTTCAAGAATGTGAACAATTGTCTTTTGCTCCCATCTGTAAGGGTTTGCTGGAACTTTTTGTGAATGTTTTCTGCCGACAGATTCATAATATGCTGACGGAATCAAGATTTGTTCTGCCTCCAATATACGAGCAATTTGCAGAGGTCCTCGCCCTGCAAGACACAAATCATATATTTTTCGTACAACCTCTGCCGCAGGTTCATCAATAAGCCACTTCTCTTTATCTGTTGAATCTTTCACATAACCAAAAGGTACAGTAGAAGATACTCTTTTACCGTTGTTAGCTTTCGACTGCCATACAGCACGGATTTTCTTTGAGGTTTGTGCGGCATACCATTCGTTAAAGATGTTATAGAACGGCAACATCTCCATACCGTCCCCCGTGGAACTGTTTACATTTTCTTGAATTGAAATAAATGTTACACCGAGTGACGGATATACAATTTGCGTTAATCTGCCTGCTTCGACCTGCTCACGACCAAATCGTGACAGGTCTTTTACTATGATTCTGCAAATCTTACCTTCTTCGACCATTTGTTGCATTTGGTTAAATCCGCTTCTGTCAAAGCTTGTGCCCGAAATACCGTCATCAATGAAAAACATTGTGTTTTTGTATCCGTGTTTTTTACAGTAGTCAAGCAAAATTTGTTTCTGATTGGATATGCTGTTTGACTCATCTTCTCTGCCGTTCTTCTTTTTGGATTTATCATCCTTTATATCTTCAACTGAAAGACGGCAGTAAAGAGCCGTAATTAATTCATCATTTATTGTTTGTCCTGAAATATTTGTTGCAGTTGTCATTAAATATTCTCCTTTCCGACAACCGGACATCGCAAGGATATTCACATTTTACAATGTCCGATTGTCTTTTTTCAAATGTGTGATATTATAATAATTTTTCAGCTAAAATCAGTTCTTTGAACTGCTCAAAAATACACTGCCTGCCTTTAGGATTAAAATGAGTAGAAACCTCATAGGTTGTTCCGCCGATTTTCATTTGGAAAGTCTCTTCACCGAAGCGACGTGTTTTACTACGGTCAACAACAGCTTCATCACTGCGGGATGCCATAATATCAGAAAGACTTGTAAGCTCATTTTCATCAATAGGCTCAGGCGGTACTACAAATATGCTTTTGTTATCGGGAAATACATTTTTCATTTTACTCACCTCGCATCCCTGTTACGCTGACGCTGAAGATATTTTTGGTAATATTCCAGAGCTTTTAAGATATGCTCTTCTTTCTGTTGCTTGGTGTAATTCTTACCGAAGAATTTATTGATACGTTCTTCGGGGATTTTAATAGCCTCAGCCTGATTGGGTTTTGGTGCTGTTAAAATTGCTAACACTGTATCAGCATTAAGCTGATTCTGCTCCGAGAGCTTTCGCAATTTCTGTGCCTGTGCAAGTGAAGGTGTAACCTCATCACTTTCATAGGTTTCAAAAATCATCATCTGTTCTTCGGGAGTAAGATATGAGATTTCAACTGCAGGTCGCATTGCAATTCTGCCTTCATCCACAAGGTTAAGAATCGGCTTTTCAAGGTTAGTTAGGCGGATATACCTTTTGATTTGAGTTGCACTGTCTTCGCTGTCCTGTGAGATTTTTTCTGCAGAGCTCAACTTTGGACCCGGTGGGTCCGAAGTTAAATCTGTTCGTTTTCCCTGCTTTTTAAGTGCATCCATTTTCATCTTGTAAGCGAAGGCTTTTTCCGACGGAAGAATATGCTCTCGGTGCAGGTTGCTGTCAACGAGGATAATGTCTGCTTCTTCTTTGCTTATGTCCAACACAACAACGGGAACCTCTGCTATTTCAAGTCTTGTTGCTGCAAGGTATCTTCTGTGTCCTGAAACGCTTTCATACTCTTCCGCTTTATCGTCTTTTCTTACCATAAGAGGCTGAATAATGCCGTTTTCACGGATACTGTCTTCCAACGGCTTCATATCTTCCTCACGGCACTTGTACGGATTTTTGAAATTCGGCACAATTTTGTTTACAGCCATACTTACAATTTCTGTAGTTGCAGGTTTAGTTTCTTCTGTTTTATCAAACAGGGTGTTAATAAAATTATCTTCGATATTCATTTATTTACCTCTCTTTTTTAATTTCTATATTTTTGTTGGTTTTCTCTTTTCGGACAGTTTTCAGCACATCCGAGATAAATGC
>JAZSIQ010000204.1:0-8018 GCA_045533875.1 Acutalibacteraceae bacterium | reverse complement strand
CAAAAAGGTCTCCGTGATCCTCGGATTCAATAAGGAGAGCGAGGTATTCTGTGAGGATGACTTCAAGGCTCTCGGGGCCGACGTCACCGTCACCACAGTCGACGGAAGCTATGGCGTCAAGGGATTCGTCACCGACGCTATGCGCGACACAGACTATACATATTTTTATACCTGCGGTCCCGAGCCTATGCTGAAGGCTGTTTACAAAGCTTCTGCCACATCGGGTCAGTTCAGCTTTGAAGAGCGTATGGGATGCGGCTTCGGTGCTTGTATGGGCTGCTCCTGCAAGACCGTTACGGGATATAAGAGAATCTGCAAGGACGGCCCCGTGCTGGAAAAGGAGGAGATACTGTGGGAAAATTAAGCGTTAATCTTTGCGGTATAGAGCTTGATAATCCTATCATCCCCGCAAGCGGCACCTTCGGATACGGCTATGAGTTTGCAGAGCTCTATGATATAAACGTGCTCGGCACGTTCTCCTTCAAGGGAACCACAAAGGATCCCCGCTTCGGAAACCCCACTCCCCGTATCGCCGAGTGCTACGCGGGAATGATCAACGCCGTCGGACTTCAGAATCCCGGAGTTGAAAAGGTTATCTCCGAAGAGCTTCCGAAAATGAAGAAATGCTTCCATAAGAAGGTCATGGCAAACGTCAGCGGCTTTGCAGTCGAGGATTACGCCTACACCTGCGAGAGACTTGATAAGTGCGAAGAGGTGGGCTGGCTTGAAGTAAACGTAAGCTGCCCCAACGTACACAACGGCGGTATGAGCTTCGGCACATCCCCCGAAGCGGCGGCAGAAATCACGAGAGCTGTAAAAGCAGTTACAACAAAGCCTGTTTTCATTAAGCTTACCCCCAACGTAACCGATATAGTCAGCATTGCAAAGGCTTGTGAGGAAGCAGGCGCTGACGGACTCAGCCTCATAAACACCATGCTCGGCATGAGAATAAATCTCAAAACCAAAAAGCCCGTAATAGCTAACAAAATGGGCGGTTTCTCAGGCAGTGCAATTTTCCCCGTAGCTTTGAGAATGGTTTATCAGGTATATGAAGCGGTTAAAATTCCAATAATCGGCATGGGCGGCGTATCAAGCGCTCAGGACGTTATAGAAATGATGCTTGCGGGCGCTACAGCGGTACAAATCGGCGCTCAGAATCTCGTTGACCCCTATGCCTGCAAAAATATAATCGAAGCATTGCCTGAGGTAATGCAGAAATATTCAATCAATAATCTTGAAGATATAATAGGAGGAGCACACTAATGGGTAAACACGTAATCATCGCATGAGATATCAGCAGCAAAAAGGACTGCATGGATTTTCTTGCAAAGTTCACAGAGGAAAAGCCCTTTGTTAAAATCGGTATGGAGCTTTTCTATGCAGAAGGTCCTCAGATTGTTAAGGAAATCAAAGAAAGAGGCCACAAGATTTTCCTTGATTTAAAACTTCATGACATTCCCAACACCGTAAAGAAGGCAATGAGCGTTCTTTCAAATCTTGATGTTTATTTGTGTAACCTGCACGCAACCGGCACCATCGCCATGATGGAAGCAGCTCTCGAAGGTCTTATGAGAGAGGACGGAACAAGACCCATTCTCCTCGCCGTAACTCAGCTTACATCCACCAGCCAGGAGCGCATGACATCCGACCTTCTTATTGACAGACCCATTGAAGAGGTTGTTGTTAAATACGCTCAGAACGCTCAGAACGCAGGGCTTGACGGCGTTGTTTGCTCTCCCCTTGAAGCATCAAGCGTTAAGGAAGCTTGCGGCAAGCAGTTCTACACCGTTACTCCCGGTGTAAGATTTGCTGACGGCGACATCGGCGACCAGGTAAGAGTTACCACCCCCGAAAAGGCAAAGGAAATCGGCTCCGACTACATCGTTGTAGGCAGACCCATTACCGCTGCCGCAGACCCCGTAGCAGCATACCGCCGCTGCTGCGCAGAATTCATCGGTTAAAATTTAAGCTTTATATACAGAAAGGAAGAATGCAATTATGGAAATTCAAAAAAACACAGCTAAAGCTCTCCTCTCAATAGGTGCGGTTTTCTTCCGTCCACAGGAGCCCTTTACCTGGGCAAGCGGCATCAAAAGCCCCGTTTACTGCGACAACAGACTTATCCTCTCCGCCCCTGCTCAGAGAAAAATCGTTGAACAGTACATTGCCGACACAGTAAAGGCAAATTATCCCGAATGTGAAATGCTTATGGGCACCAGCACCGCAGGCATTGCTCACGCTGCAATTGCCGCTCACCTTATGGACATCCCCATGGGCTATGTCCGCTCAGGCGCAAAGGACCACGGCAGACAGAATCAGATAGAAGGTAAAATGGAGCCCGGCACCAAGGTTGTTGTTATTGAAGATCTTATCTCAACAGGCGGCAGCGTTATCGAGGTTGTTGACGCTCTCAGAGATGCAGGCGCAGAAGTGCTCGGAATCGTTAGCATTTTCACCTACAATATGCAGAAGGGTCTTGACAGACTTACAGTAGCAAACGTTAAGAATGTAAGCCTTACAAACTTCGATGTTATCGCTGAGGTTGCCGCAGAAGAAGGCTATATTGAAAAAGAAGATATCGCAAGGCTCATTGCTTTCCGTAACAATCCGAGCGATGAAAGCTGGATCGGAGGCTCTAAATGAGGCATCTTATAGACATTCTTGATTTATCAACTCAGGAAATTGATGAACTCATCGCCACCGCAAACGATATAATTGAAAACCCCGTCAAATACCGTGAAAAGTGCAAGTATAAAAAGCTCGCAACACTTTTCTATGAACCCTCCACCAGAACTCGCCTCAGCTTTGAAGCGGCTATGTATGAGCTAGGCGGCAACGTTCTCGGATTTTCCGAAGCTACAAGCAGCTCAGCATCAAAGGGTGAAAGCGTTTCAGATACCGCAAGAATCATAGGCGGTTATGCCGACATTATTGCAATGCGCCACCCCAAGGAAGGCGCTCCCCTTGTTGCATCTTACAAAGCGGGTATCCCCGTTATCAATGCAGGCGATGGCGGTCACAATCATCCCACGCAGACTCTTACCGACCTTCTCACCATTATGCGCAAGAAAAATCGCTTTGACGGTCTTACGGTAGGTCTTTGCGGTGACCTTAAGTTCGGCAGAACAGTCCATTCCCTTATGGGCGCTCTTGCAAGATACAAGAACGTACGCTTCATTCTCATATCCCCTCCCGAGCTTAAAATCCCCGAGTATCTCAGAACCGATATGCTCGAAAAGGGCGTTTCCATTTATGAAACAACCGAACTTAGCAAGGTAATGCCTGAGCTCGATATTCTTTATATGACAAGAGTTCAGCGTGAGCGTTTCTTCAACGAGGCTGACTATATCAGACTTAAGGACAGCTACATTTTAACCCTTGAAAAGCTCCAGAATGCCAAGGATGACCTTTGCATTCTTCATCCCCTGCCCAGAGTAAATGAAATCGCCGTTGAGGTTGACGACGACAGCAGAGCGTGCTATTTCGAGCAGGCGGCAAACGGCAAATACATAAGAATGGCACTTATTCTCAAGCTGCTTGAAATTGACTGAGAGGAGTAAGAACTATGCAGATAAATCCTATTACAAACGGCGTTGTGCTTGACCATATCACAGCCGGCAAAATCATGGAGCTTTACAGAGTTCTTAACCTTGATGAGCTTGAGTGCTCCGTTGCCATTATAAAAAATGCAGACAGTAAAAGAATGGGCAAAAAGGATATCCTTAAGATTGATGCTGCTATTGACCTTAACCTTGACGTTGTCGGTTATATCGACCCCGGTATCACCGTAAACATCATCAAAGACGGCGTTGTAATCAAAAGGAAAAAGCTCGGCTTGCCTGAAAAGGTTACCAACGTAATAAAGTGCAAAAATCCCCGTTGCATCACTTCAATAGAGCAGGAGCTTCCCCATGTTTTCAAGCTCACTGACCGCGAGAGCAAAACCTACCGCTGCATCTACTGCGAATCAAAAGCAAAAGATATATAATTTAAAAACGGGCTGTCTCTGCAAACGAGACAGCCCGTTCTTTATAGCTTAATACTGTGAATCCGAATAATACTTAGCCTGACGCTCAACAAATTCGCCCAACTCGAGCCCGTCTATGCAGGTCCCCGTAACTTTCATTTCCCCTTTGTAGACCTTAATCTCTACGTATCCCTCATACGGCTCGCCCTGACGCAGCCAGAAGTCCTCGCTTTCAAAGGGCACCTGCATTATATCCTCGCCGTAGAATGGAGGACAATCCGATTCATAAAACAGGTAAAGATTCCATTCAAAAAACTGCCCTGCACGTCTGAAAGGATTTTCAACGTAATTATCGCCGTCAGGCTTTTTATCCGTGAATACAGGTATTGTAACACCGTTTTCATCCGTTGTAAGCTCACAGTACCTTCCCACGCCTCTGAACTCACGTGTCTCGCTGAAATATGCCTGGTCTCCAAGCCAGCAGGCGCTGTCTACGGGGATTTTATAAAATGCGGTACTTTCCTCGAAGTTGCGGTTAAACAAGCTTGTATGAGCCACAAAGCCCAAAATCAGGGCAAGCTGTACAACAACAGCAAGGCAAGCTGCAATTATGCGTTTATTCCTCATTATTCTCGCCCTCCTTTTCAGCCTTAAGACGGCGCATCTTGCGTGAAAGAATAGAATTAATCAAGAGCAGCAGCGCACCCAATGCCGAACAAAGCAAGCCGTAACCGATTACTTCAAACTCAAACGCAACCGCAACGGAAATGACGGTTGAAAAAATCATCAGCATACCGAGATTGAGCGGTGCGAATCTGTTTTCTGTTGCTCCCTGCGCTATAAGCGAGCCTGCCTGCACAAAAACAGCGGCAGTTGCTATAATGCAAAGCAAAACAGAATCGTTTAAAGACAGTATATCACCGATGCATGAACACACGGCACAAACCGATGCGCTCGCACAAAAGATGAGCTTCAGTTTATTCTCTTTTAGAGTTTTTCTGCCCAAAAACAGTCCGCCTGTAAGTATAGCCGCCGCCAGAACAACTCCCGTATAAGCAAGAGGCTCGTTTGAATAAGTATATCCGCCATACCATTCGGGATTAATCAGCACGCTTATTACAACGGATATAACCGATGAGCCGAGCAATCCGAAATATTTGAACGGCAAAAGTCCGCTCTCTTTGGCATCAAAGGCATACAGCGCAATAAAGCACGCCGCCACAAGAGCAATAAAGCCCATTTCGACCCCGAGACCTGTCATAACAATATACACAAATGCTGCAATCACGGAAAGCCAGAGCGAATACACCGTGCGCAAATCCTTTGTCTGCTTTTTGTGATTCTTATATCCGCAATAGGCAAAGCCTAAAACAAGTAAAAAGAAGGTAAGGACAAAATAGAGCGGATTGCCGGTGTCGGTAACCTCAATATAGCCGTAAGCGATTACCGCCGCATAATAGGCCGCAATGGGCGCTACGGCATCAAGCAAAACAAAAATCGGCAGTATCATCAGCGCATCGGCAAGCAGGCACTGCTCAAAGCTCAGTCGCAGGGCAAACATACTCTCCGCAAGAGCAAGCGTTGCCGCAAAGCCAAGGCACCACGCAACACTCACGCCCTCACGCCACGGTATGCTGTTGCGCTTTTTGACAACAACAAAAATACCAAGCGCCTGCCCTATAAGCAACGGAATGAACGAAAGCAGTTTTTTAAACAAATCGGGAAACTCCTGCCAGCCCTGAACAAAAACAACCGCTACACCAACACTCAGCAACAGGCTTCCGAGCACGGCAAATACAACGCTCAGGATTTTATAAGGCGCTATTTTATTCTCTTTCTCCGTTTTCCTCTTTTTGCCATAAATCAATTCTTCTATATCAACCGAAAAAGTTTTTGCCAGCAAATCGAGAGTTTCAATATCAGGCTGAGTTCTGCCGTTTTCCCAGCCCGAAACAGTCTGGCGTGTAACATACAGTTCACGTGCAAGCGCCTCCTGGGTCATACCCTTTTCCATACGCAGGCGCTTTATGCTTTTGGCAACTTTAGTCACAGTTCATCACCTCAACCCCATTGTATAACAGGAATACCGCTTTGTCATTACTTTTCTGTAAATTTTTAACGCTTCATTTTGTTGCGCCCTTATGCATCAAGGGTTTCAGGATTTAGCAATAACAAAACCGCCCCATACGGAGCGGTTTATTTTTAAAATATATCTCTGTTTTTTGATTATTCAGCGAGAATCTTGTGGTAAACCTTCTTGCCCTTCTTGATAACTGCGGGATTGGCAATAAGCTCTTCTTTGGTAAGGGAAAGGGTAAAATCGGTTACCTTTTCATCATTAAGGGAAACGCCGCCCTGCTCAACAAGTCTTCTGCCTTCGCCTCTTGACTTGGCAATGCCGCTCTTTACAAGCATGGTAAGAATATCTGCCTTGCCGTCACGGAAGTCTTCATCGGCAAGAACTGTTGAAGGCATATCTGAGCTGTCTGCTCCGCCGCCGAAGAGTGCCTTTGCGGTAGCCTGAGCCTTTTCAGCCTCTTCTTCGCCGTGAACAAGCTTTGTAAGCTCGTAAGCAAGAATTTCCTTTGCCTTATTGAGCTGACTTCCTTCCCAGGAATCCATAGCATCAATCTCTTCAAGCGGAAGGAAGGTAAGCATACGGATGCACTTGAGAACGTCGCCGTCAGCTACATTGCGCCAGTACTTATAGAAATCGTAGGGTGAAGTCTTTTTGGGATCAAGCCATACTGAGCCCGAAGCGGTCTTACCCATCTTCTTGCCCTCGGAGTTGAGGAGAAGAGTAATGGTCATAGCATAAGCATCCTTGCCGAGCTTCTTTCTGATAAGCTCAGTACCGCCGAGCATATTGGACCACTGATCATCGCCGCCGAACTGCATATTGCAGCCGTAGTGCTTGTAGAGATGGTAGAAATCGTAGCTCTGCATAATCATATAGTTGAACTCAAGGAAGCTTAAGCCCTTTTCCATTCTCTGCTTATAGCACTCCGCTCTGAGCATATTGTTAACGGAGAAGCATGCGCCGACCTCTCTGAGAACGTCAACGTAATTGAGGCTCATAAGCCAATCAGCATTATTAACGATCTGAGCCTTGCCCTCGCCGAACTCAATGAAACGGGACATCTGCTCCTTGAAGCAATTGATATTATGCTCAATTGTTTCTTTAGTCATCATCTGGCGCATATCGGTTCTGCCCGAGGGGTCACCAATCATGCCGGTGCCGCCTCCAAGAAGTGCGATAGGACGGTTACCTGCCATCTGAAGCCTTTTCATAAGGCACAAAGCCATGAAATGACCTACATGGAGACTGTCTGCCGTGGGGTCAAAGCCGATGTAGAAAACAGCATTTCCGTTATTGATAAGATTCTTAATCTCATCTTCGTCTGTTACCTGTGCAATAAGTCCTCTTGCAACAAGTTCATCATAAATCTGCATTATTAAAACATCCTTTCGATAGCATTTACATTATAATATTCATTAAAATATACATTATAAGGTGACATTTTGTCAAGTTGATTTTTCAACCGCCTTCATCCATTCCTCAGCTATAAGCATGTGCCCCGCTATACTGGGATGAGTGCCGTCCCACACAAGGTACTCCATTCTGGATTTTGAAGCGAATTCATTGATTTTATCAAACAGCGGTACAAAAACGCAATCGAAATCCTCGGCAATTACGGGCGCAACCGCTCTGATTTTTTCATTAACTTCTATACGGTAAGTAACAGAATCCGGCGGGTCATTACTGTCAGGACGGTTGAAAGGCTTCTCAACACCGTCAGGGTGAGGAGAAAAGCGGTATGAACGGTCTGACTCATCAAGAGGGCAGTAAAACGGCTCACACAATATTATTTTTATATCTCCGAGTTCCTTACGTGTAAGCTCAAGAATTGCCCTTAAGTTTGTTTCGTAGCGTTCCAGCGCTTCATCGGGAGTAAGATTATTGAAATATCCGTAACTCCCCTCGTTAGCACCTACAAGAATATTCAGAACAGTGGGCTTATTGAAGTCGGATCGTAGCCATGTCGTTCTG
>JAZSIQ010000046.1:0-4843 GCA_045533875.1 Acutalibacteraceae bacterium | reverse complement strand
GCAGATTTCCTATTGGTGTTATAATTAACAGTTTCCGTACCGACATTGTCACCTCCGTTAAAAAAGCGGCGGCTGTAGGCGCTAACGGTATTCAGGTTTACGCTACAAGCGGTGAGATGGCTCCCGAAAACATGACCGCTCAAAGCAAGGCGGATTTCAGAAGCCTTGTTGCGGATAACGGTCTTGTAATCTCCGCTCTTTGCGGCGACCTTGGCGGCGGCTTTACCCGCCCCGATGAAAACCCCTGGAGAATCGAAAAATCCAAGAGAATCCTTGACCTTGCAAAGGAGCTCGGAACAGACGTTGTTACCACCCACATCGGCGTTGTTCCCTCCGACCCCAACCACGACAGATACAAAATCATGCAGGAAGCCTGCGCCGAGCTTGCCGAATACGCCGACAGCGTAGAGGCTCATTTCGCAATCGAAACAGGCCCCGAGACCTCTGCCGTGCTCAAGGAATTCCTTGACGGTCTTCATTCAACAGGCGTTGCCGTAAACCTTGACCCCGCAAATCTCGTTATGGTATGCGGCGATGACCCCGTTCAGGCAGTTCACAACCTTAAGGATTACATAGTTCACACCCACGCCAAGGACGGCAAGCAGCTTTACTACAAGGATCCCGAAATTGTTTACGGTCTCACCAAAGACCCCATCGTTACTGGTCCTTCTTATCTTGAAGTTCCCCTCGGCGAAGGTCAGGTTCCGTGGGCAGAATACCTCAACGCTCTTGAGGAAATCGGCTTCAAAGGCTTCCTCACCATCGAGCGTGAAGTGGGCGACAACCCCGAAAAAGACATCAGAAGCGCCGTTGAATTCCTTAAATCACACGGCTGCTAAGGAGGCATGACCGCATGAAAACCTGTGTAAGCAGTTACAGCTATTCAAAGCTCCTCTCAAGCGGCAAATACGATCAGCTTACCGTGATGCAGCTTGCAAAAGATATGGGCTTTGACGCTATTGAATTTACAGATTTACAACCCCCCGAGGGCGAAAGCGAAGCGGATTTTGCAAAGCGCATAAAGGCAGAAAGCGAAAGAATCTCTCTCCCGATTGCAAGCTACACCATCGGAGCGGATTTCCTTAACGCAGAAAGCCCGGAAGTTGAAATTGAAAGGCTCAAGCGCAAGGTTGACATTGCCGAAATACTCGGTGTTAAGGTAATGCGCCACGATGCAACAGGCGGCTACAAAACCGCCGAAAAGGCATACAAGGGCTTTGACCAGGCTCTCCCCATTCTTGCCGAAGGCTGCAGAGCGGTAACCGAATACGCTGCCGAAAAAGGAATTGCCACCACCGTGGAGAATCACGGTTTCTTTTGCCAGGAAAGCATGAGAGTCGAAAAACTCGTTAACGCAGTTGCACATAAGAATTTCGGTCTTCTTGTTGACATAGGTAATTTCGCCTGCGCAGATGACCCATCCCCTGTTGCTGTTGGCAGAGTTGCAAGCTACGCAAAGCATGTTCATGTAAAGGATTTTCACATCAAGAGCGGCAACGGCTTCAACCCCGGCAACGGCTTCTTTAAGAGCAGAGGCGGCAACTATCTCAGAGGTGCAATTCTCTGCCACGGCGATATCCCCGTTATGCAATGCCTTTCCATCCTCAAAGCAAGCGGCTATGACGGCTATGTAAGCATTGAATTTGAAGGCATGGAAGACCCCGTTGAAGGAATTTCAACCGGGCTTGAAAACCTTAAAAAGATTCTTGAAATCATATAGTTTTATACCAAAACGGCCTGTACAGACTAAAACTGTACAGGCTTTTTAATTGCAGAAAAAACGGTCTGTGCTTAGTATTGCACAAACCGTTTCAATCTCAATTAACCTTCGCAGAAGATTTTGCATTTAAGCGCACAGCCTGTAGGAGTAGCAGCGCAGCCACCCAAAGCTGTTTCCCTCAACTCGTTGGGAAGCTTACAGCCTACAGTATACATAGATTGCGCCATTTCATCAAAAGGAATAACCGCTTTAATTCCGCTGAGTGCCATCTCAGCGCTTGTAAGCGCATTCGCAGCGCCTATGGCATTCCTGCTCTGGCACGGAGCCTCAACAAGACCTGCAATCGGGTCGCAGACAAGGCCGAGCAGATTACTCAGCGAAACAGAGGCTGCATCAAGGCATTCCCTTACTCCACCACCCATCATGGCAACCGCCGCCGCTGCCGCCATTGCGGAAGCCGAACCAACCTCAGCCTGGCATCCCGCCTGTGCACCGGCAACAGAAGCGTTGCGCATAAGTAAATATCCAACGGCGCCTGCGGTAAACAGACCGTCAATTACGGTTTCATCGTTCAACTCAAATTCTTCCTCCAGCGCAAAAAGCACCGCAGGCAAAACGCCCGCTGAACCCGCCGTGGGAGCAGCAACGATAACGCCCATTGATGCGTTCATTTCAGGCACCGCCTGTGAATAAATAAGCGCCTTTGAAAGCACACCCGAGCAAATAGACTTACCTGCCATTCTGTGAGCATTAAGCTTTGCCGCTTCTCCGCCTATCAGTCCGCCTGTTGAGCGCAGGGCACTCTTAATGGGAGTGTGAGCTGATTCACGCATTATTTCTAGCGCTTTTTTCATCCTCTCTTCAACGGTTACGGCATCGGTTTCGCCTTGCTCCACCTCACGCTCTCTCATTATATCGGCAACGGATTTACCGCTTTTTTCGCAAACCTCTATAAGTTCACAGGCATTTGTAAAATCCATAAACTTATCTCCTTACAAGCATAATATCTTCAATAACCGAATTCTTCTTCATTTCCTCAATGGCATCAGCCGTTATCTCCTCATCGGATTCAACTATCGTGTAGGCAATACCGCCCTTTGACTCTCTGAACACCCTAAGGTAAGCAATATTCACATCATAATTACTCAAAACCGTAGTAACGCTCGCAACAACACCGGGCACGTCGCGGTATTTTACAATAAGAGCGTGATATTCGCCTGTAAAATGAACCTTTACGGAATTGATTCTGGTAAGCCTTACC
Organism: Acutalibacteraceae bacterium; assembly: GCA_045533875.1. Lineage (GTDB taxonomy): Bacteria > Bacillota > Clostridia > Oscillospirales > Acutalibacteraceae > CAG-177. The sequence continues at coordinate 1,862 of JAZSIQ010000046.1, read as the reverse complement.
TTTCCGCCGCCTATGGATTCGCCCCTTACAACAAGCTTTCTGCCGCTGACGCTTTCCATCTCAACATCAACTGTGTTGGGGTAAACCTCCTCCTCGGTTTCGTTGCATTCGTAGGAATACTCTATTCCCTCCCACTTTGCAAGTTCAAACGAATCCCTGATTCGCACATCATCCGTGGCAAAGCCGAGAATTCCGCCGAGCAGGGCTCTGTCCGTGCCGTGGCCCTTATATGTTTTTGCAAATGATCCGTAAAGAACAAAATTAACCTTTTTTATCTGCTCGCCAATCATTTTCCTCGCAAGCAGACCTATTGTTGCAGCGCCTGCAGTATGGGAGCTTGACGGGCCTACCATATTGGGACCGATAACATCAAACACACTTATAAAAGCCATTATTATTTCTCCTTTGAACCGTCATAAACCATGTAGTAATTATGGATTTTTTCACTCTTCCAATACTCGTGCTTTACGATTTTAAACCCAAGCTTTTCATAAAATCCCACATTGTCGGGATTTTGGGCTTCAAGCCCGAGCTTATACCCCTGCGGCACAAGTTCATCAATCCCTCGCTGAATAAGCTTTGTTGCAACGCCCTGCCCCTGATGCTTTTTATCAACAAAAACAGGCGAAATTATAAGGGTATTCCTTTCAAAAACCTTTACATCAAGGTGATTGTATGCCTTGAGCGTTTTAGCGGTATGCCACCAATAGTAAGCAAGAAACACCCAGTTGGGGCATTTGAGAAAATCAAAAACCGTGTACTCGTTATGGGCATCTCTCCACACGCAAAGCCCGCGCTCCTGCTCATCAAAATAAATGATATCCTCTCTGTTGGAGGTTGAAAGCCTTTCCATCATAAAGTGATAAACGAACTTCTTTCTTCTATCAACCGATTTGGTTGCATACGAATGAACGGGATCATCAACATAGCTTTCCGCCGCCATTCTTGCATAATATTTGAGTTTTTCTCTGTCCATCTGCTTCATTTTCTTGCCCCTCAGAATTGTTTTTTATATTCTAACACAACACAGCAATTATTGCTATACAAAACACATATTTTTTAAATAAAAATGCTTGCTCGGATTTCTCCGGGCAAGCATTGATTATTTATTTCAGATTAACTCGGCAATATCGAGGATGAGTTTTTCGGTCTTTTCCCAGCCAAGGCAGGGGTCGGTGATTGACTGGCCGTAAACAGGCTCGCCTGCGCCGATTTTCTGCGCACCGTCAACAAGATAGCTTTCAATCATAAAACCTTTTACGATTTTGGCAATATCAGCATTGTGGCGGCAGGAATGAAGCACTTCCTTACAGATTCTGGGCTGCTCCGCATATTTTTTGCCCGAGTTTGCATGGTTGGCATCAACTATAACAGCGGGGTTTGAAAGATTTGTTTTTGCATACATTTCGCAAAGCTGCTCCAAATCCTCATAGTGATAATTGGGATGGCTCTTGCCTGTTTCGTCAACATATCCTCTGAGAATGGCATGAGCAAGAGGATTTCCCGTGGTTTCAACATCCCAGCCTCTGTATATAAAAGAGTGACCGTGCTGAGCAGCGGTAATTGAATTCATCATAACCGAAAGGTCACCTGCGGTGGGGTTTTTCATTCCTACAGGCACGGAAACACCGCTCGAAACAAGCCTGTGCTCCTGATTTTCGCTTGAACGTGCACCAACCGCAACATAAGACATAAGGTCAGAAAGATAGCGGTAGTTTGCAGGATAAAGCATCTCATCAGCGGTTGAAAGTCCAAGCTCCGTCAGTACTTTTGTATGAAGCTGACGAATTGCAAGAATTCCCTTAAAGGGGTCGGGCTTTTCGTTTGGATCGGGCTGATGAAGCATACCTTTATATCCGTCA
>JAZSIQ010000164.1:0-3616 GCA_045533875.1 Acutalibacteraceae bacterium | reverse complement strand
AGTGTGCCGAAGCCCATTGAATCGCTGATGCCGAGAAGCTTTGATGCAAAAACAAAAAGGAGCATCATTGAAAAACCCGTAACGATTTCGAGGTTCATCATCGGGATGGTTGTAACGCCCATGGTGGCAGAGCGAATCCATCCTTTCCTATCTCATTCAGTTCTCACAGCTTCCTTCCCGCCGAAAACAGTAGAAATAAGCGCTGAGCCTACTGCAAGTATAAGCGTCGTTTTAAGTGCGTTAAGTATATCCTCCTGTTCAAGAAGAGCAAGGTACCAGTCAAAGGAAAATCCTGTGAAAACGCTTGTGCTTTTTGATTCGTTAAAAGAGAAGATGATAAGCACAAAAATGGGGATATACAGGAAAAAGAAAACAAGGAAGGTGTAAATTTTAGAAAGTATTTTCATATTACCATGCCCTCCTCGCTGCTGTTTGAAAACTTATTCATTATAGCCATGCAAATAAGAATAAGTATCATGAGGAACATCGAAAGCGCTGCACCTACGTTGTTCTGGTTGGGGGTGAGGTAAAGTCTTTCAATAACGTCACCGATGAGTTCAAATGAACCGCCGCCGAGTTTCTGGGAGATGTAGAAAGTACTTACCGAGGGAACAAAAACCATTGTGATGCCTGAAATAACTCCGGGCATGCTCAGAGGGATAACACATTTTCTTAAAACAGCAATGCGGTTGCATCCCAGATCCTGCGCCGCCTCTACTATGCTCGGCTCAAGCTTGGTCATAACCGAGTATATGGGCAGAATCATGAACGGCAGGAAATCGTAAACCATGCCAAGAATAACAGCTCCGGGTGTGTTAATCATGTGGATGGGTGAAATACCGAGCTTGCTGAGGAAAGTGTTTATGATTCCGGTATCCTGAAGCAGCACCATCCAGCAGTAAGTTCTTATAAGGAAGTTCATCCACATGGGAAGCATTACCATTATCATCATGGTGCGCTGTGAGGCAGCCTTGCTGTGAGCCATTATGTAAGCAATGGGGTAGGCGATGATAAGGCAGATTATTGTGGAAACCACGCCAAACCATACCGAGCGGATAATCGTATCGGTGTATGCGGTAAGGCTCATAACATTTTCGAATGTAAAATTACCGTTGATATCCGTAAAAGAATAGTAAACAACGAAAATAAGCGGAGCAATTACAAACAGAGCAGACCACACGATGTAAGGGGAGTTGAGAAGTTTAGCCTTTAAGGAGGTTGATTTGTTCATTTTCTCAGCCCTCCTCACCGTCTGCTTCTTCGGGCTCCTCTGCGTTGGAAAGCTCGTCGTATTCTTCACTGAAAGAGCTGTAATCGCCGAACATTCCCGAGTATTCCGACTTTTTCATTATATGTATAGCATCGGGTTCAATATAAAGACCGATTTTGTCACCTTCCTGCTGTTCGTCAGTGGACTGAATCATCCACTTGAATCCGCCGATGTCAACAATCATTTCATAGTGAACACCCTTGAAAACTACCGAAGTAACGATACCTTTAAGCATTCCTTTTTCAAGAGGTACAACGTCAACATCCTCAGGGCGAACAACAACATCAACCGCTTCGTCCTTGGCAAAGCCTTTGTCGAGGCAGTCAAACCTGTGACCTGAAAAATCAACCACAAAATCGTCACGCATTATTCCGTCAACGATATTACTCTCGCCAATGAAATCCGCTACAAATGCATTCTTGGGCTCGTTGTAAATATCCTTGGGAGTACCAATCTGCTGAATGATGCCGTTGTTCATAACAACGATTGTGTCAGACATGGAAAGCGCTTCTTCCTGGTCATGTGTAACATATATAAATGTAATTCCGAGACGCTGCTGGATATTCTTGAGTTCGTTTTGCATATCCTTACGAAGCTTGAGGTCAAGAGCGCCGAGGGGTTCGTCAAGCAAAAGTACACGGGGATTTACCGCAAGCGCTCTTGCAATTGCAACACGCTGCTGCTGACCGCCTGAGAGGGAATTGATATGGCGTCTTTCAAAGCCTCTGAGGTTTACAAGCTCGAGCATCTGCTTTACGATTTCTCTTATCTCTTTTTCTTTCATTCGCTTGTTGCGAAGTCCGAAAGCAACGTTTTCGTAAACATTAAGATGAGAAAATAAAGCGTATCTCTGGAATACAGTATTTACATGCCTTTTGTAAGGGGGAACATTGTTGATGAGTTTTCCCTCAAAATAAACCTGACCTTCATCGGGAGCGGTGAAGCCTGCAATGATTCGCAGGGTAGTGGTTTTGCCGCAGCCTGAAGGGCCTAAAAGAGTTATGAACTCACCATCACGAATATAAAGGTTAAGATTCTTTAATACCTGATTATCTCCAAAAGCAACAGAGATATTTTTGAGATCAATAATAATATTGTTTTCCAATTATGCAGCCCCTTCCTTTATACCGTAAAAACGGAAACTTGATTATTAAACAACAGACCCGGAGCAGATGAGCACCGAAGTCTGCAATTTTTAAAAAGAAAAAATAATATATTATTGTGATTATAATATAGTGCTAAAGTCCGCAAATGTCAACATTTTTTTTAGAAAAGCCGCAATAAAATCAACTTGATTTAAGAATATCGATTAGAAATCTTTGATTTGCTCCCAAAAACTCTGTTTTCCTCTGTTTTTCTCGATTTTTATATCTGCGAAACACAGAGGGGGAATTTTTTAAAAAACTAAAAAAATGAAGCAAAAAAAGAAAAATAAAAAATTTTTAAAAAAAGTTGAAAAAAGGCTTGCAAAATAGAAAAAACTGTGATATTATACTAAGCGTTCCGTATCCGGGTGTGGCGCAGTTGGGAGCGCGCTTGACTGGGGGTCAAGAGGCCGTGAGTTCAAGTCTCGCCACTCGGACCAAAGGACGAAAATCCGAACTATCTCTTTAAAATAGGAGATGCGTTCGGATTTTTTCTTTTATACAGTCTTATAGAATAGGAAAACGGGGATGATGATTCATCCCCGCCAACTGATAATTTATTGATTATGCAGTTTCTTTTTCCTTTTCGGATTTCCACTTTTCAAAGGCCTCTCTGCCTTCTTCCGTGTTGTAGAATTTTTCGATTTCCGGGAGAAGAACTCTTGCCAGAGCTTCTATTGCGTTCTCCGGAATTCCTGTTCCGAAATCTTTTTCATTTTTTGTGTTTTCCATGCGAAGTATTCGCTTTTCTCCTTTCACCAAAGGAGATTTTTAAACTATGAAAAACCAACATTCACAAAAGTCCTCGTTTATATTCTAAACCATTTCAATAGTTTTGTCAAATTTTTCTGAACGGTTGCAAAAGTATGATTTATTACAACTAAAAAATAGTTTTTGGAAAAATAGAACTGCAAAATTGAGGTTACAGGTCAAACTATACGCACCCTTCAATTACCGCACTCTGAGACCGTTGATATACAACGGTTTCAGAAGCTCTATTTGGTTAATTTTTAACTGTAGTGAAAGTGTTTTTTTATCACTTGATTTTTGCAACTTTAAAGTTCGTTATGTGGAAAAAGTAAACGCAAAATCGGGGCAACAGGTCAAACTATACGTACCCCTCGATTACCGCACTTTCAATCCCTTATGTATCGTCGGTTTCAGTTTCTACTTTTCCTACTTTTTTCAAACAAATAAAAGG
>JAZSIQ010000112.1:0-3424 GCA_045533875.1 Acutalibacteraceae bacterium | reverse complement strand
CATGATATCAGCCCCAAAAGAATAACTCCCGAAGATTTTATCGTATGTATTGAAATCTCCAGAGGCAGTAAGAAAAAATATGAGCTTGATAAAGAAACAGGCTTTATTATTCTTGACAGAATTTTGTATACCGCTACTCATTATCCCGCAAATTACGGATTTATTCCGAGAACTTACGGGGAGGATGATGACCCGCTTGATGTAATGGTTGTTTGCAGCCAGTCAATTGAGCCTATGTCCCTTGTTCGTTGCTATCCTATCGGTGTTATTACCATGATGGATCAGGGCAAACTTGATGAAAAAATTATTTGCATTCCTTTTAACGACCCTACCTACAATTCTTTTACAGATATTTCTGAATTGCCGCACCATGTATTTGATGAAATGTGCCATTTCTTCTCTGTTTATAAGATGCTTGAGGATAAGGATACGGCTGTTGATGTTGTTAAAGGAAAAGAAACCGCCATTGAAATTATTTCCCGCAGTATTGACAGTTATATCATGAAATATTGCAGATAACCTCGCAATATGTCAAATTAAACAAACTTATCAAGCTATTGAGAAGAAATTTTTCAATAGCTTTTATTATTACTTTTATTGACTAATAAATAACTGTGTGGTAAACTACATATAGTGTTCTTTTAAACTTTAAATGCTACTAGCAGTTATTCGCATACAAAAACGAAAGGGGAGTTGATTGTGAAAAAAATCGGCATTGTTATGGGGAGTGACAGTGATCTTCCCGTTGTCCAGAAAGCTATTGATGTTTTAGATGAATATGCTGTACCTTATGAGGTTCATGTTTATTCTGCTCACAGAACTCCCGAGCAGTCCCGTGAGTTTTCGATGAATGCTCGTAAGAATGGATTCGGTGCCATTATAGCTGCTGCCGGTAAGGCGGCTCACCTTGCGGGCGCCATTGCTGCTAACACTACCTTGCCCGTTATCGGGATTCCGGTGAAAGCATCTACTCTTGACGGTCTTGATGCGCTTCTTTCAACTGTTCAGATGCCGGCAGGCATCCCTGTTGCAACCGTAGCTATTGACGGCGCGGCAAATGCTGCCCTTCTTGCATTGCAGATTATTGCCGTATTCGATGATGAGCTTGCTCAGAAGCTTGATGCTTCACGTGAGGCGGCCAGAGCCAAGGTTTTGGCAAAAGATAAAGAGCTGAGCGAAAGATTTGCTAAATAATTTAATTTTACATATTTGGAGGAATTTACATGTCTGTACTTAAAACTGTTTATGTTGGCAAAACAAAGGATGTTTTTGCGCTTGAGAACGGTAACTATCTTCTCAAGTTCAAGGATGACTGCACCGGCGCTGACGGTGTTTTTGATCCCGGCGCAAACACAGTAGGTCTCAGCATTGAGGGCGTTGGCAATGTTAACCTCAGAATGTCAAAGTACTTTTTTGAGAAGATTAACGCTGCCGGAATCAAGACTCATTATGTTGATTGCAACCTTGACGATACAACTATGGAAGTTCTTCCAGCCAAGGTTTTCGGCAAAGGTCTTGAAGTAATTTGCAGAAACAAGGCAGTAGGTAGTTTCATTCGCCGTTACGGCGATTACATTGAAGAAGGTGCAGACCTTCCTTCATATGTTGAAATGACCTTTAAGGATGACGACAGAGGCGATCCTCTTGTTACCAAGGACGGTCTTATTGACCTTGGCGTTATGACTGCTGAGCAGTATGATGCAGTCAAGGCGATGACTCAAAAAATAACAAAGATTGTTGCTGATGACCTTCTTGAAAAAGGACTTGTTCTTTATGATATTAAGTTCGAGTACGGTTACAGCGGTGACGAGGTAATTCTTATTGATGAAATTGCTTCGGGCAACATGAGAGTTTACAAGGACGGTAAATATATCGATCCCATGACTCTTTCCGACCTTTTCTTTGCTTAAATTGTAATAAACGGCAGCGGAGTTGATTTTTGTTAACTCCGCTGCGTGTGTTACTTGAGAAAAAATTTTTAATGTCTTTTTAGCAAAATAGTACGGAGGTGCATTTATTTGGGCGGTTTTTTTGGTGCCGTTTCTAAGGAAGAATGCGTTTGGGATGTCTTTTTCGGAGTTGATTATCATTCCCATCTCGGCACTCTCAGAGGCGGCATGGCATCTTATTGTGAAGAAAAAGGATTTGACAGATACATCCATAACATAGAAAATACCCCGTTCAGAACTAAGTTTGAGGACGAGGTTGCCGAGATGAGCGGGCATATATGCATCGGCTGTATCAGTGATACTGACCCTCAGCCTATTCTTATTCGCTCCCATCACGGTGCTTATGCAATCAGCACTATCGGCATTATTAATAACATCAAAGAACTGGCTGATGAAATTATCGGCACTTCAACCGGTCATTTCGGCGCTATGGGCGGCGGAAGAATTAACACCTCTGAGCTGGTTTCTGCGCTTATTGACCAGAAAAGCAGTTTTGTTGAAGGCATTAAATATGCTCAGGAAAAAATAGACGGTTCAATCACGATTCTTATTATGACCGATAAAAGCGAGCTCATAGCGGCGCGCGACAGATACGGAAGGTTACCCGTTATCGTTGGCAAAAAAGCTGACAAGGGCTACTGCGTTTCTTTTGAATCCTTTGCTTTTGAAAAGCTCGGGTATGTTCAGAATCACGAACTCGGTTGCGGAGAAATCGATTTGATTACAAGTGACGGCATAACCGTTATCAATCCTCCGGATAACAGCAAGTGCCGAATCTGTGCTTTCCTTTGGAGCTATTACGGTTACCCCAATTCTCATTATGAGGGGATTAACGTTGAGATTATGCGTTACCGCAATGGTGAGATTATGGCAAGAACGGACCGTGAAAAGGGCGTTGCGCAGGATATTGACTATGTTTGCGGCGTTCCCGATTCCGGCTTACCGCATGCTATAGGTTATGCCAACGAAAGTCATGTTCCGTTTGCCCGTCCTTTTATTAAATATACTCCCACTTGGCCGAGGAGTTTTATGCCCAGCAATCAGAATGTCAGAAGCATGGTTGCAAAAATGAAAATGATACCCGTTTCGGATCTCATAGACGGTAAAAAACTTCTCTTTGTTGATGACAGTATAGTAAGAGGAACTCAGCTCAGAGAAACGGTTGAATTCCTGTATAATAACGGTGCGGTTAAAGTTCATATGCGTTCCGCATGTCCTCCGATAATGTTCAGCTGTAAGTACCTTAACTTCTCGAGAGCCACCTCTGAGCTTGAGCTTATTGCAAGACGAACGATTTTAGAGCTCGAGGGTGAAGAAGGCGAAAAGCATTTTGACGAATACTGCAACAGCGAAACCGAAAGAGGTAAGAAGCTCAGAGCTTCACTTTGTGAAAAGCTTAAGCTGGATACTCTTGAGTTTCAGTCGCTCGAAGGCCTCATTGAGGCAATCGGCATAGAACCTGAAAAACTTTGTAC
>JAZSIQ010000152.1:0-5549 GCA_045533875.1 Acutalibacteraceae bacterium | reverse complement strand
TAGCTGTGTTCAAAGTTGGGGGCTGAGAAGAGGAGACCTCTCCGCTCAAGGTCGATAAGAACCTCTTTGTCTGCACCCTTGCAGAATACGCCGGGCCACTTTGTTTCCTTGGTCATGTCACCCTTTGCATCAACAAGCTGAACAAAGGGAAGGTCTTATTTTTTGCCTACATTGGAGTGATCCTCACCGAAAGCGGGAGCGATGTGAACGATACCGGTACCGTCAGTAAGGGTAACATAACTGTCGCAGGTTACATACCAGCACTTTTCCTTGGGAGTTACAAAGTTGAAAAGGGGTTCGTACTCTTTATATTCAAGGTCTTTACCGATATACTCTTCAAGAATTTCAGCACCTTCGCCGAGAACGGTTTCAACAAGAGCCTCAGCCATATAATAAACGTACTCGCCGTGCTTTACCTTTACGTACTTTTCATCGGGGTTAACGCAGAGCGCAACATTTGAAGGAAGAGTCCAGGGGGTGGTGGTCCATGCGAGGAAATAGGCATCCTCGCCCTTTACCTTGAATCTGGCGATTGCGGAACGCTCTTTTACATCCTTGTAGCCCTGTGCCACTTCGTGGGAAGAAAGGGGAGTGCCGCAGCGGGGGCAGTAAGGAACAATTTTGAAGCCCTTGTAAAGCAGACCCTTTTCCCAAATCTGCTTGAGAGCCCACCATTCGGATTCGATGTAACTGTCATGATAAGTAACGTAGGGATTATCCATATCAGCCCAGAAGCCTACCGTGCCGGAGAAATCCTCCCACATTCCTTTGTATTTCCATACACTTTCCTTACATTGCTTGAGGAAAGGCTCAAGGCCGTATGCTTCAATCTGGTCCTTGCCGTTGATGCCGAGAAGCTTTTCAACCTCAAGCTCAACGGGGAGGCCGTGAGTATCCCAGCCTGCTTTACGGGGAACCATGTAGCCCTTCATTGTTCTGTAACGGGGAATCATATCCTTGATAACACGGGTAAGAACATGACCTATATGAGGCTTGCCGTTTGCGGTGGGAGGGCCGTCATAGAAGGTGTAGGTAGGGCAGCCCTCACGAAGAGAGATGCTTTTTTCAAAAATATTGTTCTTTTTCCAGAAATCAAGAACGGCTTTTTCGTGCGTTACAAAATCAAAGTTTGATGATACTTTTTCGTACATAACGCTTTACCTCCGAAAATAAAATTATAAGTTAAAAACAAAAAAATCCCCGCCCGCAACAGGACAGAGAAATACTCCGATTAACCACCCGTACGCATACTGCTCTTATGCTTCCCTGATAACGGTGGGTGCCGTCAAAGCCTACTTGTTGCCTTTCGGTTTGCGATTCGGGAGTGATTTTCGTCCGTGCGGCAATCATCGGGTTTTCACTGCCCCCGATTCACTGGGCATCACCTTGCAGGGATTACTCTCTCCGTCAATATCTTTCGGTGCTTTTATTTTTACAATTTTGAAGTATATCACAAGCTAAAGCGATTGTCAACCGAATTATTATATTTTAATTGTATAAAAAACATTGATTTTTATCTTATCATAAAGTATAATACTAATTTAGAAAAGTATTTTTAAAATGAGGAATAAATAATGAAAGCTTTTTTATTTTACCTTGTTCAGTTTACCTGGGGCTTGCCGCAGAATCTCGTAGGGCTTATCGCTTATCTTGTTCTCAGGCGAAGCTGCAAAACGGAAAGATTCCACCGTTCCGTAATAACTTATGTGGATAAAAAGAATTTCGGCGGTCTGTCACTCGGGTGTTTTATATTTATAGGAGCAAACCGGAAAGATGACTGGCTTCACGATACAAAAATCCACGAATACGGTCATACCGTTCAATCCCTTGTGCTTGGCCCCGTGTGGCCCTTTGTTATTGCGTTACCCTCCGTTGTGTGGTGCAATACCCCCGCATTTGTCAGAATGCGTAAGGAGAAAAACGTTTCGTATTATTGGCTTTATTGCGAAGGCTGGGCGAATCTTTGGGGCAGGGCAGCAGTCAAAGAGAGCTTTATAAGCGAAAATTTCATTAAAACAGGAGCCTTCGGCAAGCCTGTAAAGCCCGCAAAATTTGAGCTTGCGGCAAATCGGAAAGACAAATAACGAGGTGTGAAAATGAAAGAAAAATACTTAAAAACAAGTGAGCTTCTCAGCTTTTCAACCGCCGGTTTCGGCAGAAGCATGATTTATAACATCATGTCAATGTTTTTGCTTATATTCTTTACGGATGCGGCAAAGCTCAAGCCTGTTGATGCAGGTGTGCTTATTCTTGTGGCAAGAGTTTTTGACGCGTTCAATGACCCTATCATGGGAATTATCGTTGATAAAACCAAAACCAAGTTCGGCAAGCTTCGTCCCTATCTTCTTTTTTCGCCCGTTTTGATTATGGTGACTACGGTGGCTCTTTTCTACGCTCCCGATTTCAGCTACACGGGCAGACTTGCTTATGCTTATGTTACATATCTTCTCTGGGGAATTTGCTTTACCATTCAGGATGTTCCTTTCTGGGGCATGAGTGCAACAGTATCTCCTCTTGAATCTGAAAGAACAAAATTTATTTCAACTGCAAGAATTTTCTGCACGGTGGGCGGCGTTGTGCCTACTTTGCTTGTTCCCATTCTCAGAACATCACTCGGAGTAAAGAACGGATATTTTGTTTCCGGTCTTATTTTCGGTGTGGTTGGCGCAACTCTCTCTCTGCTTGCGTTTTTTGGCACAAAGGAAAGAGTTGAAGCTCCCAGAGAAAAAACAAGCGCCGGCGAAATCGTAAATGCTCTATTTAAGAACAAGCCCCTTATTCTGCTTATCTTTGCAAGTGTTCTCGGTTCAACCATGATGATGGTGCAGACTGCGGGCAGCTATGTTTCAACATATCTGCTTGAGAATACGGGATTTATTCCTAAGGATGCTGTTATGACCGTTATGTCGGTTGCAATCGGAGCGGGAATGCTCTCTGCGATGGCGGCAATGCCTGCATTGAGAAGAAAGTTTTCGCTCAAGGTTATTTATATAGGAGCATCTCTTGCGGGCGCAGCGCTTCACGGAATTTTCTACCTTGCGGGTTATGATAATATTTATATCCTGCTTTTAATGCTTGTGTTAATCGGATTCCCCTTGGGTATTTTTAATGTTATCACTTATGCTCTTGTGGCGGATAGTGTTGATTATCTTGAATATAAAACGGGCAAGCGTTCAGAAGGTACATGCTTTGCCATGCAGACCTTTATCAGCAAGCTTACCGCAGGTATTTCTACTTTTATTACGAGCATTGTGCTTGATACGGTAGGCTTTGCGGAGCCCGTAAACGATATAGTTCAGGCGCAGACTCCCGAAGTGCGCAGAGGTATATTTATAATGATTACGCTTATCCCTCTTGCAGGCCTTACTTTTGCGGCCATACCTATGGCTTTTAACGATTATTCGGGCAAGAAGAAGCAGAAGATTCAGGATGAACTGTTTGAGAGGAGAAAGGATGCAGTTGATGGATGAATATAACGAAAGTCCCGTAAGCGAGCATAATGATGTGCTTGAGGGCTATGATGCTTTTTCGGCAGGGGTAGAGCTTGGCGGGCTGAGAAACACGGCTCAGATAAAAATTCTTATTGGTTTTCTTGTTAAAAGCATGGAAAGCCCCATGACCCGTGACAAAATTATTGAAGCGCTTCAGATTCACGGCCTTGCCAATTATTTTGATTTGAGCCAGGCGGTTGATGAAATGGTTAAAATCGGCAGCCTTAAGTATGCGGAGGACTCCACCCTTACCATTACTCAGAAGGGCAGGGATGCTGTTGCTGCGCTCGAGAATGAAATTCCGAGAACCGTCAGGGAAAAAGCGCTCAACGATGCAATAAAGCTTCAGACACGTGAACGAAGGGAAAATGAAAACAAGGTAAGTGTAGAGTGGCTCGACAAGGGCGCAAATGTTACCTTCAGCCTGCATAACGGCGATGATGTGCTTATGAAGCTTACGGTCTATGCTGCTGACGATTATCAGGTTGAAAAAATCAAAACTAATTTCTATAAAGACCCCGTAAGTCTTTATGCAAATATAGTGGCTTCATTATTTACTTAATAACGAAAGGAAAATTACAATGGCAAAATATGCAATAGGAATTGACTACGGAACTCTCTCCGGCAGAGCGTTGCTTGTGAATACCGCAACAGGCGAAGAAATTGCAACCGCTGTGTTTGAATATCCTCATCAGGTTATGGATGAATATCTGCCCTGCGGCAAAAAGCTCGGTATGGACTGGGCGCTTCAGCATCCCAAGGATTATGTTGATGTTCTTGCAAACACCATTCCTCAGGTTCTCAGGGAGTCGGGTGTTGATGCGGCTGATGTTATAGGCGTAGGCGTTGATTTTACAGCTTGCACAATGCTTCCCGTTCTCAAGGATTCCACTCCGCTTTGCTATCTTCCCGAGTATGAGGAAAATCCTCATGCCTATGTAAAGCTGTGGAAGCATCATGCAGCCCAGCCCCACGCAAACAAGCTCAATGAAGTAGCAAAAGAGCTTAATGTTGACTGGCTTGACACCTTCGGCGGCAAGATTTCTTCGGAATGGCTCATTCCGAAAATCTGGCAGATTCTTGATGAAGACCCGGATTTATATGCAAAGGCTGACAAATTCATAGAGGCATCTGACTGGATTGTTTGGCAGATGACAGGTGTTGAGGCGAGAAATGCCTGCTGCGCAGGATACAAGGCTCTTTGGAACAAGAAAAACGGCTATCCTCCCAAATCATTCTTCAAGGCGCTTGATGAAAGGCTTGAGAATGTGGTAGAGGAAAAGCTTTCAACAGATATCAGACCTATCGGTGACAAAGCGGGCGAAATCACTGCTGAAATGGCAGCACTCACAGGTCTTAAGGAAGGTACCGCAGTTGCCGTAGGCAGTGTTGATGCCCATGTTTTTGTGCCTGCAGTAGGAATTACCGGTGAGGGCGAAATGCTCGCTATTATGGGCACTTCCACCTGCCACATGCTTCTCGGTAAGGAAGAAAAGCAGGTGCCCGGCATGTGCGGAGTGGTAGAGGATGCCATTATGCCCGGTCTTTTCGGCTTTGAGGCGGGTCAGTGCTGCGTAGGCGATTCCTTCCAGTGGTTTATTGATAACTGCCTTAGCGAAAGCGTTGTTAATGAAGCAAAGGAAAGAAACATAAGTGTTCACAAGCTTCTCAGAGAGAAGTGCGAATCAAAGAAACCCGGCGAAAGCGGACTGCTTGCGCTTGACTGGTTTAACGGCAATCGCTCCGTTTTGTGCGATATCGACCTTACGGGTATGATTCTCGGCATGACTCTTCAGACAAAGCCCGAGGATATATACAGAGCTCTTATTGAATCCACGGCTTACGGAACAAGAATGATCGTTGACACCTTCAATGAGAATAACGTTAAGGTAAACACCTTCTATGCCGCAGGCGGTATTTCTCAGAAAGACCCGATGACAATGCAGATTTATGCCGATGTTCCCAGAATGCCCGTTAAAATTGCAGGCACCACTCAGGGCGGCGCACTCGGCAGCGCTATTTTCGGCGCGGTTGCAGCAGGCAAGGCAAACGGCGGAT
>JAZSIQ010000039.1:0-2150 GCA_045533875.1 Acutalibacteraceae bacterium | reverse complement strand
GGATGCCGCAGCCCCCGGTCAGTTCTATAAGCCCGACATCACAAACGGTGTTCTTTGCATAGCCTTCTTTGTTATAGGTATTCTGCGTGAGCTGTTTGTAAAGAAAAACAAGGCTATAGTCAAGAACGCAATCAAGGAAATTGACTACTACACAATCGTGCTTCTTGCAGGTCTGTTCGTCGTTATCGGCGGCATCAAGAACGCAGGCGTTATCGATGTTATAGGCAACGCTATTTCATCACTCGGCTCGGGCTCCGTATTCGTTATCTACACAATTATCGTATGGATGTCCGTTTTGCTTTCCGCATTTATCGACAACATTCCCTACACGGCAACAATGCTTTCGATTATGCCCGTTATTGCGGCTGATATCGGAATTGAGCCCAAGCTTCTCTACTACGGTCTGCTTTGCGGTGCAACCCTCGGCGGTAACCTTACCCCCATCGGTGCAAGTGCAAACATTGCAGGTATCGGCATTCTCCGCAAGGAGGGCTACGAGGTAAAGAGCACAACATTTATGAAATTCGGCGTACCCTTCACCCTCGCCGCAGTAACAACAGGCTACCTGCTTATCTGGTTTATCTGGAAGTAAATTAAGTGCAGAATACAAAGTGCAAAGTGCAAAATTGTGGGAGGGCTTCGCCCTCACCCGATTTTATTATAATCGGAGCGAAGCGACCCTTAATTTTGCATTTTCAACTTTGCATTTTGCATTAAAAAAGCTTATGAGTTTTTTGAACTCATAAGCTTTTTTGTTATTTTCTTCCCTGCTGCTGATTCTGCTGTGCGCTGAGCATACGCTCTGTCATGCTCGGGCGCTTTGCCTTTTTGGGCTTGTATGCAGGGGGATTTGCAAGCTTTTCCTTTGCCGTTTTGCCTGCACCCGTTGCGAAGAATTTGTTTACACGGATTGTGGGCTTGAGCAAATCGTCGCACATATAGTCAACACAGTTTGCAAGCAGTGTCTGGTCGTTATCCATCTTGCCGAGAATTGAAACAACGATAAGGCTCTGTGTTTCGTTTGTGGCGTCAAGATAAATCTCGTTGAGGAGATTGAAAAGCTTCTTCATCTTTGCAGGGTCATTCTGCCTGATTGTTGCAATAACTGCATCTGCACAGCCACCTGCGAAGAATTCTTCGGGAAGAAACTCGCCGTAGCGGTTGATGTTGTCGTTATACTGCGCTCTGTACTCGGGGTAGAGAGAAGAAGTCAGGCGGCTTGCAAGTGTGTTTGAATCGTAATAAACCGCACCGCTTCTTGCGGCAGCCTTGGAAACCGTCTTGGGCGCCTTGACCTTCTGTGTTGCAGGGTCGGGCTTGCAGAATTTCGCCATAACGGTGTCCGAAACCTCACCCGAAATATAGTTGATATCGCTCTGGTCAGACGTTTCGGGGTCAAGAAGAGAAACGGAAACAAGGTCGTAATTGATAAACTGACCGTCACCGTCAACCTCGGTTGAAATTGAGAAGTTGAGCTTTGTGTCAAAATAATCAAGCCTGAGACCTGCAGCCTCTGACTTTTATTCGATTCTGTAGCCTACGCCGTTGTCGCCCGTGGCAATGGGAGCTTCGCCCTTTTCTACTCCCTCGGGAATAACGGCGGTAAAGCCTGCCTCCTTCATTGTAAGAGCAAGGGCGGAATGTATTTTAGCAAGAGCTTCTTTGATATCAAGCATGGTATCTTTCTGCGGCTTTTTTACGCCGCACTCCTTCCGATTATAAATAAACATTTTTAGTATATCACAAGAAACCTACTTTGTCTATAAAAATTTATCATTTCAAATTATCTCGCTTTTATCATTTCACGCTTTACGGGCGGAACAAGAGTAATCAGCAGCACGGCACAAACGGTTGTAATTGCAAGCTCGGGCATCATATAAGCGGCGTTATAGATAACGGAATAGATTAAGCCCAACAGATTGGGTGAGCATTTTTCCATCAGCATTGCGGAAAAACCGTTCACCATAACCTCGCCGAAAAACCAATCGGCATAGGACTTGAAGAAAATATAGCCCGAGGCAACGTGGCAGCCATAGCGCAGGAATACAGCAACGGCAGTACCCAGCGCAAAGCCTACCGAGTGGTTTTTGATTTTCCCCTTGAACACACCCGAAAGACCGATTACGGAAAAGGCGATAAAGTAATCAATC
>JAZSIQ010000174.1:0-11444 GCA_045533875.1 Acutalibacteraceae bacterium | reverse complement strand
TATTCAAGGTGCGTGAAATGCCTGTAGGGCTTGCGTGCTATGAGGATTCGGACGATTAATTTCTACGCAAGCTGTCGGGAATGTATCCGGACTGTCTTGAGCCGGTTTGCGGTGCTGTCAAACTTGATGCAGGCAAATGGCAGAGTATATGGGTAGAGCTTGACCCTGACGGCAAGCTTGATGCAGGCAATTACACGCTTAATATTTCTTTGGCATCGGGCGGTGAAATGCTTGACAGAAAAGAGATTTCGGTTGAAATAATAAATGCCGCTCTGCCTGTCCAGGAGCTTGTTTACACAAACTGGTATCACTGTGACGGAATACTCCATTATTACGGCATTGAGGCGATGAGTGAGGAATTCTGGCAGATAAATAAGAGCTTCATAAAAACTGCCGTTGACCACGGTATGAACATGATTCTTACTCCGCTTTTTACTCCGCCTCTTGATACCGCTGTAGGCGGCGAACGCAGAACCGTTCAGCTTGTCGGAGTAAAGCGCCGAGGCGCCAAATATGATTTTGATTTCAGGAATCTTAAAAAGTGGATTGATTTGTGCCTTGAATGTTCGGTAGAGTATTTTGAAATGTCGCATCTTTTCACGCAGTGGGGCGCTAAGCATGCTCCGAAGATTGTGGCAAGAGACCGAAAAGGCAGACTCAAAAAGATATTTGGCTGGAAAACAAGAACACACAGCCGTGATTATATCAGTTTTTTAAGGCAGTTTGCTGCGGCGCTTACCCGATTCCTTGAAAAAGAGGGGGTTGCAGACCGTTGCTACTTCCACATTTCCGATGAGCCGGGCATGGGCGATTTGCCTGTTTACCGCAAGAGGGCAGAGCTTATCAACGAGATATTCAAAGGCTATCCTGTGATTGATGCCCTTTCGAATTTTGAATTCTATAAGACAGGCTGCGTGAAGCTTCCGATTCCTGCTGAGAATCATATAGAGAATTTTTACGGCAAGGTTGATGAATTGTGGACTTATTACTGTTGCGGTCAGCACAGAGCTTATGTTGCAAACAGGTTTATGGCAATGCCATCCCAACGCAACAGAGTTTTGGGCTGTCAGCTTTATAAATATGATGTAAAAGGCTTTTTGCAGTGGGGTTATAATTTCTATAATTCTCAGTATTCGGTAAGACCGATTAATCCTTATGAAGTAACTGATGCGGACGGTGCTTTCCCTTCGGGCGATTCATTTGTGGTTTATCCGGCGGCAGATAAAAAGGCACTGCCTTCTTTAAGGCTTAAGGTGCTTTATGATGCGTTGCAGGATTTGCGCGCGTTCAAGCTTCTTGAAAGTCTTGTTGGCAGGGAGAAAACGCTTGCAATTATTGAAGATGGGCTTGAAAATCCGCTTGATTTTTCAAATTATCCGAGGAATGATTTGTGGCAGCTTGACCTGCGTGAACGAATTAACGGCGAAATTAAAAAACACATATAAAAAATGCCTTGGAGTCCTTAACGGATTCCAAGGCGTTTTTATCATTTGCTGTATTTTTCTGAGTAAACGAAGGGGATTCGTTCTCCTTTGACAATATGGAAACAGTTTTGACCGAGAGAGAAAATCGGGCGATCGCTTCTTGTGGAGTCGGAATAAACAGATATAACCTGAGTGTCAGGATATATTTCACGGAAGCGGCGTACCTTTTCTTCGCCCTTGCAGTTAAGACCTATAACAGCGCCGCTTTTGGTACTGTGTTTTGTGCATATAAGGCGGTCAATGCCTATGCGTTTTGCGATTTCCTCAAGCAGAAAATCAGGGCTTGCGCTTATTACCACGGTGAAACGCTCACGGTTTTCCTTTCTTGCCCATTCGAAAACATCTTTTTCGTGCTTATCCCAGAATTTTTTAACAGCTTTTTGATAAGGAATGAAACGGACAAAAGAAAAGAAAGATTTTTTTACTTTGGTAAGGTCGTAAATTCCGAAAACAAGAAGCAGACCGCAAATAAACTGATAAGGCCACAGTAATATTATCCACGGGTAATGCAGCATGCAGAAAAACCAGAAGAGCGAGCCGCTGTCAAACGGTACCATAGTTTTGTCAAAATCGTAAATATCTACCTGCATAAATGCTCCTTAAAACTTTATTGTGATTTCGTGTTTGCCTGCGCTTGTTTTTACCTTGAGGATGCCTGCTTCGGAATTTTCAAAAGCATCAAAAGAGTATTCGCCGTCTGTGATAACTTCTTTGAAAGGCTTGTGAACAAAGATTTCGGTGGGAGCATCAAACTCCTTGTCCTGAGCATAGATGAGGGTGAAGATGCCGTTTTCTCTGTCAGTACAGTAGCTTTCAATAATTCCGCTTACCGCAACGGGAGTTGTTCTGAGAAGGCTCTGCATTACAACGGAATCGAGCATATCGTCAGTGTAGCACCAATAGGTCTGACCCCAAAGGCAGGAGTCGAACTTATCAAGCAGGAAATTAATATGCTTGAGCCAATCAGTGCCTTCATTGCCGCCGCTTCCGCCCCATTCGCCTACAATTACGGGCACGCCGAGGCGCTTCTGAGTTTTTCTGTGTTCATCAAAGATAGCTCCTGTTCTTGAGTTGCTGGCATATTTGTAATCGGGTGTATCAACCATAAGGTCGTATCCGTGGGGAGCAAAGCAAAGCTGACTTTCACGCTTGCCGTTTACGGTTACGGCAGGTGTAGAGCAGGGGATGCTGAGGTTGGAATAGTAGCAGTTTTCCATGATGATTATACCTTTGTCGGTAACTTCACGGATTCCTGCAGCCGCCTTGTTGAGGAACGGAGAATAATACTTTGTGTCAAATTCCTTTATAAGCTCTGCGCCGCCTGCGCAAACAATTTGCTGAAAGAATTCTGCATCGTCAAACTGGTCAAGCACCTTGTGGCGTGTTTCTGCCTTTAAAGCGTCCTTGATTAACTGAATTCTGTCAACTCTTTTGTCAAAAACGCCTGCTTTAACAACGCTTGAAATGAGCCTTCTGAAAACCTTGCCGCCGGGAGTGCCGGGGAATGGTTCGTTCATAATGTCAAAGCCGAAAAGTGCAGGGCTGTTCTTGAAACGCTCTGCAACGTGTTTCCACATGTTTATGTAGTATTCCTGTATAGGCTTGCCGCAGCAGATATCGTTTGCCCAGAAATGGTCAAAGCAGCGGTGGATTGCCTTACCCCAGAAGTAGCCCTCGGCCCATACGAGCTTGGTGGGTTTGAACTGGTGACCGTCGGTCATGCATGCCCACATGGGAGCGCCGTCAGCGGGAGTGTCTACTGCGCCGCCGTATAAATCCTGGTGCATATCCAGGAAAAAGTAGATTCCGTGTTTTTCGCACAGCTTGGTAACTTTTTCAACCCTGTCAAGATATTCTTCGTCATATTTGTTGGGTTCAGGTTCAACACCGTCCCATGTAAGCCCTAATCTGATAAGGTTAAAGCCGCAGTTTTTAAGGCGGATAATAAGCTCCTCATCAAAATTGAGTTCATAAATCTTTTTTGTAATTTCCTTGTTGGGGTAACCCTTGTCACAGAGATTTACACCGTTGAAAATACGCTGCCTGCCCTGAGAGTCAACAAAAATTTCATCTTTGGTAAAAATTCTTTCCATGGCGTATTCCTTTCTCAAAAGTATCTTAATTAATTTTATTTGTTGATATTGATTTGGCACATTTTCATTGTATCTAATGCCGCACGGTGAGTTTCCGGTGTAACGCCTGCACAGCATGAGGCATCAACCGAGATTTCTTTTTCGGGGAAATGCGCCTTGAGCAGGAGTGCGTTTGAAACAACGCAGATATCCGTGCAAAGACCGATGAGTTCAACCTCAAAATCCTCGCCCTGTGCCATGTCGGCTATAATTGAGGGCAAATCAATACTGCCGAAAGTGATTTTTTCAACCGCTGTGTATTCTTTTTCGCTCAGAGCATCGGCAATTTCACGGTTGAGAGCCCAGCCGTCTGTACCTTTTATGCAGTGTGAAACCGGCAGCTTTTTACCTTCTGCACTTTCAAGATAGTTTTCCGAATGAGTATCAAAGGTTACAAGAATTTCGGCGTTGCTGCTTTCAATTTTGTTGACTGCGTTTTTAACTATATTCTGAGCTTCGGCAGTGCCGAGAGCGCCGTCAATAAAATCCTTTTGCATATCAACAACTACAAGGAACTTCTTCATGTTACTCCTCCTTGAGAAAAACATTTTACATGTAAATATTATAATAACATATAATTTTATTATACGCAACACAAAAAACTCCCGAGCGGTAAAACTCAGGAGTTTGAATATGATCAGTTTTTCTTGGGGATTTCAAAGCCGTGCTTCAAAAGAAGAGTGTTGATTCTGTCAACGGGGTCAAGCAGTTTGCTTACGGAAAGGTCGTGGTTGAGATTGTCTACGATGTAAGCGCAGTACTTGGAAAGGTCAACCTCGCAGTACCATTCTCTTTCAAGAAGCTCAGGCATTCTGTAAATGAGGTTGGTGGTAAATACCTTGTTGAACATTCCGTTTGCATAAGCCTTGTCAAATTCTTCAAAACCGTTGCAGAAAAGACCGAAAGCGGTGCAGATGAAAATTCTGTTTGCTTTGAGTTCCTTAAGCTTTGTGGCAACCTCAATCATGGAGTCGCCGGAGGAAATCATATCATCAACAATTATAACGTCTTTACCCTCAACGTTAGTGCCGAGGAATTCATGAGCGATAATGGGGTTCCTGCCCTTGACGATTTTTGAATAGTCACGGCGCTTGTAGAACATGCCGAGCTCAACGCCGAGAACGGTTGCATAATAGATACAACGGTGCATACCGCCTTCGTCGGGAGAGATTATCATAAGCTTGTCCTTGCTTATGTTAAGATTGTCTACGGTCTTAACAAGAGCCTTTATCATCTGATAAACGGGCTGAACGTTTTCAAAACCGTGGTGGGGGATAGCGTTCTGAACCCTTGCATCGTGAGCATCAAAAGTGATGATGTTATCAACGCCGAGGCCTTCGCAAAGCTCCTTGAGGAAATCGGCAGCGTCGAGGGATTCTCTGCCGGTTCTCTTATGCTGCCTGCCTTCATAAAGCATGGGCATAATAACGGTAATTCTTCTTGCTTTACCTGCGATTGCGCTGATTGCACGCTTGAGGTTTGAATAGTGGTCATCGGGGCTCATGGGGATATCCTTGTGACCGTACATTTCGTAAGTTACGCCGTGGTTGAAGCAGTCGCAAACGATGTAAATATCGTAGCCTCTTACGCTCTGGGAAATGACGCACTTTCCTTCGCCTGTACCGAAACGGAAGAACTTGGCGTTTATAAGATAAGAATCCTTATGATAACCGTGGAAAAGTATATTATCTTTATGCTCGTTCTCTCTTGCTGTTCTCCAGTCGACAAGATATTTGTCAATCTTTTCTCCGAGTTCTTCGCAACCGGGAAGAACTATGAGGCCGAGCTTGCCTACCGGCAATGAGTTAAAATCGTTGTTATCAGGCATGGCGGAAACCCTCCGTTTTCAAAATTTTCGGGCAATTTGCCCTAAGCTCAACTCTATTCTACAATATTTTGAGCTTTTTGTGAAGTCTTTTTCTACATTTTGCGCTTAGAAAATACGGTGCATTTATGCGCTTTTCTTTGTTGACTTTAGCTAAAAAGAAAAATTAATTATTGTTTACATGAATATCAAGTTGATTGAAGGGGATGGAAATCTTCTCGCTGTCAAAGGCGAGCTTCACCTGCTCCTGCATATAATAGAATGCATCCCAGTAGTTGCTGCTGTCGCACCAGGCAAGGCAAACTATGTTTATGGAGCTTGCAGCGTGCTCCTTTACAGCAATTACGGGAGCGGGCTCCTTGAGGATAAGCTCACAGCTTTCAACAACATTGGCAATAACCTGCTTTGCTCTGGTAAAATCCTCGTCGTAGGAGATAGAATAAATAAGGTCGAGCCTTCTGCGGTTTTCTGCGTTGTAGTTTATAAGATTACTTGAGGTGATGTGAGAATTGGGAACAATTACCCTCTTATTGTCAACCGTTATAAGCACGGTATACATCAGCTTGATTTCAAGCACCTTGCCGTTTACATTTTCAAGCTCAATGTAATCGCCGCTTTTGAAGGGCTTGTTGATAAGAATGGTGATTCCGCTTGCAAACTGGCTTACGCTGTTCTGCAAGCCGAGACCTGCCGTAACACCTGCGGCGCCTATTGCGGCAATAAAGGAGTTTATGTTTACTCCGAGTGTGGACATAGCCGAAAGCAGGAAAGCAAGCTTTAACAAAAGAGTAAGAATTGTTTTCACAAATCCGTGAATGGACGGGTCAACACTTTTTGCTCTCATGCCTTTTACGACAAGTTTGCCGATAATGTTGGAAATCCAGAAGCCGAAAACAATTATTGCAACGGCGGCGAGAATTGTGGGAATTTTTTCAATTACAAGGTCAAGGATACCTTTGTAATTACCTTCTTCAAGAAGTGTTAAAACGCTCAAGGGGTAAAATTTCACGGTAAATCCTCCATTTATGTATTATTTCACGCAGTTTATTGTATACATTTTGGCGCAATTGTGCAAGTAAAAAACAAAAAAATTAAACACAAAATTTCTTGAAAAATAACGGCTCAGACAGTTGAAATTTAATAGAGTAAAATATTTAGTGTTGACAAAAAAGCATATTTACAATATAATGTTAACGCTGATATAAGGGAAATAGCCCCTTTTATCGGTGTACATGTTAAATTGTTGGTGCGCCGATGTGGCGAAATTGGCAGACGCAAGGGACTTAAAATCCCTCGGTGGCAACACCGTGTCGGTTCGAGTCCGACCATCGGCACCAAAGTGCTCCGACTTGCGTAACAGGAGCATTTTTAAAACAGAATGACGAATATGACGAGGTAATCTCCTGCAAGAGAGAGCAATTGTTGACCTCCGAATATTTGTCATTCTTTTTTTTGAGAATTTTTAGGTTAAAACTCACAAATTTTGACCGAGCGTTTTGTGACTAATCAACAATGTTTTGATAGTTTCGTTCTTTTTCACAAAAAATGATTTGGGTGAATAGTGGATTTGCACAAAAAGATTTTTGAGAGTAAATAAAAAATGTAAGCCTTCCACAAGTTGAAAAATCTAAAAACTTATGCATATTGCACAAACATAAAAGCTTTTTGTTGTGCAATATTACTTGACAAATTTGAAAAAAATGCTATAATTGAGCCATAGTAAAATTTGAATGAAAGAAGGAACAGAATTATGATCACAACAAACGAAATGTACTACCAGATCGAAAAGAAACTTATCAAGCAGATTTCCGATTCCAAGAAGTTTTCATGGAGCACCATTAAGGCTGCAATTGCTCTCGAAGGTCTCCTTTCTCTCGGCAACCAGAATACAATTTATTGATTATTACGGATAACCGATGAAAAAACAAAGCGAACGGCCGCAGAAATGCGGCTGTTCGCTTTTTATATGTATCATATTTTCTATGTAAATAAAAATAAGCCTTTCGCATATTATGTATTAAAAATTTCAGGAGGGCGGTTATGAATTGCTGTGTGACGGAGTTAAGATGCAAAGAAGTAATCAACAGGGAAACGGGCAACAGGATAGGTCCTGTGTGTGACATTGAGGTTGATGCCTCGTGCGGAAGAGTGTCTGCGCTTATAGTTTACGGTAAGCCTAAATTCTTCGGGCTTTTCGGCAGGCGGGAGGATATACGTATCTGCTGGGAGGATGTTGAGGTTATAGGGGATGAAACGGTCCTTGTAAGGCACAGCGAGTGCTGTGCTCCTGCGCCGAGAAAGCGTGGAAGAGGGATGTGAAAGTCGTATTATGCTGAAAAAACATGAATTTACTTGACAGAAAGCTCATAAATGTTTTATTATTATTTAGTTAATAAAACCCGTAAAAGTAACGGTCATAAATTATGGAGGAAACTATGAAAAAACTGCTTTTGGGAAACGAAGCGGTTGCAAGAGGTCTTTATGAGGCTGGATGCAGGGTTGTTTCAAGCTATCCCGGCACTCCCAGCACCGAAGTTACCGAATACGCCGCCAAGTATGATGAAATTTACAGCGAGTGGGCTCCCAACGAAAAGGTTGCAATGGAAGTTGCTTACGGCGCAAGCGTTGCGGGCGCAAGAGCTTTCTGTGCAATGAAGCATGTTGGTCTTAATGTTGCGGCAGACCCTCTTTTTACCGCTTCATATACAGGAGTAAATGCAGGTCTTGTAATCCTTGTTGCCGATGACCCCGGCATGCATTCATCTCAGAATGAGCAGGATTCAAGGCACTATGCAATGGCGTCCAAAATCATGATGCTTGAGCCTGCCGATTCCGAGGAGTGCCTTGAATATACAAAGCTTGCTTTTGAGCTTTCCGAAAGATTTGATACTCCCGTTATCATCAGGGAAACCACAAGGGTTGCCCATTCAAGAAGTGTTGCTCCTCTTGCTGACAGAGTTGACAACGGCCTCAAGGAGTACACCAAGAATCCTCAGAAGTATGTTATGGCTCCCGCAAACGCAAAGGGCAAGCATGTAGAGGTTGAAAAGAGAATACTTGAGCAGACCGCTTTTGCCGAGAAGGAAGCGGTTGAAACCGGTCTTAACAGCGTTGAATACAACAGCAAAAAAATCGGTGTTATTTGCGCAGGTATCTGCTATGATTATGCAAAGGAAGCGCTTGGCGATAAGGCTTCATACCTTAAGCTCGGCTGTGTGTATCCTCTTCCCGTTGAGCTTATAAAGAACTTTGCCGCGGAGTGCGAAACGGTATATGTGCTCGAAGAGCTTGACGATTTCATTGAAACCCATTGCCTTAAGAACGGAATTCAGGTTAAGGGCAAGGCTGATTTCACTCTCCTCGGCGAGTATTCCCAGAGCCTTATAGCAAAGGTTATCCTCGGTGAAGAGAAGCCCTGCATCAAGGCAGATGTTGATGTGCCTGCAAGGCCTCCCGTGCTTTGTGCAGGTTGCCCCCACAGAGGACTTTTCTATGCGCTTAAAACAAGCGGTGTTGTTGCAGTAACAGGCGACATCGGCTGCTATACCCTCGGCGGCTCAAAGCCCCTGGGAATGATTGATACCGTGCTTTGCATGGGTGCTTCAATTTCTTCACTTCACGGCAGAAACAAAGCAAATCCCGATATGGCAAACAAAAGCGTTGCCGTTATCGGCGATTCCACCTTTATTCATTCAGGTATCACAGGTCTTGTAAATATTGCTTATAACCAGAGTAATTCCGTAAGCATTATTCTTGATAACAGCATCACCGGCATGACCGGCCATCAGCATAATCCCACAACGGGTTACACTCTTAAGGGTGACCCCACCGCCGCAGTAAGCCTTGAAAAGCTCTGCGAAGCGGTAGGCATTAACAATGTGTTTGTGTGTGACCCCTACAACCTTGAGCAGACCCGTCAGGCAGTGAAGAATGCGCTTGATTGCAACGGTCCCGCTGTTGTTATTTCCCGCCGTCCCTGCGCATTGCTTAAAACAGTTAAACATAATCCTCCTCTCAGAGTTGATGCGGATAAGTGCCGTTCCTGCAAGATGTGCATGAGAATCGGTTGCCCTGCCATCAGTATGAAGGACGGCAAGGCTTGCATTGATGCAACTCAGTGCGTAGGCTGCAATGTATGCAGTCAGCTTTGCAAGTTTGATGCCATAGTTTAAGAAAGGGGAGAGAAAGATGAATAAATCTGTTATGATAGTCGGTGTCGGCGGCCAGGGCACGTTGCTTGCCAGCCGAATTCTCGGCAGTGCGCTTCTCAGCAGCGGCTTCAACGTTAAGCTTTCTGAGGTTCACGGCATGAGCCAGCGCGGCGGCTCTGTTGTTACGTATGTAAAATACGGCGAAAACATAGCCTCTCCCGTAATTGAAAAGGGAGAAGCCGATATCATCCTTGCTTTTGAGCAGCTTGAGGCGGCAAGATGGCTTGAATATATGAAGCCCGACGGTAAGGTGGTTGTAAACACTCAGAAGATTGACCCCATGTCTGTTGTTATCGGAGACAGCGTTTATCCCGAAGGCGTTATTGATTCTGTAAAAGCGGCGGGCGCCGATGTGCTTGAGATAGATGCGCTTCCTCTTGCTCAGCAGGCAGGCTCATCAAAGGCTGTAAATGTTGTTCTTATAGGCGCAATGGCTAAATTTACCGATATTTCCAAGGAAATATGGCTTGAGGCTGTAAAGGAGTGCGTTCCTGCAAAGTTTTTGGAGCTTAACCTTAAGGCTTTTGAACTCGGCTATTCCTACGGCGGCTGATAAAATAACTGCGGCACTGCTCCTTTGTGAGGGTGCCGCATTATGTTTTATAGAAAAGGAGCAGGATTTATGGATTTTGCAACGGGTGTTGTATTTGTTCTTGTTACAACCTTTGCTTTGAGCTACGGCTGGGGCATGAGGGGATTGTTGATTGGCGGAGAGAAGGGTGCAATGGTGCCCGGTGCTATGCTCGGTATTATGCTTGCGTGGTTCAGCGGCTCAGAAACGGTGAGAGAGAATTATTGGTTTCTTGCGGCGGCAGGGCTTATGGGTATGACCTTCGGCGGTACTGAAACCTACGGCGAAACCATAGGCATGGCGCTTCACCGTGAAAGGGAAACCTACAATCCCGTAAAGGGCTACGGAGGACTTGCGCTTAAAGGAGCTCTCTGGTTTTCCGTTGCGGCAGGTTTCATCGGCATGACCTTTGGTGCCATGACGGGCGGAATCTATAAATGGTATGATATAGTTTTGCTTTTTGTTGCCATGCCTTTGTTGCAGGAAATCGGTTACCGAATTTTTAACACTCCTTATGATAAGCAGGCGAAGAAATTTCCTAAGACTTTCTTTTCGCTTACAAGACGTGAGGAGTGGGGCAGGAATGTGTTTGTTCTGCTCGAGATTGCTGTGCTTGCCGCTGTACGCAGGGATTGGCTTACCTTGATTATGACTGCTGCCGGTGCTGTAAGCGGAGCGGTAGGCTGGCTTGTTGCCATGAGATTTTATGTGCTGAGCGCCTATCCAATGAAGAATTCCAAGTGGTTTTTCGGTATTCTCTCAAAGAAAAAGCTTGTTGAGGGCTGGAAAACAATGGAGTTCACTCTCGGTGCATTCGGCGGGCTCGGAATTTCTCTGTGCTGGTGGCTTTGCTTCGGAATGGTTGAGGAAAGAACGGCAGCTATTGAGCAAAACGGCGGAGTGTGGAGCGCTTTCGGTGAAGCCGAGATTATCGGCAGCATTGCTGTAACTGCGTGCATGGCGCTGCTGCTTGCGATGAATATATGGCAATATTATAAGTATTATAAAAAACAGGAAGTAAATTCATTTATCTATGATTTACTTGAACGACCTCTTTATTGCAATATTCCTCTTGCGTTTGTAATGCTCGGCAGCGTTTTTTCGGCAAGAATTATGTCATTCTTCATGCTTTTCTTTGCCATGGCATTGAAGTGCGCTTATGACAGATTTGTAGATTTTAAAACAAGTCGGATCGTAGCCATGGCGTTCTTGGAGCCAAGG
>JAZSIQ010000062.1:0-24767 GCA_045533875.1 Acutalibacteraceae bacterium | reverse complement strand
GTCTTCCTAAGAACCGCTTGGCCTCCGACTTGACCGTTGGGGCAACAACGGCTGGAGCGCATTCTTTAAGAATTCCTTTGATATGCCCGCACGTTTTGCAGGTAAGAAGGTAACCCTTAATGTTTATTTCGGCGGCGACTCCCTGCTTTCAGTAAACGGCGAGCCCTATCAGGGCCTTGACCCCTTCAGAAACTCCGTATTGCTTACCAACTGCGCAAAGGGTGACGAGCATTACGATATCGACATCGAGTCATATTATGTATGGCATTCAAACGAATCTACCGTTAAAACTCTTTCCTGCTCCTTCATCGGTGTTTCCGACCCTGAGATTGAAGAGATTTACTGGGACTTCAAGGCTGCTTTTAACGCACTCTTTATGCCTGTTCTTGATACAGGCCTCGGTGAGCTTATCAGAGCCGCTCTTAAGGAAGCATTCACTCACGTAAACTTTGACCTTGAGGGCGAGGAATTCAAGGCAGAGCTTCGCCTTGCACAGAAGGTGCTCAAGGAAAAGGTTTATAACAACCCCAACTATGCTTCAATCGGTAAGCTTGCTCTTGTAGGTAACTCCCATCTTGATATAGTTTTCATGTGGGCATACAAAGAGTACGTACGCAAGCTCGGCAGAACTCATGCGACAATGCTCCGTCTTATGGAGCAGTATCCTGATTTCATTTTCTCTCAGAGTACAGCTGTTACATACATCGAAATGGAAAAGAGATATCCCAACCTCTTAGCACAGGTCAAGAAGCGGATAGAAGAGGGCAGATGGGAATACATCGGCGCAATGTGGGTTGAGCCTGACTGTAACCTTGTTTCAGGTGAATCCTTTGCCCGTCAGCTTCTTCACGGCGTAAGATATGCTGAAAAGACCTTCGGCATCACTCCCAAAACCTGCTGGGTTCCCGATGTTTTCGGTAACGGCTATGCAATGCCTCAGATTCTCAAGAAGGCAGGCGTTGAATATTTTGTAACCCATAAGATGGGTATCTGGAACGATACAAACCCCTGGCCGTATAACACATTCTGGTGAGAAGGTCCCGACGGCTCCAAAATTTTCTCCATTGTTCCCCCCACTCACTTTATCGGCACCGCTGAGGCTGACTCACTCAAGGTTAACTGGAGCAAGTATACCGATAAGGCAACAATCGGCGAATCCATGTACTGTTACGGCTGGGGCGACGGCGGCGGCGGTGTTGACACCGAAATGCTTGAATATGTAAAACGTTACAGCAAGTTCCCCGGTCTGCCTGAGGCAACGCCCAGCAAGATTGAAGATTCTCTTGCAAGAATGAAGGCAAATGCTACCGAAACAAATATCCCCACATGGAAAGACGAGCTTTATCTTGAAGAGCACAGAGGCGTTCATACAACCAAGGCTCTCCTTAAGAAGCTCAACAGATACAGCGAGAATCTTTACCGCCAGGCAGAGCTTTTCTCAAGCATTGCAATGAAATACGGTTATAAATATCCTCTTGACAGACTCAACGAAGGCTGGCAGATGATTCTTACCAACCAGTTCCATGATTCTCTCCCCGGCTCACACATTACCGAAGTTTTCGGCGAGCTTTGCGCAATTTACGATAATATTATCGAAATCGGTGAGTCCGTAAGGGATGAAGCTCTCAGCATTATCGCAGGTAATGCAGACGGCAGCGCCAAGTACGGCAAGCCCTTTGCTCTCTTCAACTCTCTCGGCGTAGCTGCAACCTCAAAGGTTGAGCTTCCCTATAAGGACGTTGAAATCTACGATGAAAACGGCAACAAGGTTCCTGCCCAGAAGTACGTTAAGCTTGACGGCAGCGAGGTTCTTGTTTTCGTAGCAAAGGACGTTCCTGCAGTAGGTTATAAAGTATACTACACCAAGCCCGGCGCTGTTACCGAGGCGAAGGCGGTTGAAACAAACGAGGTTGAAAACAGCCGCTTCAAGGTTGTATTTGACGAAGCTGCCGAAATCACTTCCGTTTACGATAAAGCAAACGCCCGCGAAGTGCTCAGCGGCAAGGGTAACGTTTTCCGTATTTACGAGGACCTTCCCGGCAAGTACGATGCATGGGATATCGTTGCAACCTACGTTGACCGTGAGTTTGAAACAAAGCCCGGCAAGATTGCGGGAGTCAGTATCGGTGATGTATTCACCTGCGTTACAATCCTTAAGGATGTAAATAAGTCACAGGTTAAGCAGAACGTTCTTCTTTACAATGAGCTTGACCGTATTGATTTTGATACCTATATCAACTGGAACGAGCAGGAGAAGCTTCTCAAGGTAGGCTTCGATGTAGATATCAAGGCTCAGAAGTTCACAAGAGATATCGCTTACGCAACCATCGAAAGCTCCAACTACCGCCACAATCCTTACGATAAGGCGAAGTTTGAGGTTTCCGCTCATAACTTCATTGATATGTCTGAGGACAGCTACGGTCTTTCAATCCTCAATGACTGCAAGTACGGCTACGAGGTTGACAAGCAGAGGATGATTATAACTCTCCTCAAGGCTCCCATGAATCCCGACCCCAAGTCGGACAGAGGCGAGCACTATTTTACATATTCGCTTTATCCCCATGCAGGCAGCTGGAAGCAGGCTGCAACCATCACAAGAGGTCTTGAAATCAACAATCCCATGAAGGCTGTTGAGCTTGATGAAAATGCCAAGGGCGATGCGGTTAAGTCCTTCATCAGCGTTTCTGCATCAAATGTACCTCTTGAGGCAGTGAAGAAGTGCGAGGATGAGGATGCTTACATTGTAAGATTTGTTGAAAAGACGGGTGCACGCACCGACGTTACCGTTGATTTCTTCAGCGATATTGCCGAAGTAAGCGAATGCGACCTTCTTGAAAGAAATGACGTTGCATTTGACGGCTTTGATGGCAACAAGCTCAGCTTTGCAATCAATCCCTTTGAAATCAAGTGCTTCAAGGTTAAAACAAAATAATTCTGCGGGAGTGACAGCATGAAAACTCAGTTTATAGAGCTTGCAAACGAAGGAGTAAGCCTTACCGCTTATATTCTTGATTCATCCCCCGAACTCAGCAATTGGGAAAAAAGACCCGCAATTCTCGTTATCCCCGGCGGAGCATACAAGTTTTGCTCCGACCGTGAGGCTGAGCCTGTTGCAATGGCTTTTTGCGCAAGGGGCTACAATGCTTTTGTGCTTCGCTATTCAATCGGTGAGGGCAAGGCGGCTTTTCCCCGTCCGTTGGATGATGCAAAGCAGGCGCTTTCAATGATTCGTGAAAAAGCGGATGAATGGAATGTTGAAATTGATAAAATAGCGGCAATCGGATTTTCGGCAGGCGGTCATCTTTGCGCTGCGCTTTCCGCAATGTCCGATATCAAGCCGAATGCATCAATTCTCTGCTATCCCTGCATTCTTGAATCCATGAGTGCAATTCTTGCAGAGCCCGTGCCTTCGGTTGATGCGCATGTTGATTCAAAAACTCCTCCTACCTTTATTGTTTCCAGCAGAGAGGACGGCGCTGTGCCTATTGAGAATTCTCTGCGCTATGCGGATGCTCTCGAAAAGGCAGGGGTTGACTTTGAAATGCATATCTACGCAAAGGGTCACCACGGATTTTCGCTTGCAAATTCCGTTGTTTATTCCCACATGGATGCCCTTGAATATAACAAGCATCTTTCAGGTTGGTTTGATATATGCATGACCTGGCTTTCAAAAACATTCAATCTTAAGTAATAGTAAAAAGAAGAAATCGGCTTGAACGCAACTGAGTTCAAGCCGATTTTTGATTGAATGCTTTTATTTTCTGTTGATGATTTTAGCCCTTATCTTTTTGGTTTTCTTCATCATCTTTTGCGCAAGGTTGACTGCGGCAAAGCCGAGCTTGTTTATTATAAGGTCTGCTTCGCCCATGAATTCCATGTATTCGGGGCAGAATTTTTTCTTGAAAACAAAAATTCCGTGGAGGGGATTGCTTTCATCGGGGTAGCCGCCTCTAAGGTCATAATAACGGCAGCCCTTTGAAAGCGACCATTTTATTGCTTCCCACTGAAGCAGGTAGTTTGGCTGAAGCTTTCTGTGAGAGTTGGAGCTTGCACCGTAAAGCCACCAAACCTTGTCACCGTAAAGCACATGGAGGGTGCATCCGATAGCCTCACCCTCGTAGTAAGCAAAGCAGATTCGTGCGTTTTCGCCGTAGGCCTCCATAACTCTTCTGAAGTATTCAGGTCCTCTGGTTGCAAAGTTATCTCTTTCGCCCGTAATTACCATGATTTTATGGAATTCTTCAACGGATTCAATGCCCTTTTCAACGATTTCAACATTGTTCTTTATGGCATATCTTACGGCATTTCTTGCCTTGGGATGAATAAGCATCATAGCCTCTTCCTCGTTTTCACCGTTGAGGGGAAGACGGAAAATATACCTTGACTGTATGGTGTTGTAATCCGCATTTCTGTCTTTGAAGGTAAAACCGAGCTTTTCAAGCAGAGCGGTGTATTTTTCGTTGGTAACAAGAGCGTCTGTGTCAATAGTGAAAGCGTAGGCTTTGTTCTTTTCGCCGTATTCTCTGGCGGCGGTGAGAAGCTCAGTTACGGTTTCTTCATCGTTAAGGTCACATACGGGGCCTCTGGGGGCATACATCATTGACCAGGGCATCATCGGCATTTTGCGAAGCAGAATTGCGCAAACGCCTCTGATGGTTCCGCTTTCATCTCTTGAAATAATTCCGCGCCAGCTCCAGTTGTTTTTCACCTTTCCCCATGCGCTCGCCTGCATCATGTGACCCTTGGGGCTTGAGGCAACAAATGCATCAAATTCTGCGGCGTTGTCAATTTTTACAATCTCAATCATGGCTGTTCTCCTTATATAATGCTTTAGCTTTTTCTGTAAGTGCTTCGGTGGTGTTGGGGATTTCTTCATTTAACACGCAATCAAGCAGCGCACTCAGGATTTCTCCCACCAGAGCTCCTTTTGCGCCTGTGCTGTTTGAAACAGCCTTTCCGTTTATTGCAAGCCCCGAAATATTGATACATTCTCTGTTTTCAAAAATTCTTTTTGCTTCGGAAAATAAGCTTTTATCGAAAGACGGGAAAACCGCCTGCTGAAAACTGAGAAGCTCGGTCATATATTCCTCAGAGAGAATGCCTGCAAGTTTTTTGAATTCAGACTTTGTAAGGGAGGATAAATCGGTTTTGCCGTATTTTATAAGTACACCGCAAAGGGAGATGAATTTATTTGAAAGGCGCAGACGTTTCATTACTTCGGGTGCCGCTTCGGGCACGTCAAGAAGCAATGCCGCCATTGCGTGCTCTGCGCAGGGCTTGCAGCGTGAAAGGATTTCGGGAGCCTGTCCGTTTATACCGCTTCCGAATTCGGGCACGATGCAGGTGAATACTTCTTTGAATTCACTTATTATTTTAGCCGCATTTATTCCGCATATAAGCCTGCAAAGCTCTTTTGTTATTCTTTCAATTGCCACATTTCTGAGCAACAGACGGTTTTTGTGTATGCTTTCGGCGGTGTTTTTTTCAACGGAAAAGCCGAGCGCCGCTGCAAAACGCAAAGCCCTTATAATTCTGAGTGCATCCTCATTGAATCTTGTGTCAGGGTCGCCGACACAGCGTATGATTTTATTCTTCAAATCCTCCTGCGAGGAAAAAATGTCAACCAGACCGTCACGGTGATTGTAAGCCATTGCGTTTACCGTAAAATCCCTGCGTGATAAATCGAGGCAGATGTCCTTTGTGAATTCAACGCTGTCAGGGTGGCGGTTGTCTGAATACCCTGCATCAATGCGGAAAGTTGTAATTTCAATCGGTTCGCCGTTTATAATTACGGTTACCGTGCCGTGTTTAATGCCTGTGTCAATCACTCTTTTGTCGGCAAAAACCTCTTTTGTCTGCTGAGCAAGAGCGCTTGTTGCAATGTCCCAGTCGTTTGCATACCTGCCGCTAAGACAGTCCCTTACCGCTCCGCCTACCGCATAGGCATCAAACCCTGCTGCAAGCAGAGCTTCAATTGCACTATTGACATTGGCGGGAATTTCAATTAACATAATGTTACTCCAAGGAGGTAAGGATTTATGAATATTCAGATTTTCGGCACTTCAAAATGCTTTGATACCCAAAAGGCTCAGCGTTGGTTTAAGGAGCGCTCCATCAAGTTTCAGTATATTGATCTTGCTCAGAAAAACATGAGCAAGGGTGAATACAACAGCGTCAAGGCTGCGGTAGGCTCGATGGAAGCGTTGGTGAACGAAAAATCCAAGGCTTATGAAAAACATTTTATGAAGTATATTACAAAAGAAGCAGCAGAGGAAAAGCTGCTCGAATACGGCGAGCTTTTTAAAACTCCCATTGTGCGCAACGGTAAGCAGGCAACCGTGGGCTACTGCCCCGAGGTGTGGAAAAACTGGGAATGATTTCAAAGCGGAGAATCCCGTTAAGGATTCTCTGCTTTTTTTAATATGCTTCAAATTTTTCTATCGTTGCAAAGCAACGGGCTTTTTCGATAACAAGCTTTATATAGCGTATTCTCGCTTCACGGAAACGGCAGATGCGTTTGTGGCCTATGACGGTTTCCCTTGCAACTCTTTTCCATTTGCCGTTGAGCTGAATATAAAGGGAGAATTCCTCAATCTGCTGACCCGTGCGGATATGCTCCGAAAGTACAACCTTGTCAATGTCATATTCATCACCGAGGTCAAGTATAAGCTCGGCACCCTCGGGGTCATAGCCCGAGTGCCAGTATTTGCCCGTGTTTTCCGTAAGTGCCATCTGGCCGCAATGCTCCTTGTCAAGGTGCCTGTTGTCAGTAATGATTGATGAAGCCGCAAGGTCCTCGTTAAACTCAATTTCAAGCTGAGCGCCTACGGACAGAAGAGTTTCAATATCCTTTTCGCTGAATTTACCTTCCATATTGGGGGCGATATTAAGCAGGAAAGATGAGTTTGCACCAACGGAATTGAAGTAAATATCCATTAATTTTGAAAGAGGCTTGACGGAGTAATCCTCTCTCTCGTGGTAAAACCAGCCTTTGCGAAGCGAAACGTTTACCTCGGCAGGGTACCAGATAAGGCGGTTGCAGTTTTTGATAGCCTTTCTGCTTCCTATATCAAGAGTGGTGTGGCTGATTTTTTTGGGAGGCTTTGAAACGTCCTTCTGAGATTCGGCGGCAATAAGCTCTGCGTTACTGTACCAATAGGGCACAACGCTCCATTCGCTCTTTCTGCAGACACCGGATTCGTTACCGACCCAGCGTACGTCGGGACCCGTTACCGAAATAACGGCATCGGGCTGAAGCTTTCTTATAAGCTCATAGTAGCCTTCCCAGTCGTACTCCTGCTTTTTGCCGTTGGAGCCTTCGCCGCAGGCACCGTCCAGCCATACGCAGAAGATGTCGCCGTAATTTGTGAGCAGCTCTGTGAGTTGGTTTTTGAAGAATTTATTATAGGCTTCACCTTCGCCGTAGCGTGGGTCATGCCTGTCCCAAGGGGAGAGATAAATTCCGAACTTGAGCCCGTACTCACGGCAGGCATCCGCACATTCACGTACAACGTCACCTGTGCCGTCTTTCCACGGGCTGTATTTAACGCTGTGGTCTGTGTAAGCTGAGGGCCAAAGGCAAAAGCCGTCATGGTGCTTAGCGGTGAGAATAATAGCTTTCATTCCCGAAAGCTTTATAAGCCTCGCCCACATGCGTGCATCAAGATTTGTGGGATTGAAAAGCTCGGGGTCTTCCGAACCCGTGCCCCATTCGCTGTCGGTAAAGGTGTTCATGCCGAAATGAATGAAGGCATAGAATTCAAGCTCCTGCCACGCAAGCTGTCTTTCGCTCGGCACAATGCTTGCCGCATACTTGATGTGCTCGTTACTCTTTGCCATTGTGTGTCTCCCTTCGGGTGAAAAATTACATATATAACATTAGGATACCACATGCTGACATAAAAGTAAATAATTAAATTTAAATAATACAATATATTGCTTTTTTGCTATATTGGGAGTATTATTTATATATATTGCAGTTTTGGAGGTAATTTTATGAAGCTTATCAAAAAAAGTCTGTGTATTTTACTGGCGGCAGTTATTGTTCTTTCTTGCGCTGTGAGCGGTTATGCTCAGACGAAGCAGGAGCAGAGACCTCTTGTTATTGTCTGTGGGTTGAACACACTTCCTCTTTACCTTGATAAGGGCACCGAAAACGAAACTCAGGTTTTTGCCCCGCAGACCGATGCCATAGTAAAAGCGGTTTTTGAATGTATACCTTTCCTGCTTTTCGGCTATATCACCAATAATTGGGATGCCTGCGCTGAAAGGATTGCTCCCGCAGTTGTTGATATTTTTGACGAGCTTGTGATTTCGCCGGAGAATGAATCCGTTTATAATGTAACCTGTGGTCAGTTTGACGAATCCTATGCGTATTATCTTGAGAACCGTGATGATGAGTTCTTTTCAGCAGCGGGTGAGCTTGGCAGATATGCTGCCGAAGAAATCGGAGCGGAAAATGTATATGTTTATGTAAGCGACTGGCGAATGACTGCTATGCACAATGCTGCCGAACTCAATGATCTTGTTGAAAAGGTGCTCAGAGATACGGGTGCGGATAAGGTTACCCTTGCTCCCATCAGCCAGGGGGGAACAATTGCAACTTCCTATCTTTATCGCTACGGTTATGATGATGTGGCAAATATAGTTATGCTTTCCTCAGCATTCAACGGAATTCAGCAGGTAGGCGATTTGTTTTCGGGCAGAGTAAGCTTTGACCTTGAGGCTGTTATGCAGATGCTCTGTGACGGTGCGGATACAGAAGCCAAGGCAGACGGACTGAATATTCTTATTGATATTCTCGAGTTTATCGGATTCTTTGATGTTCTTGGTCCTGTTCTTGATAAACCCATTGCTGAAATGTCTGATGTGATTTTTAAGGAAACTCTTATTCCTACCTTCGGTACTTTTGGCGGAATGTGGAGCTTTGTTCCCCATTCCGATTATGAAACAGCAAAGGCATTTATGTTTCCTGACGGTATGGAGGGTAACAAAACCATGGCTGATGTTGAGGAATATCAGTACAATGTTCTCGCAAGAAGCACTGAGATTCTTAAGGGAGCAATGGATGCAGGTATATATGTTACCGTGCTTTCGGCTTACGGACGTCAGATGATTCCTTTTGTTGATGAGTACAATCTCAACAGCGATGCCGTTATTGATACTTACGGCACTTCTGCAGGTGCTACCTGTGCAGGGCTTGAGCTTACCCTTGGCGAGGATTACGTTCAGAAGAATACCGCTTGCGGTCAC
The DNA here is from genome assembly GCA_045533875.1 of Acutalibacteraceae bacterium. GTDB lineage: Bacteria > Bacillota > Clostridia > Oscillospirales > Acutalibacteraceae > CAG-177. The sequence continues at coordinate 15,515 of JAZSIQ010000062.1, read as the reverse complement.
GATCACGTTTCGGAAGATCTTGTTGTTGATGCATCTACCTGCGATTTCCCGGAATACACCTGGTTTATCAGAGGAATGCAGCACACGGAATTCCTTGCAGGCGGTAACGATTCCCTGAACGGTCTTATTCTCTGGCTCATAACCGCTGACCGTCAGCTTACCGTGCATGACAATGCCGATTATCCTCAGTTTATGGAATATGAAAGAGAAACAAAAACTCTTACACCCATAGTTTCAACTTTTTCAAAGTTCTACTTTGTTGATAAAATCAAAGGAATGCTCGCAAAATAAAATTAAGCAAAAATTCTGAATCCGGAGGTGTGAAAATGCTGTATCTTGTTACAGGGCGTATAGGCTCTGGTAAAACATCGTTTATACATGAGCTCATAGAGCAGTTTGCAAACGGCGGTGAAAAGGGCATGACCCTGATTGTGCCCGAGCAGTTTTCTTTTGAAACAGAAAGAATGGTGCTTTCAAGGCTCGGTGCAAGCGGCTTTCAAAGCGTTGACGTGCTCAGCTTTTCACGCCTTGCGGATAAGCTTGTGCCGCAGAAAGTTAAAAACGGAAAACGTCCGCTTGACGATGCGTCAAAAACTGCGCTTATGTCGCTGGCTCTCTCTGATGTAAGGGACAGGCTTGAAATGTACGCAGGGCAGGTTGCAAACCCCGGTGTTATAAAGGGATTTTTATCGCTGTATGATGAGTTGCGCCAGAGCTGTGTTACTCCTGAAATACTCAGGCAGGCGGCGCAGGAGCTCAAATCCGGTCAGCTTAAAAGGAAGCTTTGCGATATTGCGGTTGTTAGCGAAGCGTATGAGGCTGAGCAGGCACAAAGCTACTTTGATACAAGTGATATGCTTGAATATCTGCACGAAGTGATTGTGCAGAGCCGTTATTTCAAAAACAGAATTGTTTTTATAGATGCGTTCAGGGGCTTTACCGCCCTTGAACTTAAAATTATTGAGCGTATGCTCATTGATGCGAAGGCTGTTTATGTAACCTTGTGTAAGGAGCGTCCGGGTGTGGGCTCCGACACAGGGCTTTTTGCCCATACCGATTTAACTGAGAAAAAGCTCAAAGGTATTGCAAGGAAGAATTCAATAAGCATCATAAAGCCTCAGAATCTTTCTATGGGCAACAAATTCAATAATTTCCCCAAGCATCCCAAAAGATATTCCTGCCCCGAGCTTACGGCGCTTGAAACCAATCTTTTCGATATGGCGGCGCCTGTTTATGAGCAGGAGAGTCCGAACATAACTCTTTGCACCGCTCCTGATATTTACAGCGAGTGCGAGTATGTTGCATGTACTGCGAAAAAGCTCATAAGAGAGCAGGGGTACAGGTGCAGGGATATTGCGGTAATAGCACGCAACAGCGAGAGCTATGAGGCTGTGCTCAGAACTGCGCTGAGAAAATGCGCCGTTGGTGTTTTTGACGATAACCGTCAGCCCGTAACGGCATCGCCGCTTGTCGGTTTTGTTGAATCGGCGGTTGCGGCGGTATGTGAGGGCTTTTCTACGGAGAATGTCCTTCGTTGTATAAAAACGGGGCTTACTTCTCTTTCTGAGGATGAAATTTCGCTTATAGAGAACTATACTTACCTCTGGCAGATAAACGGATCACAGTGGTTTGAAGATTGGAGCAGTCACCCTAGAGGCTACGGCTTCAGAATGGATGAGGACGATGCCGATGCACTTGTAAATATCAATGCCGCAAGAGAAAAGGCAATAATACCGTTGCTTAATCTTAAAAAAAGGATTGAAAATGCAAGTGCCGCCGATGCGGCAAAAGCCATATATGCGCTTTTGTGCGAGGTCAATGCGTCCGAAAATCTGAAATCGCTGGCTCAGAAGCTGTCGGCACAGGGAGACGAGGCGCTTGCCCTTGAACAGGAGCGGCTGTGGAATTCGCTTATGGAAATGCTCGATTCTCTTGCAGGTGTTGCAGGTGAAAGAACATTTAAAGCAAAGGATTTAAACAGCATACTTTCAATTATGTTTTCAGCGCAGACTCTGGGTAATATTCCGCAGGGTCTTGATGAGGTTACCGTCGGCAGTGCGGACAGAATCAGGCTCGTTGCGCCGAAGGTTGTATTTATTGTTGGAGCGAATTACGGGGTTTTTCCTGCAGGTGCGGGCGGCTCCTCAGCTCTTAACGATAAAGACAGAAAAATTCTTTCCTCAATGAATATCGAGCTTGCCTCCTTCGGTGAATATAAAATTGCCGAGGAGCGGCTTGTTGCTTACCATTCTTTTTGTGCGGCAAGAGAAAAGCTTTTTGTGTGTTGCCCTGCGTCAAATGCATCGGGCGAGGCGCTTGAACCCTCGGAGCTTGTAAGCAGAATAGAAAAGCTGTTTCCGCTGTGCAACCGTGTTGACACAACCGAGCTTGACCCCATGTATTTTATAGAGAGTAAACAGACTGCTTTTGAGCGTCTTGCCGCTGAGAAAAACCGCGGCTCTGCCGTGTATCTTGCGCTCAACGAACGCTTCGGCTCAGATGCCGAATATGCAGGCAGGCTTGCGGCTCTTGAGCGTGCAGGCAGAATAAGGCAGTTTGAAATAAAGGATAAAAATATTGCCAAGGAGCTTTTCGGCAGTAATATGTACCTTTCTGCCTCCAGGGCGGAGAAGTATTATAAATGCCCCTTTGAGTATTTTTGCGAATACGGAATGAGAGCAGGTGCAAGAAAACCTGCGCAGATAGATGTGCTTCAAAGGGGAACAATAGTCCATTATGTGCTTGAGAAGCTTTTGTCAGAGTATAAGGGTGACAGCTTGCTGACTCTTGGTAAAAAAGAACGTCTGGATATAATCATAGGCATAATGGATGAATACCTTGCCGAGCTTCTGGGCGGTGCCGATAACAAATCGCCCCGATTCATGCACAATTACCGTTTGCTTGCAAGAGCGATAAACGATATGGCACAGAGGCTTGTTGAGGAATTCAGAGTTTGTTCGTTCAGACCTGTTGATTTCGAATTGAAAATAGAGGATGACGGTGAGATTCCTGCCTACCGTCTGAGTCTCCCCGAGGGCGAAAGCCTTAAAATCCACGGCAGTGTGGACAGGGTGGACTGCGCCGACATAAACGGCGAAAAATTCATAAGAGTTATTGACTATAAATCAGGCGGCAAGGCTTTTCAGCTGTGCGATGTAATGAACGGTCTTAATATGCAGATGCTGATTTACCTGTTTGCCGTGTGGGAGAATTCCGGCGCACATTACGGCGATATTACCCCTGCGGGAATTTTGTATTATCCTGCAAAAACACCCACCCTCAGCGTGGGTAGGGGGCTCGACGAAGCTGCCGTACAAAAGGAAAAAATCAAAAACAGCCGTATGACGGGTGTTGTTCTCAGGAACAGAAACGTTGTGCTTGCAATGGACAGCGACGCTTCAGGCGCATATATCCCTGCAAAGCTTGATTCAAAAACAAATGAGCTTACGGGCAGCCTGGTTTCACTCGCTGAGTTTGCTGCGCTTAAGAAAAAGGCAGACAGTCTGCTTGTGAATATGGCATGCTCTTTGCATGACGGTAAGATAGAAGCGCTCCCCGTAAAGAGCAAAACCTACAAGGATGTGTGCGCTTATTGCGATTATAAAGGCATCTGCTTCCATGAGGAGGGCATTGAACGCAGGGAATATGAGAGCGTTCCGGATTCTCAGGTGCTGGAAATTCTTACGGAGGAGGCGGAGCACAATGGCGAAAATTAATTGGACCGATGAGCAGGAAAGAGCGATTTCCGCCGCAGGCGGCACCGTTCTGGTAAGCGCCGCCGCAGGCTCAGGCAAAACCGCCGTGCTTGTTGAAAGAGTTATAAGGCGCATCACCGATTCCGACAGCGGCTCGTCAATAGATAAATTCCTTATTGTAACCTTTACCAACGCAGCCGCTGCTCAGATGAAAGCCAAGATTTCACAGGCTATCACCAAAAAGATAATTGAGAATCCTCACAGCGAGCATCTGCGCAGGCAGCAGATTCTGCTTTCGCTTGCAAAAATAAGCACAATAGACTCGTTTTGCATCAATCTTGTTCGTGATAATTTCCATGCGCTTGGCGTTTCGCCGGATTTTAAACTGCTTGATGAAAGCAGGCTGAAAATTCTTAAGAATGATGCCGTAAGCGCCGTGCTTGAAGCTCTTTATGCTGAGAATTCAAAGGGCTTTCATGACCTTTGCGACCTTGTGTGTGATTCAAGGGACGATTCTGCGCTGATTCAGGCGATTTTTAAAATATACGAGCTGTCAAGAGCTTACCCGTTCCCCGAAAAGTGGTTGGCTTCTCTTGCGGAGAATTACAGAAATCCCTGCGGGCTGAGCGAAAGTGCATGGGCTAAAGAGATTTATTCCTACCTTTCGGGAATGCTGTCGTTTTGTATTGACTGCGTGACAAAAGCGATTGAAGTCATTTCACGCGATGAAACCATGTGCCCAAAATATACTCCCGCTCTTGAAAGTGACCTTGAGGCATATACAAGGCTTGAGGGTCTGCTTGCAGGCAATGTCAAATGGGACGATGCGAGGGATGCTTTTTATGCTATGCTCGGCAAGGGCGGATTTGCAGGCTTTGGCAGAGCTCCGAGCGGTTATACCAGCGAAGAGAAAGAGCATTGCGTTGCCCTCAGGGCTCAGGCAAAGGATGCCTTTACTTCTACGGTAAAAGAGGTGTTCTGCGCTACTCAGAAAGAGCACGAGGAGGATGCGGCACGTCTGCTTCCCTGTATGGAGTGCCTTGCGGATGCTGTCAACAGGTTCTCTGCTGAGTTTGACCGCCTTAAAAAAGCGGAAAACGGAGCGGATTTTTCGGATACGCTTCACCTTGCAATTAAATTGCTTGCCCGTGAGGATGAAAACGGCAACCTTGTAAAAACCGAGCTTGCAGAGGAGTTTTCCGAAGATTTTGATGAAATATTAGTTGACGAATATCAGGATGTAAATGAAGCTCAGGATTTGCTCTTCAGGATGCTTTCAAAGGGTGAGAGCAATCTGTTCATGGTTGGCGACGTAAAGCAGAGTATTTACGGCTTCCGTCAGGCAATGCCTGATATTTTCCTTGAAAAGCGTGAGCACTTTAACAGCTATGACGGTGTTAATTACCCTGCAACGGTAGTGCTCAGTAAAAATTTCCGCTCCCGTAAGGGTGTTACGGAAAATGTTAATTTCATATTCTCCCGTCTTATGACAAAGGCACTCGGCGGTCTTGAATACGGCGATGCCGATGCGCTCAGGTATGATGAAAATCAGTATATTCCCCATTCTCAGGCCGATACCTGCGTTCACCTTGTGAAATGCGGTGAAGAGGGCAGACAGGAGAGGGAGATAAAATACATTGCAGATTACATTGAGCAGAATGTCGGCAGACTTCTTGTGAAAGACGGGGCAAGTCAGCGCACTGCTCAGTACGGCGATTTCTGCGTGCTTATGCGCAGTGTCAAATATATGGCTCAGCCCTTGCTCAAGGAGCTTGAAAGCAGAGGGATTCCCGTAATATGCGAGGCAGGGGCAGGCTTTTTTGAAGCGCCCGAAATCAGAGTTATGCTTGCTTTGCTGAAGACCCTTGACAATCCGGTTGACGATATATCTTTGCTTACCGTGATGATGTCGCCGTTTTTCGGATTTGATGCCGATGCCATGGCTCAGATAAGAACTCTTCAGCGCAGGGGCAGTATTTACCATGCTGTTGTTTTTGCCGCTCAGAGCGGTGATTCAAGATGTGCCGATTTCCTTGAAGAGCTTGAAAGACTCAGGAGAATTGCTCTTACCGTCAGTGTAAGCGAGCTTGTACGCCGTCTGTATGACGAAACGGGTTATTATGTGATAGCCGCCGCCATGAAGGATGCCGCCACAAGAAAGGCAAATCTTAAAAAGCTTGTTGCCTATGCCGCTTCGTATGAGTCAACGGGCAAAACGGGACTTTCGGGTTTTCTTCGCTACATTGACAAGGCGGAAAAAAGCGGAGTCAAGGCTTCGGGTGCGGCTTCGCCCGAGCAGTCAGCTTCGTGCGTTAAAATAATGACAATCCATAAAAGCAAGGGTCTTGAATTCCCTGTTTGTATCCTTGCCGACTGTTCAAGAAAATTCAACACCGAGGCGCAGAAGGATAATCTTATCATATCCAAAAACTGTGCCGCAGGCATACGGTGCTCGGACCCTGAGGGATTTGTGCGTTACGATACCGTTGCGAGGGTTGCGGCAAAGCTTGAGTCGCTCGCCACGGAGCGTGCGGAGGAGCTCAGAGTGCTTTATGTTGCGCTTACCAGAGCAAAGGAAAGGCTTGAAATAATAATCGGAACCGAGGGGGATGAAAAATTCCTCGCCCGTGCAGGGCTTTGCGTGTGCGATAAGGTGAATGCTTTCAGTATTCTGCGTGCGGCAAACTATTCCGAGGTTATCGCATCGGCGCTTGTAAGGCATCCCGATGCCGTTTTGCTCAGGCAGATGTGCCATGCAGGCTCAATTGATGCTTTGCCTGCAGGCGAAAAGCTTGAGGTCATTGTAAGTGAGCCGCAGGAGGATTGTGCTCAGACACAGCAGGAGGAAACAACTCAGGAGCTCTGCTTTGAAACAGAAAAAGCAATGGTTGAAGAGCGGCTCAGCTTTGAGTATCCGTATGCAGGGCTTGACGGCGTGCTTGCCAAAAGAGTTGCCTCCGATTTTTCACATTCAGCACACAGCTTTGAATTTTTTGCTTCATCAAAGCCTGCTTTTATCGGCAGGAATGAAATGACTCCTGCCCAACGTGGCACGGCAACTCACAAATTCATGCAGTTTGCGGATTTTGAAAAGGCAAAAGAGGATGTTGAAAATGAAATTACAAGGCTGTTTGAAACAGGCGAATTGAGTGAATCTGAGGCGAAAGCCGTTGAGCGTGATAAGCTTGAACGCTTTTTTGCTTCCGATATATCGGAAAGGATTTTTGCAAGCGATAAGGTTTACAGGGAGATTGGCTTTACCTGTGCAATCCCTGCAGGGGATATACACCCCGACCTTTGCGGTGACAGCGCAAGGGAAACGGTTGTGGTTGACGGTGTGGCGGACTGTGCGTTTGTTGAGGACGGGGCTCTCGTGATTGTGGATTACAAAACGGACAGAAACGTAACCGATGCCATACTTTCAGAGCGTTATACCCCTCAGCTTGAGGTTTACCGCCGTTGCCTTGAGCAGGTGCTGAAAATTCCTGTTAAAGAAGCTGTGATTTACTCGTTTTTCCTCTCAAAAACAGTAAGGATTGAATAAATTTATAAAATCTGAAAAAAAGACTTGCATTTTTGAAAATGTTGTGGTAAAATTCCGTGTGTTATGGATATCGAAAGAGGTGACATCAATGAAGGAAGGAATCCATCCCAAGTATCAGCAGACTGAGATCCGCTGCGCATGCGGCGAGGTCATTAAGACCGCATCTACAAAAGAAAACATCCGTGTTGATATCTGCTCCAAGTGCCATCCCTATTTCACAGGCAAGCAGAAGCTCGTTGATACCGGCGGACGTGTTGACCGTTTCAACAAGCGTTTCAACATTAACCAGGGCAAATAATTTAAAAAGTTCGGCGGCGCATCAGTGCGCCGCCTTGCTTTTTTCTTCAGGAGGCTTTTATGGAAAGCTATAAAACCATAAGAGAAAGCGCAAGCGCCCAGTTTGTTGAAAAACGCTCGCGTTTTATCGGGTATATAGCCCCTGTTACCACCGCACAGCAGGCTCAGGATTTTATTGCGGAAATAAAATCAAAGCACTGGGATGCTACGCACAATGTTTCTGCATATATCTTAAGGGAGGGCAACCTCAAACGCTATTCGGATGACGGCGAGCCTCAGGGCACGGCAGGTGTTCCTGCGCTGAGCGTGCTTGAAAAGGCAGGTCTGGTTGATTGCGTGGTAGTGGTTACCCGTTATTTCGGCGGCATTCTTCTTGGCGGCGGAGGGCTGGTCAGGGCATATTCCCACTCGGCATCAATTGCTGTTGAAGCCGGCGGGATAGTTACAAGAGCAATGTGCAGCCACATGAGCGTTAAGTGTGATTATTATTTTTACGGCAAGCTGTCGCCCATGGTGCTTGAATCAGGCGGTGTAATTGAGGATACCGTGTTCGAGGACGCCGTTACGCTTAAATTCAGGCTGAGGAGTGACCTTGCGGAGCAGTTTAATGCAAAGCTCGTTGAAGCCAGCAACGGCAGGTACAGCGCAGAGGTTTTAAGTGAGGAGTTTGCCGATATAGATTGAAAATAACCGCTGATTCTGAATTTTTTGAGAATTTTTAAAATTTTTCAAAAAAATTGCAGGAATCGGCGGATTTTGCTCGTATATAAATATTGAAATGCTTTTGAAAAGGGGGAAAAGGCGTGGAAAAATCCATAAGAGAGCTTGCGATAGAACGTGAGAAGCAGGTTTTGTCCGACAAAGCGGCACTCAGCGAAAACAGCAGGGGCAGGCTGCGCATTGAAGAGGAATGCCCCGTAAGAACAGCTTTTCAGCGTGACAGGGACAGAATAATCCACTCAAGCTCATTCAGACGCCTTAAGCACAAAACACAGGTGTTTTTATCTCCCGAGGGTGATTATTACCGCACCCGTCTTACCCATACCCTTGAGGTTTCTCAGATTGCAAGAACGATTTCGGGAGCTTTAAGGCTCAATGAATGTCTTACCGAAGCCATTGCTTTGGGGCATGACCTCGGTCATACTCCTTTCGGTCACGCAGGCGAGCGTGCTCTCAATGAGATAGCAGAGGGCGGCTTTGCTCATTATAAGCAGAGCCTGCGAGTGGTTGACGTGCTCGAAAAGGACGGAAAAGGGCTTAACCTCACATGGGAAGTGCGCAACGGAATCGAGCGCCACACCAACGGTGAACAGGCGGCAACGCTTGAGGGCAGAATTGTGCGCCTTGCGGATAAAATTGCGTACATAAATCATGATATTGACGATGCTACCATAGCCGGAATAATGAGCGAGGATGATATTCCTCTTGCCATCCGTCATGAACTCGGCACATCAAAAAGCGCAAGAATAAATACTCTTGTTCTGAGCTGTATTGAAAACAGCGAGGATGATATAAAGCTCGAGAGTGGAATAAAACAGGCGTTTGACGAGCTTCATACCTTTATGTTTGCAAGGGTATACACTAACCCTGCCTGTAAAAGTGAAGAGCGCAAAGCGGTTGATATGATTCAGCGTCTTTATTATCACTATACAAAGAAACCCGAAAATCTTCCTGCTCAGTTCAAGGAAGTGATTGAAAGGGACGGTATCAGCACCGCCGCCTGCGATTTTATTGCAGGAATGACGGACAGATATGCTGTAAGGATTTTCAATGATTTGTATGTTCCGAAGGCTTGGAGCAAAACAGAGGGTATATTATAATTATTTTATAAATTTTACAGGAAAGGGGGATTTCATTGAAAATAAGCGAAAGGTTTATACAGCAGCTTCAGGAAAATGTGGATATCGAAACCGTTATTTCCTCCTATGTGAATCTTAAGCGGCGGGGCAAAACCTTTGTTGGATTATGTCCGTTTCACAATGAAAAAACCCCGTCTTTTACCGTTTATCCCGAAACGCAGTCCTTTTACTGCTTCGGCTGCGGCGCAGGCGGCGATGTTATATCGTTTGTGCGCAGAACGGAAAACCTGGATTATGTTGAAGCTGTAAAATCCGTTGCCCAGATGGCGGGTATGTCCATGCCTGAGGACGGATTTGACGATACATTGTCAAAAAAACGTGCAAGAATTCTTTCCGCCAACAGGGAAGCGGCACGTTTTTACAATAAATGCCTTATGAGTGAGCAGGGCAGGGCGGCTCTTGATTATTTTCACTCCCGAATGCTCTCCGATTCAACGGTTACAAAATTCGGTCTTGGCTATGCGCCGGACAGTTGGGATGCCCTTATCCGCCACATGAAATCGCTCGGATATACCGAGCTTGAGCTGTATGAGGCGAATCTGGCAAGAAGAAGTGACAAAAACGGCAGAATTTCATATTACGATAATTTTCGGAACAGGGCCATGTTTCCTATTATTGACCTGCGAGGCAATGTGATTGCTTTCGGTGGCAGGGTGCTTGACGATTCAAAGCCGAAATATGTAAACACATCGGATACTTTGGTCTATAAGAAAAGCATGGGCGTGTATGCTCTGAATTTTGCAAAAAATTCCAACGAAGGCAGGCTGATTCTGGTTGAAGGGTATATGGATGTTATAGCTTTGCACCAGGCTGGCTTCAAGAATGCCATAGCGTGCCTCGGCACAGCTTTTACCGCAGAGCAGGCGAATCTGCTTTCAAGGTATGCGGATGAAATTTATATTTGCTACGATTCGGATGAAGCGGGTCAGACCGCAACAAGAAAAGCCCTTTCCGTGCTTGGCACCACCGGGCTTAAGCTGAGAGTTATAAAGCTTACAGGCGGTAAGGACCCTGACGAAATAATCAGAATAAACGGCCCCGAAAGGTTCAGGGATTTGATTGAAGGGGCATCAAACAGAATAGAATATGCTCTTTTGCGTGAGAGGGGAAGGTTTGACATTGCCACAGATGATGGCAAAATGAATTTTCTCAATGCGGCATCTGAAATTCTTGCTTCATGCGGTGAGATTGAAAGGGATATTTATGCAGGCAGGCTTTCGGAGGAAACGGGAGTTTCAAAGGAAGCAATTCTCACCCGTGTAAAATCCAAAGGTAACGCAATTAAACGCCGTGAGCAGGAGGGCAAACGCATAGAACAGCAAAAAATGCTGTTTTCGGTGAAGGATAAAAACAATCCGGAAAGGGAGCATAATATCAAAGCGGCAAGGGCAGAGGAAATTCTGATAGCCTCTCTTGCAAGAAACCCCGATTTTTACAGAAAGCTTGAGAGCAAGCTGACCCCGGATTTGTTTGTTACATCGTTTAACAAAAGGCTGTTTGCTTCTCTGTGCGAAAAAATAAAGGCAAATTCGGGAATTGAGCTGAGCTTCTTTGCCGATGAGTTTAACCCGCAGGAGATGGACAGTGTAACACGGATTTTTCATTCGGGCGTACAGCTGAGCAATAGCCTAAAGGAGTGCGAGGATTGCATCGATGTGCTTAAATCCTGCTCGGGAGGCGAAAAGCCGAAAGCGTCACAATTGAGTGACGATGAATTTTTAAAACTGTTTAAGAAATAATTTTACATAGGATGTGATTCAGAATGGAAGAAAAGACTACAGCAAACGCACCGGCAGAAAAAAAGAATTCCTTCAAAGCTCTTATTGAAAGAGGAAAGGCAGCAGGTAAGATTTCCACTCAGGATATTGATACAGCTATGATTGAGCTGAATATTGATATCGAAGAGCTGGACAAGCTGTATGAAACCCTCGAGAGCCTTAACATTGAGATTGTTGACAACCTCAACGCAGAGGAGCTTGACAATTTTGATGTTGATGTGCCCAGAAGTCTTGATATCGGCCTTGAAAGTGATGATAAGAACGCAAACGTTGACGACCCCGTAAAGGTTTACCTTAAGGAAATCGGCAGGGTTCAGCTTCTTTCTCCCGAAGAGGAAATTGAACTTGCCATAAAGATTGCTGATGACGATGAATATGCCAAGAAACGCCTTGCAGAGGCAAACTTGCGCCTTGTTGTAAGCATTGCAAAGCGATATGTGGGCAGGGGAATGCATTTCCTTGACCTTATTCAGGAGGGTAACCTCGGTCTTATTAAGGCTGTTGATAAATTTGATTACACCAAGGGCTTCAAGTTCCCAACTTATGCTACATGGTGGATCCGTCAGGCTATCACAAGAGCCATTGCCGACCAGGCAAGAACAATCAGAATTCCCGTTCACATGGTTGAAACAATCAATAAGGTTAAAAAGACAAACAGTCTGCTTCTCCACAAAAACGGCAGAGATCCGTCCCCTGAGGAGATAGCGGCAGAGCTTGATATGCCTACGGAAAAGGTAAGAGAAATTCTCAGAGTTTCTCAGGAGCCCGTTTCGCTTGAAACCCCCATCGGTGAAGAGGAGGACAGCCACCTTGGCGATTTCATCCCCGATGACGATGCTCCTGCACCCGCAGATGCGGCGGCAATGCTTCTTCTCAAGGAACAGCTCAACGAAGTGCTCGGCACACTTCAGAAGAGAGAGGCTAAGGTTCTTGAACTGCGTTTCGGCCTTGCTGACGGTCATCCTCACACACTTGAAGAGGTTGGTAAGGAATTCAATGTTACCAGAGAGAGAATCCGCCAGATAGAGGCAAAGGCTCTTCGCAAGCTTCGCCATCCCAGCAGAAGCAAGCGTCTTAAGGATTTCCTTGAAATCAACTGATAAAGAGTAAAAAGCGAGGCTGTTATTCTGAGCCAATCTGCTCAGGAAACAGCCTCGCTATTATTTTAAAATAATATTGTACCTAAATTATATGTGCCGCTACCCTGCGTATGAAATCATGTAGCCGACTGTGTCAGGCACAATGTGGGGTACCTGTATGTAGGTGCACAGGATTTTGTAGAAAACAAAATCCGCGTCCTCTCTGTTGAATGTTTCAATGGAGGATAAATGAACTTTTGCTTTGAGAAATGTGAGAAGGTCTCCGTTTTCATCGGGATAGCTCTGAGTATGCACATAATCAAATTCAGGCAGCTTGAACGCAAGACAGAAGGCTTCAGGGTCATTTGGGGAAGTGTAATATGCTGTGATTTTGTTATGATACAGCCATTTAGCAAGCTCGATGCGGAGTTCATCCTCTGTGAGCAACGGACTTGTAATCATTAAAGACCGAGCTCCTTGCGGCACTTTTCAACAATTTCCTGCATAAGGTCAAATTTCTTTTCCATATCGGCAACAAGAGCAAGCTGGGTGCGAGCTCTTATGAGGTTATGCTCCTCATATTCTACTTTGAAATAAAGGTTGCCGTTGAAATAATCGCCAAGGAAGCGCATACCGCATTCAAGAGTCATAAGTTTAGCAGAGAAAGCAAGCTGTCTGATTTCCTCATCGCAAAGGCTGCTGCCTGCGCTTTGCAAAAAGCCTTTTGTGTAAGCTTCGAAATATTCAAGGCTGAGCGAAACCTTGGAGAGGTCTTTTTCGTCTTCACTTGCGGTGTTTGCACCGAAGCGGATACTGTCACCGAAATCATAAAGAGAAAGACCGGGCATAACCGTATCAAGGTCAACAACGCAGATGCCTTCGTTGGTCTTTTTGTCAAACATAACGTTGTTAAGCTTTGTGTCATTATGAGTTACCTTTACGGGGAGCTTGCCTTTGTTGATAAGGTCCACAAGCACGCTGCAATCAGCTTCTCTTTCAAGGATAAAAGAGGCTTCTTTTTCTGCGGTGTTTACTCTGCCTGCAAGGTCATCGTTTACTGCCTTTTTGAAATCGGCAATTCTTGAAACGGTGTTGTGGAAGTTGGGTATTGTTTCATGCAGGGAGTGAATGGGATAATCGGCAAGAAGTCCCTGGAATTTTCCGAAAGCTTTTGCGGCATTGTAAAAATCCTTTGCACTTTCAACGTTTTGAAACGAATATGAATCATAAATATAGTTTATGCAACGCCAATAATTACCGTCAGAATCCACAAAATACGGCGCTCCGTTTTTTGCAAAATAAACATGAAGAGCCTCTCTGTCGGGGTCGCCTCCGGTGGCAAGAATTTTCTTTCTGAGGTGCTCAGTAACACCTACTATGTTTTCCATAAGCTGGTCGGGATTTTTGAAAACATAGATGTTGATTTTTTGAAGAAGATATTCCTTGAGCTTGCCGCCTTCTGAGGTGAAAGAAAAAACAAAGGTGTTGTTGATATGGCCCGCTTCTATGCGGTGCGCGCCGATAAATTCACCGTCAAAAGGAAAAGCTTCAAGGATTTCGTTGATTGTTTTGATTTCACAAGTGTTCATAAGTTTGCACGCCCTTCAAAAGTTCTGAGAATAATTTTGCCGAAGCGCTCAGGATTGTGGAAGCCCAGTTCGGCGCTGTCGACAGGAAAAAACGCACCGTAATGCGGCGAAACCGAATCGTCGGCGCATTTGTAGAAATTGCCCTTCATTTCGCATTCACCGGAACGGAAGTCACACCCGTAAAGCTCGCTGATAAGTGAATCGGGGATGAAAATCTCGCAGCCCCAGGCTGTTTTTCCGTCTTGGCAAAGTGAAAACGGAGTAATTTCGGGAGAAAGCCGTGTGATTTCTTTGATAAAAACACGCCTCTCTCTGCTCTCGCCAATCTGTGACAGAAAAGTACCTGAAGGATTGATTTCAAAATTAATATATCTTGGGTCACCTGCCAACGGAGCAAGAAAAAGCTCACAGCAGCTGTCCTTGTAAACAGGGTCATCACGCACAGAAAAAACGCACCTGAGATTTTCCTCAAATGACCACAAACGGGCAAAGATGCCTTTATCCCTTACTGCGCACAGCTTAGCAAAGCTTGCCGGGCGCGAAAAGCCTTCTCTTTCCCAATGAAAAAAGGATAAACGTGCAGCCTTGGTCTGCTCCCATAAAGGGGAGCTGTTAAATACATAAGAAGAATAACTCATTTGCGTTGCCGCTCCAAAACATAAATTATGATATTTTATTATATGCGGTAAACATTATACACAATCATGTAAATTAAGTCAAGGCAGGGAAAAGATAATAAAACACGGCTTGCGGGAAAATTTTCCTGCAAGCCGTAATTTGGTTATAGAATTAGAGAGCTTCTGCGATAGCCTTGGTATCTCTTGCGATAACGAGCTCTTCATCGGTGGGAATTACGAATACTTTAACCTTTGAAGCGGGGGTTGAAAGCTCGCCGCCCTTGCCCTTGCGAAGGATAGCGTTCTGAGCCTTGTCGATCTCAATACCGAGGAAGGAGAGATTGTCGCAAACGTTTTCTCTGAGGTCTTCGGTGTTTTCGCCGAGACCGCCTGTGAATACAATGGCATCAACGCCGTCCATGGCTGCTGCATAGCTGCCGATGAACTTGCGGATCTGATACTGCTGAATCTTTCTTGCAAGTGCAGCTCTTTCGTTGCCCTCTTCCTGAGCAGCAAGAACGTCTCTGTCATCACTTGAAATGCCTGAAACGCCGAGAACACCTGATTTTTTATTGAGGATATCGGAAGTGGTTTTGGGATCCCAGCCTTCTTTTTCCTGAAGGAAGGTAACAACTGAGGGGTCGATGCCGCCGCAGCGTGTGCCCATTGCGAAACCGTCAAGGGGAGTAAGGCCCATGCTGGTGTCGATAACCTTGCCGCCCTTAACAGCGGTGATTGATGAACCGTTGCCGAGATGGCAGGTGATAATCTTGAGATCCTTAACGGCAATCAGGGCGCGCGCCACGGGAACCCAGTCGATAACCATATCGGCAACCTCTTCGGCGGTGCCTACGGGATACTCGGGGATGTAGGCGGAAATGCCGTTGAGCTTGAGGTTATAACAAGCGTTCAGCATGCCGCAGTATGCGTCGCCGCGCTCGCTGGAAAGAACGGCAATGTTCTCCTCCCCTGCCGCCGCATACATAACGGGACCGCCGAACATTCTGGCAATCAGGGTTTCGGGGCCTTCGGGGCCGAAGTTTCCAAGGTAAACAAC
>JAZSIQ010000008.1:0-7781 GCA_045533875.1 Acutalibacteraceae bacterium | reverse complement strand
GCCTGTGTACTGTTTTATTCAGTAATGCAGTTTGATTATGGCTTTGCTCTTTCTCTTGCCGGAAACAGAGCGGATATGGATATAAGAATTCTTGATTATTCGTATTCGGATAACGGAAGAACTTATTATGAGGCTGAGAGTATTTCAATTAATTCTGTTGAGTGTAATACAAAAATCAGGCTGTCCTTGCAGGTGCCTCTGGATGCTGAGCCCTATGATATTGTAAGCGGAGATTTTATAATTAACGCTCTGGGCTCACGCAATCCTGAAATACTTGATTATTTCAAATCAACAGGCACTTTTCTTGGTGCATATCCTGCCGGATTCAGCAATGACGCTTTAAGTGTTACCGCCGTTGATGAGGCTGAAAAGCCGCTCGCTTACCACTTTGTCAAAGTGCGTAAAGCGATTAAATCTTCAATCAGCAGCTTGCTTCCGGGCGAAACGGGAGCATTGGCTGTGGCGCTTTTGCTTGGCGATAAAACACGGTTACCTGAGTCGGTTAATGATTCCTTGCGTGATATCGGAGTTTCTCACCTTATTTGTGTTTCCGGTATGCATCTGTCGCTCTGGGCATTGTTGCTGTTAAGGGCATCTGATAAGCTGAAGCTCGGTAAAAAGACGGCATCCGCCGTATCGGTTATATTTATTCTTGCTTTTATGCTTCTTACAGGATTTACATATTCTGTAACAAGGGCAGGTATAATGCTTATTATCACGCTGCTCGGTAACATCTTTTCCCGGGAAAAGGACGGTATCAATTCACTCGGTGTTGCGGTTTCACTTATTCTTATTGTTGAGCCTTTTGCGGCTGGCAATATCTCTTTTTTGCTTTCTGTGCTGTCAACACTCGGGATGCTTGTGCTGTATCCGAAAATTCAGGGCAGAACCCATGGTTTTACGTCTGAAATCAAAACAGCATTCATAAGAAAACCCGTTGAGTACTTTGTCGGTATACTGACGGGTACACTTTCTTGTGTTGTATTTACTCTGCCCGTCAGCATTGTTTATTTTAATTCGATTAACCTTTTGACCTTTATATCAAATATTCTGATTATTCCCGTTGCAACAGTCTGCATGGTGTCTGCCGGGATAACTGCCGTGTTCTCGTTTTTACCGTTGATAAGTGTGCTCAGGTATCCGTCGGGGCTGGTTTGCGGCATAGCGGCAAAAATTATAATTGCAACAGCATCAAGGCTTAAAAAGCTTGATTTTCTTACATTTTATCCCGAAAAAGGCATGATTCTGATTTGTCTGTCCGGTTGTCTGATAATTATGGGATTGGCTGTGCTGTTTTCGGTAAAATCAAAGTTTCGTATCCGTCTTGCATCTTCGCTTTGCGTTGCGGTATTTTTATCGTCATTTATCCTCTCTCACGCTTATTTTTCACCACTTGTCAACATTACTGTTGCCGATATAGGTAATGCTTCCGCTGTGCTTGTCAGCAAAGGCAGAAGAGGCATTCTTATAGGGTGCGGTGAAGATGGTTTTTATTCATCAGAGCAGATAAATTATATGCTTGAGGATAACCATGTAAACGAGCTTGAAATGCTTGTGATTCCAAGGCTTAATAAATCTGAAGCAGGCTGTTGCAATAATTTTTTACTTGAGCACAGACCTGAAGTTTTTGTGTGTGACGAGTTGCCTGAGGGCAGTTCACTTTTATTAAACAATATTGAAATCATAGGTGCAAACGGTTTTTTCGGTGAAGTTTTCGGAAGCGGAAATTTAACCTGTGTAAGCAACAGCGAAGCATCTTTTGCTTATTTACAGATTTATTCGCTGAACATAATTATTTCATTTTATCCTTCTACAGATTTATCACAATATGGCTTGCATGAGCCCGATATTCTGATTTGCAGAGCTGATGTACCTCTTGGATATGATGCTCAGACGTATGACCTTGTGGTGCTTGCCGATACTGACTGCTTGCGCCAGAATTCCTTATTGCTCAGCGGTGTAAACGCAGTTGCAACCGCAGGGGAAGGAAATGTACGTGTCCGTATTTCGGAAGAAGGAAAATATAAGTTTGAGAGATTATAAATTAACAGGAAAGTTGGTGTAACAATGCCGGTACTTACCGAAAGCACTTTAAAAGAGAAGCTACGCAGTACTCCTACGGGTGTTTGTCTTATTTACGGTGATGAGGATTATCTCAAAAAGGTTTATGTTGACAGAATAATTGACAAAACCGTTGATAAGAGTTTTGAGGATTTCAATCTTCATGTTTTTGACGGGAATGATGCGGTACTCGGCGATGTTTATGACAGTGCACAGGCTTTCCCTGTTATGAGTGAAACCAACTGTATCGTTGTCAAGGATATGCCTCTTGATACTCTTGATACAGGCAATATTGCGCTCCTCAATGAGCTTCTTTCTGATTTGCCTGATTCCTGTGCGCTTGTTTTTTGTATGATTTCACGCTCTGTTTCGGGTGAAAAATGGAAGAAGATAATTAACCTTTTTGATACATTCGGAAGCGTTGTAAAGCTTGATAAAAAAGAAAAAAATGACCTTGTGCGCACCATTGAAAAGGGTGCTGAAAAAAGAGGCACCCCTTTCGGTAACGGAGTTGCTTCGTATCTTATAAGCTGTGTCGGAAGCGATCTGAATACCGTTATAAATGAAACCGACAAACTTTGTTCTTATGCAAAGGGCAGAACGGTTACAAAAGATGATGTTGATGCTGTTTGTCCCAAAACTCTTGAAGCTAAAGTTTTTGACATCACAAAAGCTCTTCATACGGGCAGATTTTCGATTGCTCAGCAAAAGCTCAGTAACGTTATTGCTCAGAAAGAAGACCCGCTGATGATACTCGGCGCTTTTATCATGTCATATACTGATATGTACAGGGTGAGAGCGGCTGTGACAGCCGGTAAGCGTGCCGAGGATGTGGCAAAACTTTATAATTATTCCGGGAAAGTTTTCAGATTAACCAATGCACAAAGGGAAAGTCACGGGCTTTCGCTTTCTGCAATATATTCCTGTATTGAGCTTCTTGCTGAGGCTGACAGGATGATGAAAAGCTCATCGGTCAGTAAAACACTGATTCTTGAGCAGACTCTTGCACGCCTTGCTATATATGAGGGGAATGACCGCTGAATGATAAAAATTAATCAGGCAGTTATTGTTGAGGGTAAGTATGATAAAATCAAGCTTTCCCGTTTTATTGATGCGCCGATAATTACAACTGACGGCTTTGCCATTTTCAAAGATAAAGAGCGACAGCAGCTTTTAAGAACTCTTGCGAAAAGCAGGGGGCTTGTTGTGCTTACGGACAGTGATTCGGCAGGGTTTATTATACGCTCATTTATCGGTAACGCAGTTGATAAAAAATACATAATAAACGCTTACATTCCCGATGTTTACGGCAAAGAAAAACGCAAGACAGAGCCCTCAAAAGAAGGAATGCTCGGCGTTGAGGGAATGACAGAGCAGGTTATAACGCAGGCTCTTACCGATGCCGGTGTTTTTTGCGAGCAGTCAGCGGTTAAGCGCCGTGAAATTACTAAGCTTGATTTGTTTGAATCGGGTTTTTCGGGTTGCGCAGACAGTGCAGCCAAGCGTGCTCAGTTACTTGAATATTTCGGTTTGCCCAGGCATCTGAGTGCAAACGGTTTGGTTGAGGTGCTCAACTGTATTACTACAAAGGAAGGCTTCGTAAAAGCGGTTGAAGAAATTAACGGCAGAGGAGAATAAAAATGCGTATCGGTCACGGATATGATGTGCACCGCCTTGTTGAAGGCAGAAAGCTTATACTCGGCGGCGTTGAAATTGAATACAGTAAAGGTCTGCTCGGCCATTCGGATGCCGACGTGCTTCTGCATGCCGTGAGTGATGCTTTGCTCGGTGCTGCAGCGCTCGGTGATATCGGCAAGCTTTTCCCTGACAGTGACCCTGCCTACAAAGGAGCTGACAGTCTTGTGCTCTTGAGCAGAGTTGTTGATGCCGTAGAATCAAAGGGTTATTGTGTTGTTAATATTGACGCAACCGTTCTTGCTCAGGCTCCCAAACTGCGTCCTTTTATTGATGATATGCGTGCCAATATTGCGTCGGCATGCAGAGTTGATGTTGGCTGCATAAGCGTCAAGGCTACCACGGAAGAGGGGCTTGGCTTTACCGGTGCAGGTGAGGGGATTGCCGCCCATTGCGTATGCTTAATTGATAAAAATTAAAAATTTTGTTAATTATTCAATATTTATTTGCAGTAAAGAAAAAGCTGTGTTAAAATTGGTAATTGTAAAAAATAATCTGCAAAAGTAAGGGGAGAAGCCCATGACCTTTGTTGAAAATATAACAAGTCTGTTTTCAAAAATTACATCTGTTTTATCGTCCTTCGGCATTGCGGACGCGCTTGATATTATACTTGTTGCTTTTATTATTTATCAGGCAATCAAGCTTATCAGAGAAACTCGTGCATTTCAGCTTGCAAAGGGTTTGCTTTTGCTTGCAATAGTTTACTTTATAATCACAAATATCATTGATATGCAGGCGACGGCCTACATTTTCAGTAAAGTTTTTTCAAATGTAATTCTTGTTCTTATTATACTGTTTGTGCCCGAATTGCGCCATGCTATTGAGCACATGGGCAGGAGCTGGTCATCAACCCTGGCGTTCTTCGGATTAGGAGAAAAAAAGGCTGTCAGCGAGAGTAAGCTGCGCACAAATATTATTGAAATTTCCAAAGCTTGCAGCCGTATGAGCGCCAGCAATACAGGCTCGCTTATTATTCTTGAGAATAACACTCTTCTGGGTGATATTATAAAAACCGGCACTATTACCGATGCTGCCATTTCGCATGAGATTATAGGCAATATGTTTTTTCCGAATTCACCCTTGCATGACGGTGCTGTTATCATCAGGGGCGAAAGGCTTTATGCCGCAGGTTGTGTTTTGCCGCTTACTCAGAATCCCGAGATACCGAGCGATTTGGGTATGAGGCACCGTGCGGCGCTTGGTGTTACCGAGCAAAGTGACGCTGTTGCAATTATAACATCTGAAGAGACGGGAACTATCTCCGTGTGTTATAAGGGTGAAATTGAAAGAGGATTTAACGAAGCTTCTCTTAGGGAAAAGCTTTTTGAATTCTTCCTCTCTGATGCGGATGATTCTCCCAAAAATTTTGGCGAAACAATAAAAAAATTCTTTGAGGGTCTGGGAAAAAATGAAAAATAAGAAAAAATTCAGTTTAAACAGCCTTTTTTACAACAACAGATTTCTCATGCTGTTTTCAATAATTGCTGCAGTTGTCGTATGGCTTGCGGTTGTGCTTGAATTCAGCCCGGAGGATGAACGTGTTATTGAAAAAGTACCCGTTACAATTGAACAGACTCAGGTGATGAGTGACTTCGGTCTTCAGGCTTTTGGTGAAACCGAATATACCGTTGATGTAACCGTTTACGGTAAAAGATATATAGTTTCACCCGTGTCGCTTGAAACAGACGATATAGTTGTCAAGGCAAACACGAAGTACGTGGATTCTGCGGGGCAGTATACCCTTTCTCTTGTTGCCTCCAGCATTGATGAAAATGCAGAGTTTGAAATTACGGATATTTCACTTGATAATATCAGTGTATATTTTGATGTGAAAACTGAGACGGAATTTGCAATTGAAGGCATTGTTGATGCGCCGTCCGCTATAGCGCCCGATGGTTATCATGTTGGTGATACCGTTCTTTCTTCAAACACGGTTACAATCACAGGCCCATCAACACAGATTGACCGTATTGAAAAGGTAACTGCTTCTGTTTCGCTTGAATCTCCGTTAACACAGACTGAATCGTTTGAATGTGAGGTAAAGGCAGTTGACAGCAGCGGTTATGAACCGGAATATCTGACATATTCCGTTGATACTGACGGTTTTACAATGACTATCCCTGTTTATAAAACTGCAGTGCTCAGCACTTCTGTCAGCTTTATTAATTCACCTGCAAATTACATCAAAAATCCGCTTTCTTACACAGTAACTCCTTCAACGGCGCTTTTTGGTGTCAATGAAAGCAAGCTTGAAAATCTTAACGGAATAATCTCTGTGGCGACTGTTGATTTCGCTGATTTAAAACCCGGTATCAACACTTTTATTATAGACTCCCTTCCTGCCGATTCGGGCATTTTGCTTGACGGTACAGAGTCTTTTGAAATTGTTGTAAATGTACCTGATGTTTTTGAGGAAACTTTTGTAATTCCTGTATCTGAAATTCAGTTAGTCAACAGTCCGAGAGGAATCACTCCTGTAATTGAAACTAAGGGGAACATTACGGTTACTGTTGTGGGTGCTCAGGAGGAACTTGCGAAGCTTAATGAGCAGTCAATAACTCTGCAGGCAGACGCTGCAGACCTTGAGTTTTCGCAAAAATTCAAGGTGCCCGTTAAGGCGGTAATTTCCGATTCGGATTATTGTTGGGTCAGCGGAGATTATGAGGTTATGTTATCTGCATAAAAATAAGGCGTCGGACTTTCGTTTTGTAAGTCCGATGCCTTTTATAATATATAATTTATTAATGAATATTTTATTTTAAGTTATTGAATATATTTGATAATCATGATATAATAATGTGAATAATTGGGAGAGAAGGTGTTGACGGCATGAAAAAGATACTTACGGCTGTTATTTTGCTTGCCGTTATTACTGTTTCTCTTGCAGGTTGTTCCGATCAGTTTTATAAGCCGGTTGAGTCGCTTATGAAGCCGCCTTCATTTTCCGGTATGAACGAAGCGCTTATTAAGGCGTTCAAAATTCATGCAGGTGAAAATGCTGTTTTTTCTCCTCCTTCAGGCGGTGACCATACATCTGCTGTTGTTACGGAGGATATTGATTCCGATGGCAGAGAAGAAGCTCTGATTTTTTATTCGCAGAAGAATGAAAGTGATGCAAGGGTCTCCTTTTTTGATTACATTGACGGTGAGTGGCGCTATATTGCTGATTTCGGCGGTTCGGGTGACTCTGTTGACAGCGTCAAGTTTGTTGATATGGATGGTAACGGCAAATCCGAAGTGCTTGTCAGCTGGAGAGTCGGCACAACTGCAGGCAGGGTTCTTTCGGTATATGTTGCGTTTTCGGATTCATTAAAAAATACCTACAAAGAGATTGCCAATGAATCCTACGAAATTATGACCTGCACCGATTTTGATTCAGACGGGCTGGATGAAGTCTTTATCATCAGCCGTACGGTCGGAACATCCGGCAACCAGTGTACAGGCAAATTGCTCAAGTATAATTCTGATTCAATAGTTGTTTCGGGCAGTGTTCGCCTTGATGCAAACGTCAGTAAGTATACTGCAATTAAGACGGAGAAGATTGATGAAAGCACCCCCATGCGTGTTTACATTGATGCCCTCAAAGGTAATGAACAGATGATAACCGAGGTTGTTTATTGGAATAAAGATTCAGGCGAGCTTGTTGCACCTTTCCTTGATGCGGAAACCATGACCAATTCCGCAACCTTGCGCTATCAGCCTGTCGGCTGCACCGATGTCAACAATGACGGTACTATTGATATTCCGGTTCAAACTCTGATGCTTCCTGTTGACACTTCCGATTTTTATGTGGATGTGAGTGCGGAAACTCCGTTCCAGGAGATTTATCTTACAGAGTGGATGAATGTTTCGGGCAATGAGCTGGTTACCGTAAAGTATTCTGTTATAAATTCTGAGAATTCATATATGTTTTTCCTTGAAGAGCATGAAATCGGAACTATCTATGTGAAGAGCAGAACGGAAAACTGTTGGGTATTCTATGCTTACGATGAACAAAGCAAAAGCGGTTCTGATTTGTTCTCGGT
>JAZSIQ010000038.1:0-14439 GCA_045533875.1 Acutalibacteraceae bacterium | reverse complement strand
CACCTGACGACCATAGGGATATTTATCCTCTATCTGTCATCGTCTTTTCGTCGTAGCAAGCGGTTTTCTGATATACTTTGCTGTGGGTGAAAGCATAAAAACCCCACAGAAGCCTTTAGTTCTGTGGGGTTCGGAAATATATATTTCTCAGATTGTGGTCCAACCACCGTCAACAGTAAGAAGCTGACCGGTTGTATAGCTTGAAGCATCCGATGCAAAATATACGAGCGCACCGTCAAGTTCTCCGGCCTTGCCCGGTCTGCCCATAGGACAATATGCTTTAACTGCCATGCCGAATTCAGGAGTATTAATAACCATATCAGTCATTTCGCTCTCAAAATAAGCAGGACCAATTGCATTAACAGTGATGTTATACTTAGCCCATTCGTTTGCAAGAGCCTTTGTAAGCATTTCAACGCCACCCTTACTTGCACAATAAGCTGTAATGGGGCTGCCCGCCATTGCTACTGTTGAGTGAATGGAACCGATATTGATAATCTTACCGTAATTCTGCTTTATCATTACCTTACCAACTTCACGTGCTACATAGTAAACACCGCTGAGGTTGATTCTGATTGTTGAATCCCAAAGGCTGTCATCCTGCGATTCAGCAGGTGCACCACTGCCGACACCGGCATTGTTAACAAGAATGTCAATTCTTCCAAAATCAGCAACAATCTCTGCTACCGCATTTTTTATGCTGTCATTATCCGAAACATCACATTTTACGGCAATGCATCTAACACCTAAAGCTTCAACTTCAGCCTTTACCTGCTCAAGTCTGTCAACTCTTCTTGCAAGAATAGCAACATTAGCACCTTCTCTTGCAAGTGCAAGAGCGAACTGACGGCCAAGACCCGACGAAGCACCGGTAACTACAGCAAATTTTCTCTCAAGGTTAAACAAATTACTCATTTTTATTCCTCCATTATTTTTTAACTAAAATAACACATCATAACTGTCGTTGTCAATATTGTTGTAAAGAATTATGCAGACCTGTCAGAACTTATATCTCTTACCAAAAGCATCGCGCTTCTGCCGTTGTAGATTTCGGTCATCATTTGAGTACCGAGTTTGAATCCGGATATGAAATACTCTCGTTGTGTTTCGGACAGTATTCGGGTGTAGGCTGATTCAAGTTCATTCATCTTATTTATGTATTCTTCGGTCAACTGACTGCATACGGAATTTGACAGCTCCGTTACTTTATCAAAGCATTTACCGTATTCAGAACCCCTCACAAAGCTTATTTCATTAGGGTTTATGTTGCCATAGTATAAATCTTCAAGTGTTGTTTGTTTCACATTAAATCACTCCTTACAAATGAAAAAAATGCAACAGGATTTTATATCCTATTGCACTTAAATGTTTTATTATTTAGTTCAACAAATTGGAATTTGTTAAAACAATCAAGCCATAAGAAATTATGATTTTGCATATTCAGCAAGTAACGCATGGTCATTCATAGGTTTACAGCAAATTTCTGTTCTGACAGATGACCATTTGCGTTCAATTTCCGCAGCTGAGCCTTTATTTATATCAACAACGTTGTCCTCGTCATCCGAGCCCCTCATAAACCAGTGGCTCGTTTCTCCTTTGGCGCAATGTCCTTTGTAGGTCCAAGTCTGCCAGTTATATGAACATTCGTTGAAAAGCTTCAATATGTATTCCCAGGTTGCAGTGCCGCGGCAAGAAGAAAATTCACCGACAAGCACAGGCACATTGAATCTTCGGCTTTCATGGTGCTGGGTAACTTCTTTATAGCTTTCCTTTGAATCATCATAAAGGTGATACTGATACATCACATTTTCCCATCCTCGCTCTGACGGATGCGGTATGTCATCGGGTGTCCAGATTGCCTCAAGTGTTATGATATGATTGGGGTCATTTGCCCTGACTGCATTGTAAAGCAAAGAATAAACATCATGATACTTGCTGTTGACTTTATCCTCGCCTTCGTAATCGCACATCGGCTCATTCATCAGGTCATAGGCGGCAACCGTTCCGTTGCCTGCAAAATGACGGGCAATTTCGCTCCACAATTCACAGGCAAGCGAACGGAAACGAGCGCCTTCTTCGGTTTCATCATAAAGTCTGCAATGGTTCACACGGCAGCTGTGGTGGGCGATGCTCTGATGACCGGGCACACCATGCATATCAAGAATGACATACATTCCTCTTTTTTCGCATTCCTCAACAACCCAGTCAAGGCGCGAAAAATCGATTTCGCCGTTTTCTTTGCGTTTCCATGTGCCGGAATCATCCGTCTGGAAATTACGGTACCAGAACGGCACACGCACACAGGTAAACCCGAGCGACTGAAGATAGTCAAGGTCATATTCGGTGATGTAGTTGTCCTCGCGGATTTTTATAAGTCGAGCGGCTTCCTGCTTGCCGAAACGTCTTTCAAGCGTGGTTACGAAATCCCATTGAGCTTCTCCGCCTTTGAAAAATCCCTGCCATAATTCATCGAGCAACCATCCACCGAGATTTGTTCCGCGCAAGCAAACTTGTTTTCCTTCGGCATTGATAATTCTTTCACCGTCACAATGCAGCATACTGAGGCTCATACTGTATCCTCCCTTTACAACAAATTTCAGATTGAGATTATTATATCGTAGTTAATTTAATAACAGTTCGACAAATTCTTATTTATCGAGTTGAATTATACCATACTTATATCAAAAAATCTACTATTAAAGCACTCACGACGACGGTGACAAATATTCTTGCCGACCATAGAGTTATTTATGCTTGGTCTGTCGTCGTCTTTTCGTCGTCGAAAGTGGGTTTCAGATATACTTGGCGGTAGCTGAAAACATAAGAAAAACCCCACAGAAGCTATTACTTCTATGGGGTTCTGGCGGAGAGCAAGGGATTTTTATCGCCTCGCTTTCGCTCGTTGCGACTCGGCAAACTCTCCACCGGAGAGTTTGTTCGCTTTGCGAATCCCCTCGCTGTTCGAATCCCTTTTTTACAAAAAAATTAAGAGAAACATCCTTGCGGACATTTCTCTTAATTTCATGGCGGAGAGCAAGGGATTCGAACCCTCGAACCGTTTTAGGCGGTTACACGATTTCCAATCGTGCTCCTTCGACCAGCTCGGACAACTCTCCGTATCTGTCAAATTAAAATTATTAAAAACAGCATTGACTATTATATATTAACATCTCAAAAAAATCAAGCCCTTTTGCAAAAAATCTTTTATTTTTTTATTACCAACCCCGTGCCTTTGTGATTTCTTGACAAACAGCGGTATGTATGATAAAATTTTTTTAATTATTTTATTATGCTCCGATTTAACATCAGGGTATAAAGAAAGAGGATTTTTATGAAAAAAGCAGTATGTATTCTTTTATCGCTGTGCATCCTTGTTTGCTCTTGTTTCATAGGCGCTTTCGCCTCCGAAGAGCCTGACCTCAGCTTTGCCGTTGCCTCGGACCTTCACTACAACATCCCCAGAGAAGAGCTTGAAGGCGAAATTGATGACCCCATTTACTGGTACGCAAACAGACGCTGCGCCATGGAGGATGAAAGCGGTTTTATTATTGACGAATTCCTTAAGCAGTGCGGCGAAAACGATGAAATTGAATTCGTTCTTCTTTCAGGCGACCTTGTTGACAACGGACGTGCTCTCCCTCAGGAGCATTATGACATGGCCGCAAAGCTTGCAGCTTTTGAAAGCACCTACGGCAAGCAGGTTTATGTTATTAACGGCAACCACGATGCCGCTGAAGGCTCCGAAACCACCTTTGCTCAGTTCAAAAGCATTTACCACGATTTCGGCTATGATCAGGCGCTTGTTATCAATGATAACGACTGCTCCTACACCGCAAATCTCGGCGAAAAATATCGCCTTATCGCTCTTGACAGCTGTGACGAAACCGCCTCAACCGAAGACGGCATGACCGCAGAAAAAATCAACTGGGTGCATAATCAGGTAAAAGCTGCAAACGCTGACGGCAGACACCCCATCCTCATGATGCACCATAACCTCAACAATCACATGCCCCTCCAGAGCATTTTCAGCAAAAACTTTATCGTAAAGTTCCACAACACCACCGCAGAGCTTTTTGCCGACTGGGGAATCAAGCTTGTTTTCTCGGGTCACGAGCACTGCAGTGACGTAACAACCTTCACAAGCCTTCTCGGCAACACAATTACCGACTTTGCAACAACTTCACTTACCATGTATCCTCTTGCATACAGATTTTTCACACTCACAGAGGATGAAATCAAATACGAATCCAAAACCATCGAAAGCATTGACACAGATGCTCTTACTCAAACAGTTTCAGGCTTCACCCAGGAGCATATTGACCTTATGAATGCAGGCCTTAACGCATACGCAAAGGGCTTCCTTAAGGAAGGCATCAAATACCGCCTTTCCCTCTCTCTTTCAATGGAGAAGATGGGAATTGCTGAGGACGCATTCTACTATGACCTTGTTTACACAGCTGTAACGGGGCTTACAGATATCCTTGAAATGCCTCTCTACGGCGAAGGCGGCGTTCAGGAGCTTGCTAAGGAATATAACATTGATATTCCCGACAGCGATTACGAAGATCCGTGGGATCTTGCAACAGAGCTTGTTGCCGCTCACTATGAAGGCGGAGAAGATAAGGATCTTGACAGCACTGAGGTTGCAATTCTGCTGAGAACGGTTGCTCTTATTCTCAGAACTGACCTTGCAGGTATAAGCGATGAGCTTTTCCTCAAAGCTGCAAACGGCTTCCTTGCTGACTACGGTATTGAATCAATCTCCGATGAGCTCACAAAGCTCGGCACAAAGGTTTTTGGCGGCGCAACATCGGCTGAATATTTCCTTCTCGCCATCGCCTCCCCCATACTTTATCAGTTTGCATTTGACGGCGATGAGGTTGATGACAATGACGGAACGCTTGACGGCTACGGAACAGTTTCCGTTTCCTCCAACATCAGCAACATCAGCGACAAAGTTGCAAAAATCTTCTCCGATATCGTTAAGTACATGAAATATATTCTTACTTATCTCTTTAAAGCGCTTATCGTTGTAGACTTCAACTTCTAAATTAACAATTACCGAGCAAAAAGAATTGGCTTGTACGGGAGCAATCCTGCACAAGCCAATTTTATTTTCTGTTTATACGTTTACTGTTTCTTTTTCCTGCTCGGGCTGAGCTTCAAAGCTAAAATCAAATCTGAATTTCCCCTTATGGCGATAGGGCACAAGCTTTATGAATATGTATGCCGCCAGCGCTCCGACGCTGTTGAGCACAATATCGCCCATTATATCCATTATAGGCCAGCGTTCGGGAACTATAGGGTCAAAAAGTGTGGCTGCCTTTGCGGTATCATGCGCCAACAGCAGCGACCAATGCTGAGAATCGCCGGGATATCCGCTCATCATGCCTGCCACCTGATCGAATGTAAACTCAAACAACTCCCAGGCGGTTGAACCGATAAACGAAAATCCTACCGCTGCAAGAAGAATCATCGAAAGGGAAGCGTCTTTTTTATCCCTCTTTATCAGTGCGCAGACAAGCTCGTAGCCAAGGAAAACGCACCCTGCGCCGCCAAGAAAGTGAAGCGCCGCATCCCACAGGCGGATATCATAATAGAAATTAAGGAACTTACCGCAGAACGATGCCGCAAAAACAATCATAATTGAAAAAGTCTGCACCACGGACGGCATATAGTGAAAAACTCTCTTGGGCGAACAGAGCATCATAATTTCCCATGCAAACATTGCAACAAGATTCGCTCCTACCTGCAAGGGATCTGTTATATCAAAGGGCTTTTTAAAGAATCCCGCCACAAAAGCATAAACCATAAGCAGCCTGAAAATCCACCAGAAAACAAACCGTCTTGTAGGGCAGTTTTCCTTTAATCGTTTAATATAAGCTTTCATAATTCTTCACCGTTTTCTCTTTCTATGTTAAAATACCCACTTTTGAGCGTAATCAGGATTTCTCCCGTTATTATTATCCAAATCAAGCAAAAGGTCGAGTTTTTTACCGTCCTCTCAGCCTGTAATACAAGCTACTCTGTTCAGCCATATACCGTATTATACTCTCCTTTGTGAAAAAACGCAACAGTTTTATAAAGGTAACTTTCCGTTGACAGACACTTGAGCATTGTTGTAAACTATAATTGTTCTAATGATATTTTAATAATCGGTTGATATAATTTCCAAAAATGGCAAGGAAGCATGATTATGAGAATATTTATAGAAAAAGACAAAAAAAGCCTTAACAGAATTATCGCAAAGCAGCTAAAAGCGGCAGGCTACAGCGTTGACTGCGCCAAATTTAAAAAGGTTGAGTTTGGCGACAACGACCTCATACCCCACTACGATGTGTAATTCTACAGCAACGGCTATGAATACGATTACGAAATAAGTGCCAGAAGCGGCAAGATAATAGCCGCAGATAAGGAGCTTGATTTCTGAAGAAAAGAGGTTAAATATGAAAACAGCGTCCGAGGTTGATGAAGCTTTAAAAGTGAAAACTGCCGTATCTGAGGAAGGCACGGATTTCTACGACGTTCTTGAGCCCCCGTTCAGAATATACGGTGTGTTTTATGAAAACGGGAAATTCCGCAGAATTCCCGAAGAAACCGCCAAAATAACAAGCGAAGGTGTTTATACCCTTCATGCCAACACATCGGGAGGCAGAGTAAGGTTTAAAACAGACAGCCCGTTTGTTACCGTTTTCGCAAAAATGAGCGGTATCTGCAAAATGCCTCACTTTCCTCTCACAGGCTCGGCAGGCTTTGATTTGTATATCAAAGAAAACGGAAAAGAAAGTTTTTTCGGCACTTTTATTCCTCCGTTTGATATTGAAAACGGATATAAAAGCAGGCTTGATTTCGGCACAAACGAGTTCAGAGAAATAACCGTTAATTTTCCGCTTTACAGCAATGTTGACCGCCTGTTTATCGGCATAAAAGAAGGCTCTCAGATTCTTCCCCACTCCGACTACCGCACGGAAAAGCCCGTCGTGTTTTACGGCAGTTCGATAACTCAGGGAGGCTGCGCTTCCAGACCCGGTAACGCTTATCCTGCCATGCTTTCAAGACGCTTTGATTTCAACTTTATAAACCTCGGCTTTTCAGGCAGCGGCAAGGCTGAGCAGGCAATAGCCGACCACATTGCATCGCTTGATATGAGCGTGTTTGTGTATGACTATGACCACAACTCCCCTGACTGCAACCATTTAAAAGGCACTCACCAAAGAATGTTTGAAACCGTACGCAAAAAGAATCCCGATTTGCCCGTAATCATGCTCACCTCAACTACGATGGAAAGATTCTTTGATAACCGCAGCGAGCGAAAAAACATCATTTGGGCTACATACGAAAACGCAGTTGCAAAGGGCGACAGTAATGTATACTTTATAGATGCAAACTCTCTTTTTGAGGGCGATGCTGACGGCGCCACGGTAGAAGGCTGCCACCCCAACGACCTCGGATTCAAATACTTAGCCGATGCAATAGACAAGGTTATGGAAAAACTCATATAAAATAAAACAGGCTGTATCAAAGTGCAATCCTGCGCATCGGTACAGCCTGTTATTCTTTTGTTTACTGATATTATTTAATCTCAATTTCAAGGCAGGGATATCCGAGCAGTTTATTACTCACACTGTCTGGCTGGTGACCGCCTATATAAAGTGTAATTTTACCGTCAGGTTCAACTCTTTCCCCATCCTCATTAACCGCCTTTATCCAATAGCGGTCAATATCAAGAGTAACCTCTGCCTTTTCTCCCGCTTCAAGAGTAACGCTCTTAAATGCGCAAAGCTGATAATGCGGAGTTACCGCACGGCTGTCAGAATAAGCTGCATAAACCTGAACTGTCTCCTTGCCGCCGATATCACCCGTATTGCTCACCTGCACGCTGACGGAAATTCTGTTTTCATTCTTGGCAAGAAGCTTTGCATTTTCATAAGCATACTTTGTGTATGAAAGGCCGTAACCGAACGGATAAAGCGCCTCACCGTCAATGTATCTGTAAGTTCTGCCCTTCATGCAGTAATCCTCAAAATCGGGGATATTGTGGTCGCCCTTGTATATCGTAACCGGAAGCTTTGCACACGGATTCGCTTCACCTGCAATGAGCTGAGCAAGAGCAAGACCGCCCTGTGCTCCGGGATACCACGCATGAATAACAGCCTTTGCATGCTTCCTCACCTTTTCACCAACATCAACCGAGCTTCCGCAAAGGAGTACAACAATAACATTATCGCATACATCACAAACAGCATTTGCAAGCTTAATCTGAGTTTCGGGAAGATAGATTGAGCGCTTATCTCCGCTGACAGAGTAATCACTGTCCACACCGGTATCCTCACCCTCGATTGAGCAGTCAAGCCCGAGAGCAAGAATTGTAATGTCTGCCTCCGATGCCGTTGCAATGCCATCGCTTATCATGTTGCGGAAGCCGTTGGCATTGTTAAGCTCTTCTTCGCAATAATCGCAGCCCTTTTCAACAGTTATCACCGCATTTTTAAACACCCTGCGTATGCCGTCTGCAACCGTTATATACTCGGAAGCGTAGCCGTTGTAGTTGCCCTCAAGCGCCGTATAGGAAAGTGCATTGGGACCGATAACGGCAATTTTCTTATCGGTATCCTTGTTAAGAGGGATAAAACTATCCTTATTATCAAGCAGAACCATACACTGCTTTGCTGTTCTGAGATTAAGCTCCTTATGCTCCTTACAGTCAAGCCTGTCATATCCGATATCGGAATACGGTCTTACCTCTTCAAACTCACCCAGACGGTAACGAATTGAGAAAAGCCTCTCTGCCGCAGCAGTAATATCTTCCTCTGTAATCAAATCCTGCTCATAAGCCTCAACCAAGGCAGCATAGGTTTCACCGCAGTTCAGGTCGCATGAGCTTTTGAGTGCAGCCGCCGCTGCCTCCTCCTTTGTTTCAACAAATTTGTGATACATATAAATATCACGGATTGCTCCGCAGTCAGAAACAACATAGCCGTCAAAGCTCCACTGCTTGCGAAGCACATCTTCAATAAGATAAGAATGTGCACAGCAGGGCACGCCGTTTGTACGGTTATATGCACCCATCACACCAACCACACCGGATTTAACGGTTTTTTCAAAAGCAGGCAGATAGGTTTCAAAAAGGTCATGCTTATCAACCTGAGAATCAAAGGAATGTCTGTCTTTTTCGGGGCCCGAATGAACAGCAAAATGCTTTGAACAGGCAGTTGCTTTAAGAAATTCTCCGTCACCCTGAATGCCTGCTATGTAAGAAACAGCGAGCTGTGAGGTGAGAAACGGGTCCTCACCGAAGGTCTCCTGCCCTCTGCCCCACCTTGGGTCACGGAAAATGTTTATATTGGGCGCCCAGAAGGTAATGCCCTTAAATATATCATAATCGCCGAATTGAATATGCTTATTATACTTTGCTCTGCCCTCGGTTGAAATGGTGTCAGCTACCTCGCCCACAAGGTCAGGGTCAAAGGTTGATGCCATTGCAATAGCGTGGGGAAAAACCGTTGCCGTGCCTGCGCCGTGAATGCCGTGAGACCCTTCATTCCACCAGTTATATTCACCAATACCGAGCCTCTCAATAGCGGGGGCATTATAAACAAGCTGAGAAATTTTTTCCTCAACAGTCATTTTGGCCACAAGTTCTTTTGCTTTTTGCCTTGCAATTTCCTTTGTCACACAACAACCTCCTGCCTTCTTATACTTTTTAAAGTATATACCACTGCTTCAACAAAAGTCAACACAAATGATTTCCCCTTTTATACCACCTTATCAAATCACCGTAATCGCCTTTAAAATAATAGCTGTGTCCGTTTTTATTCATCCCGATTTTTGAAAGACCGAGATATTCAAGTATCCCTATTGATTTATGATTTTCGGTATTTGCGTAAGCTTCTACAAATTTTAAATCTTCCCCTATATTTTCAATCAAAAAGCCGTAAAGCTTTCTGAAGATATTCTTACCCTGATATTCCGGCTTAAGCTGAATTTCTTCCATCATAAATGTATCTGCATTCGTGTAATACTGAAAGAAGCCGATAATACACTCTGCGTCTTTTATGAGAACAATCTGCCGTTCTTCTTTTTTTAAACCGTCACCTACAGCCTCGTACCAGCATTTGAAATCCTGAGTTCTTGCGTTTCC
This sequence comes from Acutalibacteraceae bacterium, assembly GCA_045533875.1. GTDB lineage: Bacteria > Bacillota > Clostridia > Oscillospirales > Acutalibacteraceae > CAG-177. The sequence continues at coordinate 4,298 of JAZSIQ010000038.1, read as the reverse complement.
TGTAGGAGCAATTATTTCCATGTTATCGGCAAGGATATCAAAGATTTCATTTGCAACGGTTGAAAAATCGGATTTGTTAAGATAAGTGAAAGTTATACTTTTCTCATAGCGCATAAAAACAAACTCTGTGTTTTGGTTAAATCTGTCAGGTATAAGCTCTCTGTATTTCTCAAAAAAGCCGCTTTTGCGATAGCATTTTATTGCACGTTCGTTCCAAGAAGGCACCTGCACCCAAAACTCTTTGTCGGGATTTCTTTTCTGTGCTTCAAGGACTGTTTTATTCAAATATGTGTTACCCAATCCTTGTCCGCAAAATTGCGGTGCAATACCGATACCTATATATACTTTTTCATTTTTCGGAAACATACCCGTATATGCAACCAGCGTTTTATCACTCCAGAAGCAGAGATAATTATCAGTATTTTCAGCTTTTATTATCATCGCTTGTTTTTTGACTGCATCTTCATAAGTCATGTAATTATAAACTGAATACGCAGGTTCATATTGCCAACCGCAAATTTGTTTTGCAGCTTCGGGGTTCATTGGTTCAAAATCAACTGTTTTCATTATTAAAACGCTTCTCCATTATTACACTTCCGCCGTAATCTTCAATTACTTTAAATCCGTTTCTCTCATACATCCCGTACGATACTGTGGTATGTTTAAAAGTATTGAGCACCATTTTTGAAAAACCTTTTTCACGGGCATCCTCCTGAAGCTTAACAAAAGCGCTTTTTCCGTAGCCCTGCCCCCTGTATTCCGCTTTGATAACATTCTCGGTTACAAATGCGGCATTTTCCTCAAAGGGACTTTTCTGATATCCGATAACTCCGATTTTTTCATCTTTTTCATCCACAACAATATAAAGATAGTTGTCGGCAGAATCGGCACCGTTGGGAAAAACATCCTTAAACTCTGCCTTTGCTTCTTTTTTTGCCTTCCACATAAATCTCTCATCACCTGATTTTATCAGGTGCTCCGCATAGGCCTTTACTGACCATTTTGAATATACTGCGAATTCATCGCCGTTCATGCGCTTGAAGCTGATTTGCTTTAAATTCTCTTTCATAAAAGCCACCTTAAATATTTTTAATAAACTCCGAAACCTGCCGTTGTGATTTCAAGACAACGGTTTTATCTTTGTATTTCTCTGCAATTTCGGCATAGGTCTGCCGTCTTTCTTTATTTCTGCATCCGAACAAAGTAAACTTCACAAACCACCAATTCAAATCGTTTTTATATCCGTCTTGCCTGCGTAATTTTGTTCTTTTAACTGCACGGTAAAAGCAAGTCAGACGGGGAAGGAGAAGCAAAACAATCAAATCCGCACTTTCAAGCCGTTCATTATAATACAGATAATCATAGTAGCCATCAATTATCCAGCTATCCTTTGCCATAAAATCCGAAACCTGCGGCAAAACGAGCAAATCGTCAACAGGCTTCCATTGCTTGTCCCACTTTATATCGTCAAGATGAAGAACGGGGATATTTTTATTTTTCGCTATGTAATCGGACAGATATGTTTTGCCGCTGCCGGCATATCCCAAAACTGCTGTTTTCATTTCGCAACCTCATTTATTTTAACTCAAAAACTGCGGTATCGTGTTTCTTCATATTGAGCGAAAGCACGTCCGTTTCACATTCGCCAAAATCGGCGCCGAGAAGCGGTATGACTCTGTATGTTGAAGGAAGAATTATTTTAACCTCACCGTCATTGATTGCGTGGATACCGAGAAAGCCTTCGCCGCAATAAATAACGTTACCTTCGGCATTATAGCAATGAACACCCGATGATATAAGAAAATTCCGCAGTTCGGTTTCTGAATAAAACGGCCTTACCTCGCTTGCCTGAATATACGGAATGCTCAGCTTTTTGCACATCTCAACGGCGGATTTTCCGCTATCCGACGGCATGGGCGCGGTAAATATAGCTGCACAGTATTTGTGAATCACTCTTTCTGCATCCTCAACCATGCACAAGTCAAACGGAACACCCGTGTTGCCCATTGCAAATCTTGTTTTATTTACGCTGTGGCAGAAATGACTGCCTCTCGGATTATTGAGATATGCCTTCTCGTCAATGAACATCACGGTCAGCGCAGACGGTAATCCCTCTGTATTTTTGTACTTTGCGGATTCAGAGATATCTTTCATAATTCTGAGTTCCGCCATAATTCCTGCATCGTGATACCAGCCGCCCCACATATCAAACCACCACACGCCTGAGCCTTTTGTAAGCTGATGAGCGAATGCCTTGCGTATGGCAGAGAGCGAAAGCTCCTGTGTATCGGGTCCGCTCCAAGCAGTTTTGTTGCCGTTATCATCTTTGAGAATATAGATATTATCGGGATATCTGCCCGGCCTTGAATCCTGCATTCTGCGAGTAAGGTGAGTCCTTATATCACACTCAACGAAATAAAGCTTGCCGTGATTTTTTACCGATTCGCTCGTTAGCATATCGCTCCAATCGATGCCGAGATTCCTGTTATCATCATAGCCGCAGGGAGAAGAGAAAAAGTCTATATATGGAGAATCAACGATAAATCTCAAGCCGTGAAGCCCCCAGAGATAATCGTTAACAAAAGCGTTGTAGCCGTAGAAAACGCCCACAATCTGCTCGCCGTTTATCTGCTCTTTAAGAGCTTTCGCAAAATGTTCAACGGTTTTCGCAGTCATTTCACCGCAAAATTCGCCGTATCGGCTTGCTGTTTCATTGAAAGCGCCGCCGTCAAAATCCGATTTGGAAAGCGTCGGAATCTCGGTTACGCCGTATTTTTCTTTCATCCAATGGCGGAATTTTTGCACCCCCATATCCGAAAACGAACCGAAAAGGTCGTGGTGTATCCATTCCTGTGTAGTGCCGCCGCAAAGCTGATAGCCTGCAATTCTTTCGGCATAATCCGCAGCACGAATATGCGAAACAAGTGTATGCAAAAGCTGAGCACCGTCACTCAGAAACACATCAGAATAAAGAGATTCCCGTCTGCCGCTCATAGTGTCAACCGTTTCATCGTTATGATTTGCAATCCATTTGCGCGGCATGGCAATGTTGATTCTCGGAAAAATAAAAGCATCGGGGCATTCTGATAGAATAAGGCGCACAGTACCGTCGAATTCAGAATAATCGGGCTCAGCATTTTCAAACACACCCGTTAAAAACGGAGTAAAACCCGTAACATTGTTTATGGGCAAATCCGTGAATGAAACATTCACGAAAAACATCTTATATCCGCTTTTTATGAAATCGGAATATTCGCCGCATTCCTCAAAATAGGTTGTGTATGCAAGCGGAGCGTGGAGTTTTCCGTCAATGCAAATGTAAGGTCTGTTGTTTTTGAATTTGATATGACTTTTCAGCAAAAGCCCTCACCTCATTATCAAATATTCGTCTGCCTCTTCTCTTGATTTAAATATTATAACTTGTTTTTCGAATTTGTATTTGTTAATCAGTTCATATATTCTCGGCAAACTGTTGAAAGGAAATTCTTTGATTGTTTGTTCAAGGACCGGATTTAATTCTTTTTCTATCCAAGGCATATCATAACGGTCTTTGCCAAGTCTTTCTGTTGCACCCTGAATACAAACTTCGGTCGGCAAGTCGAAAAGAAAAACCGTGTCACATTGTTGAATCCTTGTTTCGATTGTTCTGTTATAATTGCCGTCAATTATCCATTCATCGGTTTTAAATATTTCGGAAAGCCTTTCGTCATATTCTTCCCTCGGAATATGGGTTTTGTCGGGTTTATGCCATATTGCATCAAGATGATATAACGGCAGACCCGTACATTTATTGAGTTTTTCGGAGAAGGTTGTTTTTCCGCTGCCGGGGCAACCTATTACAATAACCTTTTTCATAATAACATTAAATCACAAACATTTCTGCATATAAACTAAATTCTGATATGTTCCGTCCTTGAGCTTGCAGGCTTTCGGTTTTACCGAAACGGATTCGAAGCCGAATTTTTCGTAAAGAGCTTTACCACGTTCATTGCCCTCGATATATTCAAGCTCAACAATTTCAGTTCCTTCATGTTGTTTAGCTGCTTTTAAAAGCTCCTCAAACATAGCCGAGCCGATACCGATATTCCAGAATTCTTTGATAATGCAAATGCCAATCCCTGCACGGTGAAATGTTTTGTCTCCATTAAAGAATGTAATATCGCAGCTTCCTACTGCCTGACCGTCAATATAGCAGGCAATAACAAGGCTATTATCTGATTCACGATTGGAACGAATCCATTTTTCTTCGTTTTCCAATGAAACATTATCCCAATATTCCGCATAACGTGTCAGAAAAT
>JAZSIQ010000188.1:0-17814 GCA_045533875.1 Acutalibacteraceae bacterium | reverse complement strand
TTTTGTAAATATCGCCTTTTTTTATTCCCGTAATCTTTGCCGCCTGCTTTGCCGCTTCACTTCTCGGCATGCCCTGCGCCGCCGCTTCACGGGCAAGCTCAACGGCATCTTCAACCGTGTATTCCTTTTCTTCTTCGGGCTGAGCACCCTCAATTACAAGCACTATTTCGCCCTTAAGTGAGCCGTCAGCGTATTTTTCGCTCGCCTTTGCAAGGGTAGTTCTTATAACTTCCTCGTGGATTTTTGTGATTTCCCTTACTATTGCAAGGTTTCGGTCACCCAGAGCGGCATATAAATCCTTAAGGGTTGCAGGCAGCTTGTGGGGTGCTTCATAAAATACCATAGTGCGCTGCTCGCGTACTATCGACTCAAGATGATTCTTGCGGCTGAGCTTGTTCATGCTCAGAAAGCCCTCAAACGTAAACCTGCCCGAAGGCATTCCGGATATTGCAACAGCCGTTGAAAATGCACACGGACCGGGCACCGCCTCCACCTTTACACCGTGCTCATGGCACAGCCTTACCAAATCCTCGCCGGGGTCGGAAATTGCAGGCATGCCTGCATCGGTCACAAGCGCACAGCTCTGCCCCTCAAGCAGACGGGCAAGGATGTTTTCTCCCTTTTCGAACCTGTTGTGCTCATGGTAGCTTACAAGGGGTTTTTTTATTGAAAAATGGTTGAGAAGCTTTAAAGCAACTCTTGTATCCTCCGCCGCTATGAAATCGCAGTTTTCAAGAGTTTCAAGCGCTCTCGGCGACATATCGCCGAGGTTGCCAATGGGAGTTCCCACAACGTAAAGCGTTGCGCTCACTTATCTTCACCTCTGTTTTCAAGCAGATAATCGGCATAAATTTCTTTCATTTCGGGGGAATATTCCTTCCCCTCATATACGGCAAGCTGAGACTCTACCGTCATACCCGGTTTTCCTCCGCGCCTGCCCTCAACAAGCACAAGCCACGGCTTGCTCCAATGATTCTTGCAGACGGTTCTCATACGTTTCGGCTCAATCCCCGCCTGACGCATGGAGCAAAAAAGCTCACAAAGACGCTCAGGGCGCAGACAAACACAGAATTTACCCGAAAAATTAAGCAGAGAAGCCGCTGCTGCGCATACGTCATCAAGCGAGCATTCAATCTCGTGCCGAGCGATTTTTTGAGCCTTGCCCGTGCTTTCAATACCTGCACCTGCCGCTTTATAAGGCGGATTCATGGTAACAACATCAAAGCTGCCGAAAGGAAGCTTACCTTTGAGCGAACGCAAATCCGCATTAAGCACCGTTAAACGGCTTTGAAGCGAATTTATTTCAATCGCCTGCTCAAGCTGGCGGCAAGCCTGAGGCTGAATATCAACCGCAGTAATTGCACCGCCCTGCTTTTTACACCACAGCAACGGAATAATTCCGCAGCCCGTTCCCAAATCGCAGCAAACCGCTCTTTTTGACGGAGCTGCAAAATCGGCGAGTAAAACGGCATCCGTGCCGAAGCCGTGCTCAGGCGAAACAACCGCAGTTATTCCCGAGCCAAGATATTCCTTGCGCCAAGACTCCATTTTACCCTCCGAAAAAATTATATATTCAAGTAATTATATCAATTATTTTCAAGGCTGTAAACCATTATTTTGAATAAAACCCTTGAAATTTTACCGACTAAGCGTTAAACTGTTTTAAACAGCAAGGAGGATTCGGTTATGACTTACAAATATAAAACTAAAGGCACCTGTTCCATGTGGATTGACCTTGAACTTAACGGCGATGTTATCGAGAGCGTACGCTTTCACGGCGGCTGTGACGGCAACCTCAAGGGAATTGCAAGCATGGTTAAGGGAATGAAAGCTCAGGATGTCATAAGCAGACTTGAGGGTATACGCTGCGGCTTCAAGCCCACCTCATGCCCCGATCAGCTTGCAAAAGCGCTTAAAGAAATCATCAATAATCAATAAAAAATCACGGTAACGTATTTTAACGTTACCGTGTTATTTTTATACGCTGTCTGCTCCGTAACAATAAATCGGCAGCGGGAACCATGACGCAACTTCAGGCTTAAGCTCTCCCCTTCTCTCTGAATAAAGGGATGCAAGCAGCCTTTGCGCCTCGCGGTGCTCAAGCTCCAGGTCTGCATCATTTTCGCTTTCGCAAACGCTGACCTCATTGTTCTTCACGCTTATTTCAAGCTTTTCATCGCAGCGTTTGCCGTGAATAAGCAATGTAACCTTGCCGTCAGCAAGACGGCAATACTGTGCTTTAAGCTTCATAAATGCTTCAATTACATTTTTATAGTTAAAAACGCACATTGATTCAACGTGACTTATATGCACCCCTGCGCAGGCTTTGTTGAACTCCCTTGCAAGCTCAGGATTAAAATCCGGGGTGCTTATGTGGAATTCATTTCTTCCGCTCAGGCGCATAGCACAAAGAACAAGCTTATACCACTCCTCCGCCTTCACGGGAATAAATTCACCTATGTTACCTTCAGGGCTGAGGGTAAAATAGCCTTTGAACTCGCCGTTTTCCTCAACGGCATAAGGCTTATTGTTCCACGAACGCAGAATATCAATTATCTTACCGTCATCACGCAGCGGATAAAAAGGAAGGCTTTTGAGAAGAGACTGAATTTTCTCTGTTCTCTCATTATCTCCTTCTTTTATCTCCACCGCATCACACTCAAAGTCCATATCAACTCCGCTGAGTTTAAGGCTTCTGTCGGTTAAATGGAATCTGCAATTCGCACCCATCGGCTCATAGCCGAAATAGCCGTAACGCTGTCTGTCTCCGCCAAGCATTGAAATATCGGCACCGTCCTGCATAGCGCTTTCAAGAGCCGCCACAAGGCATTTCGTCATGTTTCCGTTGCCTCTTGAATCCCTGGCGCACGCAACATTGCCTACACCTGCAACTCTGATTCTGCTGCCGCACACCATAAAGTCAAACGGGAACAGTCCCACAGCGCCTTTTATTACTTCGCCGTATTTTATAATAAAATTGTTGTAACAAGGGTCATATTTTTCTTTGTAAAGTTTGGGGAGAAGAGAGCGGAAATCTCTCTTCGGCTCTTCGTCCTCAAAAAAGAAAACGTCATCGAGCATATCCATAAGCTGCTCATAATCTTCCTTTGGTGCTCTGCCTATGTAAATATCCGTCATAAATTGCCTCCGGTTATTTTCTGGTCATATCTCTGTAAGAAACGACCTTGAAGTTTCTGTTCTTTCTCCTGCGCATTTTTGCCCTGGCAATAATAAATACATAAAATGCTGCCGCAGCCACAATAATCACGGCAACGATTTTTACAACCGTGTTTTCAAAAATTCTCGCAAAAAACGAGAAGATGTAAAGGATAATGCTTCTGTCTGCATCAGCAGAGGCAACAAGGTCAATCTGTGCTATCGCTTCGCCTGCATACATAACATTCGCCTTGCATATAACATCGCCTTTTTTAACGGGCGCTTTTATGCTTTGGGGAACGGTATCGGCAACAGGCTCAATAAGAACGCTGCCGTCATCGGTACCCGTAGGCACAAGCTCATAACTGTCCTCACTCGGAGCAAGAGTGACAAAATCCGTTGACCATGAAAGCTCAACGGGGACCTCCGCCACAGCTCTGCCCGAATCGGAAATCTTAACAAGCTCAAGGGTTTCAATAGCCCAGTTAAGCATAGCCTTTGCATCAATGAATGCGCAGTTCTCAAGGGCTGAGTCACCGTCAATATTAAGATATTCCGCTCCCATTACCACGCAAAGATAATTGTAACCGTCCTTGGATGCGGTTGAAACCACGCACTGACCTGCCTTGGAAGTTGAGCCGGTCTTAACACCGTTTACATACTTGCTGTAATAATCTGCAATGCCGGGGTTGAGCATTTTGTTTGTGTTGTAAATGGTGCGCTCTTTTCTCATGTTTGAGGCAGGTATCTGATATGTAAGCTTGCTGACTATCTCTTTAAAAACAGGATAGGAAAGAGCATGAACGGCAAGCGTTGCAATATCTCTGGCGGTGGTAAACTGATAATCGTCATCCAGTCCGTGAGGGTTTACAAAGCTTGTGTTGTTGCATCCGAGCTTTGCCGCAAGGTCATTCATCATCTTTATAAATGCATCTATGCTGCCGTTACCTATGTAATCCGCAAGCACAAGCGCCGCATCGTTTGCGCTCTCAACAAGCAGACAGTAAAGAAGGTCAATAATCTTCATTTCCTCGCCTGCCTTAAGACCGTCAACCGAGCTGCCCGTGCCCTTAAGCATTTCTATGCAATACTCGGGTACGGTTATGACCTGTTCAAGATTTCTGCAATTCTCAAGCACTACCGCAGCGGTTGCGATTTTGGTAAGCGAAGCGGGTGCCCTCTGCTTATCGGCATTGCTCTCAAAAATCACCGTTGAATTGTCAAGACTGAGCAAAAGATAAGTGTCGGCATGCAGGCTCAATTTATCCGTAAAAGAATTATAAGCAGCAAAAGACGGTACGCAGAGCACAGATGAGCAAAAAATAATGAATGTTAAGATTAAAATTAAAAATTTTTTCATAGACTTTACACCGTAAATGTAGTATTATATATATGCACAGTGTTTGTTTTTTGTGCATCGGTTTAGATTATATCACCTTTCTTTTAAAAAATAAATAGCAATTTCTTTAATTTATTACACAAATTCAGAGGGGCAATGCAATTATGATATATGTTACGGGCGACACCCACGGCGATTTAAGCCGTTTTGAGAGTGCGGCGGCCAAAACGCTCAAAAAAGGTGACACGCTCATTGTTTGCGGCGATTTCGGCTTTATCTGGGATAACAGCAAAAAGGAGCAGAAAATTCTCAAAAAGCTCGGTAAGAAAAAATATAATATCTGCTTTATCGACGGTACACATGAGAATTTTGAGCTTTTGAATTCTTACGAAACAGTCGATTTCAACGGCGGCAAGGCTCACCATATCTGCGGCAATCTTTACCACCTCATGCGAGGTCAGATTTATAATATCGAGAGCCTTTCCTTCTTCACCATGGGCGGCGGAGAAAGCCCCGATATTGATATAAGATTTGAAAATAACGCATGGTCAAAGGCAGAATTCCCCACAAGAGATGAGCTGCTTTTCGGAGCGGAGAATCTCGAGAAACACAACTGCACAGTTGATTATGTTATAACCCACGAGCCTCCCGTTAAAATCAAAAGCTTCTTACGGCTCAAGGACAGCGAAAGCGCAAGTGTTACGGGCCTTAATACCTACCTTGAGGAGCTTTCCGAGGTATGCAAATTCAGACGCTGGTTTTTCGGCTCAATGCATCTGGACAAATACATTTCAGGCACACATATTGCCGTTTATCAAAACATTGTAAATATTCTCACAGGCGAAATCATAAGGTGAAACCGAAAGGAGACAGTCACAATGAAAAAGAAAATCACATCAGTTATAAGCCTTCTGCTCTGCGCAGTGCTCGTCTTTTCACTCACCGCCTGCGGCGGAGTAAGCAGAAGCGAAGAAAAGATGCTTGAAGACGCATTCCGTGACACCGTGATGGGCGGCTACTTTGATGAGGAAGCCGTTGAGAGGGTTACGGACTTTGAAAGCGACAGTAAAGATATTGAATTTTTCTACGATTCACAGAAAAACTTCACCTATATCCTCAACAACGGAGTTGACGATGCAAAAGCACTCAACTATGTAGTAATCGCTGCAGAAGTTATGGATATCGATAATGACGGTGTAGAGGAAGTTTTCATCGTAGGCGATGATGATTTCAAAAATAAAAAGACAGTTGCCTGTTGCGATTACACAGAACTGCCCGAATCTCTCGGCGGAGGCTCCCAGTTCACAATAGTTGCCAAAACAGATTTTGACGAAAAGTATGAATTGGATTTTGAAGTCAAGGACGGCAAGGTTCACCTTGTTTCCCCCGATTACGATTTCGGTGTCATCTCCAAAAACGGTGCAGCGCTTGAATTCTCAAACTATTCCCCCATGTCCGTTGCAACCGAGGAAAAGGATCTGTCTATTTTCCTGAGCAACGAGGACCTTGCTTATAAATTCAACGGCAAGGATGTGGTTCCCGGCGAGGATTTCTGCTACTACATCACCCTTTCCGACCTCTATTTCAAAATTTCCACTCTCGAAAAAATAACAGGCGTCAAGATTTCCGATAATTTTAAAAACGCAGGAACCTTTGAGCGTATGACGATTTACGGCGAGGATTATATCCACCTGCTTTATATCCCCACCTATTTTGACCTTGTTGCTCATTTCGGCGGCAACGCAGGCGTTATGGTGTTTATGACCGAGGATTATGCAGCCGCTCATCCTGACGAATAATATTCAACAGCAACAACGGGCTGTCTCACACGAGACAGCCCGTTATCTTTTTTGTTAAATTTCAAAATCCGCCGCATCGGCTTTGGGAAGCTCAGGCGGCACCTGAGGCTCTCTCTTCAAAGGGTCATAAATAAATTTGCGGCACTTGCCGTCAGGCTTTACTATACCTTTTCTCACGCACAAAACGGAAACACCGCCCGGCGAAAGTCTGCCGTATTGGCAGTAAACGCAGGAAGCGGGATGCTCCTTTGCATTAAAAAGCTTCTTTTTCATTCCTTACACCTCACAGACTGTCTGCTTTTATGTTATCACACTTTTCGCTTTGTATCAAGGTCAAAAATCAATATTACGCACAAAAACATAAGCATCACCGCTGACGGCACGCTGTGTGAATACGGCATAACCGTGTCAAATGCGGCGTTTGCATTTACGGCAAGGTCAACGGGGAAGATTTTCAGCAGCGCCTCTGTAACCGCATACGCAACGGCGGCAGAAATCAGCCTTGTAATTAAAATCTCGCTAAGCTTAACCGCACTTTTCTGTGCAATTGACAGCACCTGACACAGCACGCACACTCCGCCGAAAGAAACAAATGCCGCCACCGCAGGTAACGAAAATCCTGCCGCACCCCTTGCACAGCCCTGCGTTACCTCAAGAAGCATAACCGCAAAATCGAGCACTTCCTTTTTTACCGGCAACAGCAAAACAAGAGAAATTACCGCCGAAAAAAAGAGCACCCACGCACATATACCGAGCATATTCCTGCCTGCCGTGTAAACCCCCTGCACCACCGCCTGAGCCATACTGTTTTGCTCTGTCCTCTTAACGGTTTCCGCTCTCTTGAAATCAGATTTATAAAGTCTGCCTGCAATAATCCCCGACAAAACCGATGCCGTACACACTGCGGCAAATACCAATGTTCCTGCTTTTTTTGATCCGAGCATCCCCATTCCCATGGCATTTATAACAAACGCAGGCCCTGCATTAAAGCAGATAAGAGTAAGCGTTCTTGATTGCGACGGTGTAATTTCTCCCCTTTCAAGCAGTTGTGCGCTCATGGATGCTCCCACGGGATAACCGCCAAGCATAGAAAAAAGCCACACTCCTGCCGTTTCGGGAGGGCAACAAAACACTTTACCGAAAGCCCCTGCAGCCCTGCCGTTGCTTTTTGCGCCGCTCGCCGCCCCTGCAATGCAGGTGAGCGCCATAAAAGGAAAAACTGAAGGTATGAGCACATCCGTGCACAGCAAAAAAGCCTGCCTTATCCCCTGAGCGGTGCTGCCCGAAAAAGCAATCAGCGCCGCACAAAAGAACGCTGTCACAATCCATACCGTTTTCTTCATAATCCGTCACCCCTTTCAAGATAATATGCCCGAAAAGTCATTTTAATGGCAAAAGCGGCATAATCTGTTTGAGAGGTGAAAGAATTGAGCAGAAGAAGGCAACGAAATTTACCCGACAGAGGCGAAATGATTGAAAAAATCAGCGAAGTACTTGAAATCCCGTTGGGCTCTATCCCGGGATACACTCATATTGAGCTTGAAAGCAACCGCACCGCAACCGTAGACGGTTGTATGGGAATATTGGAATACGGAGAAAACAGCATAAAAATCAACACCGCAAAGCTTGTTGTTCATATATGCGGCTGTGACCTTACCGTTATTTCAATGCAAAACGGGCAGGCGGTTGTAACGGGCTGTATTACAGGAATAGATTTTACTTCATAAGGTGCAAAAGCTATGTTTGTTTTAAAATTTATACGCTTTCTTCTCGGCTATGTGCGCTTTACCGCCACAGGCGGCTTCCCCGAAAGATTTGTGAACCTCTGCTCATGCAACGGCATTAATATATGGGATTTGAAAACAAGCGGCGGGGTCATAACTGCCTGCGCCGATATAAGAAGCTACAAAAAAATAAGACCCTGTGCCAGAAAATCGGGAATGAAAGTACGCATTACCGAAAAGCATGCTCTCTCACTCATCATAAGGCAACGCAGACTGCGCCTCGGGCTTGTGGCAGGATTGGTGATTTTCATTGCCGCAATGAGCTTTCTTTCAACCAGAATATGGAGCATCAGCGTTATCGGCAACAGCACCGTTGACAGCGAAAGGATTCTTGAGGTTATGCAGGAGCTTGACGTTGAGGTAGGCGCTTCAAACGATATCTCCGTTACCGATTACAGGGATGCCGCATTGAAAATGCTGCCTGAGCTTACATGGATTCATGTAAACACAACAGGAAGCAAGGCTGTGATAGAGGTGCGTGAAGCGGACCCGATGCCCGATGAAAGCGCCGCAGAAAAATACGATCTTGTTGCCTGTGCTGACGGCACTCTCACAACTCTCAGAGTCTTTAACGGCACCGCCACGATGCCTGTCGGCAGCGGCGTGCTCAAAGGCGATATTCTTATAAGCGGCTTTGAAGAAAATAAAAATCTCACCACCGACCTGAGCGGTGCGCAAGGATATGCCGAAGCAACAACAAGCCGTACATTCAAAGCCTCTGTTAATGAAAACTCAAGGGTTACGGTACAAAAGCCTGCCGGCAAAGCATACTCCCTCAGCCTGCTTTTCAAAGTAATTCCGCTCGGCATGGCAAAAAAAGGGAATTTCAGTTCCTTTGCAGATACCTCTTATCTGCTTCTCAACTCGGTTTCTCTCCCCTTCGGCATTGTTAAAACCTCTTACTATACCGAGGATTTGAGCTCACGCACTCTTACGGCTAACGAATATTGCGCATTTGCAAAAGCAGAGTTTTTCTCTCAACTTGTAAAAGAGCTTAGGTATGTGAAGGTAAAATCCTGCGATGTTTCTTTTGTCGATACAGGTGAAAAGGGAAGCGTAACAGGCTATTTCACCTGCCTTGAAAACATAGGAGTACTGCGCCCCATGCAGATTGAAGAACAAATCACACATGGCGATTGAAAAACATTTTTCTTTTTGCTATAATATAAATTACTTCAATGTGATTTTGAAAGGCGGAAGAAATATGGAAGTTTTACATGAGTTTATTTTTACTGAAAGACCTACCCCCGAATGTCACGCTTCAACCGTTTTACCTCTGCCTGACGGCAGCGTAATGGCCGCCTGGTTTGCAGGCAAATACGAGAAATCGAAGGATGTTGATATCTGGTATTCTCACCGTGTTGACGGTAAATGGTCAACTCCCGTCAGCGTAAGCGCGCGCAAAAATCTGCCTCATTGGAATCCTGTTTTGTTTCTTGATAAGGACAATAAAGTTTGCCTTTACTTCAAGGTAGGCGGTCATATTTACTCCTGGCGCACCTTTGTATGCTTCTCAGACGATCTGGGCAGAACATTTTCAACCCCTGTGGAGCTTGTAAAGGGAGATGCCTGCGGCGGCAGAGGCCCCGTTAAAAACAAAATGATACGCCTTTCTGACGGCAGACTCCTTGCCCCTGCTTCGACCGAGAAAAAGGGCTGGAATTGTTTCATTGATATGTCCTTTGATGAAGGAAGAACATGGCACAAGCAGAAAAGAATCAAGACCGATACCATGCCTGCCATTCTCAACTCAGGCAACGCTTTCACAACCAACGCCGTGCCCATGATTCAGCCCACTCTCTGGGAATCCGCACCCGGCAAGGTGCACATGCTCACCCGTACTGCCAAGGGCAGAGCATACAGAAGCGATTCCGAGGATTACGGAGTTACATGGTGCAAGGCTTACCCCACGTGTCTTCCAAACAACAACAGCGGACTTGACCTTGACCGCACTCCCGACGGCACTCTTTACCTTGTTTCAAACCCCGTAAGCGAAAACTGGGGAGACAGATATCCCCTCACCCTTCAGCGCTCAACCGACAACGGCGAAACCTGGGAAACCATGCTTACTCTTGAAAGCGAAGAGGGCGAATTCTCCTACCCTGCCATTGTGTATTCCGACGGAAAGCTTTACATCACTTATACATACAACCGCACGGAAATATCCTACTGGGAAATAACGCTTTAATTAAAAGTGCTCAACCAACATTATAGCCAAGCGGCTTATGCAGAGACTCTGCATAAGCCGCTTTTTTCTGCGTTTATCGCCACACGCTCTTAAGCAAAGTCAGGGGTATTCACTTTGCATTATATCGTCAATTTAAACAAAATAGCGTTCCGCTTTTTGTTTAAAAGGAAGAAAACAAAATTTTAATTGTGACATTCCACGTTTTTTAACATATACATACAAAAAGCTTTAAATATACCGGCTTTTTAACGTTTACTCTTCATCAACGCAAAAAGGGGAGGATTTCCGATGCTTTGATTTTATAGCACTCACAACAAATTTTATTTAATTTAAGGAGGAAAGCAAAATGAGCTACAAGCGTTTTTTGTCAGTTGTTCTTATCATGGTACTTACTTTGGGAACATACTGCGTTGCATTCGCATCCGACGATATTCCTGACGGCTACACACCTGTTTACACAGCAGAAGATTTGAACAACATCCGCAATAATCTTTCAGGTAAGTATATTCTTATGAATAATATTGATTTGTCTGATTTTACTCAGTGGAATCCGATTGGCAGATTTGATGCCCCGTTTGTGGGTGAATTGGATGGCGGCGGATATTCAATTGTCGGCTTCAAAACAAATGATAGTTTGTTAGGCCGAATTGAGAACGCAACTGTAAAAAAACTTGGTATTGTAGATTGTACCGTTGCACAATCTGAAGAAACTGCTTCAAATTCAACCGTGCTTGGTGCTTTTGCAGAGCACTCAATAAATTCAGTTTTTGAAAACTGTTTTGTTACAGGCAGCATCAATCCGTGTGTTCGCGTTGGTGTGCTTGCAGTAATGTCATCTTGCAGCACAGGCGGATTGGTTGGAATCGCAAGAGATTCTTTGTTTGTTAATTGTTATAATAATGCTGATATTCTTTTAACTTATGATAAAGTCAATATCGCTAAAATCGGCGGTTTGGTCGGAGAAAGCTACAACAGCAATTTTGAATGCTGCTATAACGCAGGAGATATTTCAGATAAAAATATTGATAATTCAAACAATTCAAACATATATGAAGGCGGTTTAGTCGGTTCCGCAGACGAGTCTACATCATTTAATTATTGTTATTTTAAAGATAATTTAAGTTTTGCTTCAGGTAAAGAAAGTAACAATCCGGAAGGAACCAAAGCATTATCAAATGATGAGTTGAAATCGCAATCTTCTTATGAAGGTTTTGATTTCAATAATATTTGGTCAACGAAAAAAAGCGGGTATGCTGTATTAGATTTTTCAAAAATCAAGAATGATACACCAGGGGTACACTATGTTTATTTAACTGCTGCCGAAATAGTTAAGGTTCCTTTAAAAAATCGCATTGTTTTTAGTTTTGGTTCTCCTAACACACCGGAGGGCATTAAACTAAAATTGACCTATTCTAACGAAGAAACTATAATTGCTAAGATTGAAAAAACCGAAAACGGATATATCGTGAACGGCGAAGAGCTTTTGGACAGCGTAAGGGTTGCTGTTGTAGAATATGGTTTGCTTAAAACATATCTATATTTAAATGACGGTGAAATTCAAATAAAATATTCTTATTTTGTTATTCCCCCTGTATTTACACTCCTGAAAACATTTCTTGGACGCATTTTATGGTTTTAGTTTTATGAGAAACTTTTCAATTAGATTAAGCAAAAGCGGTCTGCACGAACTGTGCAGACCGCTTAATATATTATTATTCAATTACCAACCGAAGTTGTAGTAGAAATCGCCGAAGCTGTCAAAGGGATAAACAACCGTGGGCTGAGTGGTGGTTTCCTGAGTGCTTGTGCCCTTATCCTCAATAAGAGTTACGTCAACATCAAAACGCTCAAGGCTGTAATCACTGTTCACCCTGCAAAGGGTAAGCCTCAGCTTATCGCCCACCTTGCCGTTGTCAATCTTTTCAAGCAGAACGTCCGCCGTGGTAAGACTTTCGCCGTTTACGGCAATTATCATATCATACTGCTGTGCGCCTGTGCCTGCAAGAGCACTGTCATCGTCAATGGTATTGATGATAAGCGTGCCCGAGGGGAGCTGATTGAACTGAGCAATCATGCTGTACTGAGCGCTGGCATTAAGTGAGTAATAGGTAATGCCGAGCTTTGCTCTGTTGGGAACATAGCCGTAGTTGATAAGTGCCTCAGCTATTTCAAGAGCATCCCTGATGGGAATTGCAAAGCCCATTCCCTCATACTCGGTGGATGCAATCTTCTGAGAATTTATGCCGATAACCTGACCGTAAACATTTACAAGCGCACCGCCTGAGTTGCCGGGATTTATAGCCGCTGTGTGCTGTATGCACTTCATGGTGTAGCCGATTTCACTGTCAATCGGGCGGTCAATGGCAGAAACGATACCGTCGGTTACGGAGCCGAAGAATTCAATTCCGCCGGGGTTGCCTACCGCATAAACAGCGGAGCCTACCTTGAGGGCGCTTGAATCACCGAATTCGGCAACATTAAGACCTGTTGCTTTAATTTTTACAACGCCGACATCCGTTCTTGTGTCACAGGCAACAACCTCTGCATCAAAGCTTGTGCCGTCCTCAAGCTGAACCTTTACGTTCACACCTGCATCGTCAATAACATGGGCACAGGTGATAATGTAGGTTATGCCGTTTTCCTTATCCTCTTTTGCAATAACGCCAGTGCCCTGCCCTGCAGCGGTGGATGAGCTGGAATTTGCATAAACAAGGATTCCTACACAGCTTGCTCTGCCCTTCTGTGCAATTTCAACGGTTGAAAGAGCTCCGCTCTCTGTAGCGGGAGAAATAGCAATATCCACATTGGGATTGGTTGCAGAGCCCTCTGAGCCTTCAATAACATTACCTGAATAATTGGTTGATATTTCAGCATCGGGAGATTTAGCTCTTTGCACAAACAAAACCGTGCCGATTATCACGCAGATAAGTATAATTGCAATAAGCACAAAGAAAACACGCTTGCCTGCATCCTTCTTCTTAGGCGGAGTGGGCTTGTTGGAATACCCCTGCTGAATGGGAGGCTGAGTATAAGGTGTATAACCCGTGTTCTGCGAGCTGTTATAAGGGCGGTAAGGCTCCGAAGAATACGGATTTGCCTGGTTCCTGTTGTAAGAATAAGCGCCTGACTGATAACCCTGTCGGTATGCTTCTGACTGCTGTGAGTAGGGATTCTGCGCCTGCGTGTAGGGCTGAGAATAGCCTGTACCCTGAGGCTCGCTCTGAGCTTCGTTATTTACGGGCGCACTCTGCGCTTGACTCTCATTATCTTCGGGAACAACATTCTGAGCCCGGGTTTCTTCGCTGTTTGAAGGTTCACTTTCATCCTGCGGAAAAAGTCCCTTGTTCTCATATTCATCCATAATCTTCTACCTCCACTGATGTTGCTGTCCTTGCACATATCTTTACCATAAAGTTATGTACAAATTATTAATGCGGTTAAACAATATTGTAAAATCAGATTTTGGGAATCCAGAAAATAAATTCCGTATATTCGCCGGGTACGCTGCTTGCCTTTATTTTACCCGAATGAAGCTCAACAATTGTTTTTACAATGTACAGACCCATGCCTGCACCCTTGGTATCATAGCTTCTGGATTTATCCACCTTGTAAAAACGTTCAAAAATCTTATCGGCCTCTTCCGGCTCGATTCCATTGCCGCTGTTTCTGATTTTGACTATAGTTTTCTCGGCATCCGAGCCCGAGAAAACCTCAATATATCCACCCTCAGGCGTAAACTTAACGGCATTGTCTATGAGATTATATACTACCTGATTTATCATGTCCCTGTCAGCCTTGATGAAATTCTGAGAGATTGTTTCAAGCCCTCTTATTTCAAGGTTTCCGGACTCTATAATCTGCTCAAAGCTGAGCAGGGTATTTATTATCATCTGCGAAATATCAAAGCTTGTCATGTTCAGATTGTACTCGCCTGATTCAATTTTACTCATGTTGAGCATACCCGTAACAAGCCTTGAAAGCCTCTTGACTTCGTCCGACACAACTTTAAGATACTGCGTGTGTTTATCCTCGCTGATAGTGCCGTCAAGAATTCCGTCAATAAAGCCGCCGATTGTGGTCATGGGGGTTTTCAATTCGTGCGAAACATTGGCAACAAAGCTCCGCCTTGACATTTCAAGCGTGGAAAGACTCTGCGCCATGGAGTTGAACGCCATAACCAGCTCCTGCACCTCGTCATTTTGTTTTGCAAAGTACCCCTTTTTAACAACTATACGGCTTGAAAAATCACCGTTTGCATACTGCTTTGCCGCTACCGACATTTCACGCAAGGGCTTTGTAAACCTTGCCACGAATATATAAGTCAGTATAAACGATATAAGTATTACCGCAAGAGATGCAAAAAGGAAAATACGGAAAATTGCCCAAACATAAGGCGCCAGACCGTTTGAAAAAGACTGGGTTATAAAAACAACCGCCACGGTTTCACCCCTTACGATAACGGGAGCGCTTACAACAAAGCTGAGCTCGCTGAGTGCTCCGTTAAGGGTGCCTGTATCCGCACAAATGTTGTCAACCGCAAGGCTCATTGTTTGTTCAGGAATGTGATATCCGCTGTGCACAAGGCACGAACCCGTGTAGATAGCAAGGTCCGACTGCAGAATTTCCTTGCAGTAAACAACATCGCCGTAAACATTTGCTATAAAAATATCCGCATCAATAGCATTTGAAATCTGCCTTAAATTATTACATATTACTATGATGGAGCCACGCCCGCTCTCACCCATATAATCGGACGAAAGAATGTCGCGCGTGTTCTGAGCTACCGCCACGGTATTCTCCTGCAAAAGCTGAAGCTTCTCATCCATCCAGAATTTTGAAACAAGCAAAAGCAGAGCCGAGCCGACAAACACAAAGCTTACAAGAATAACCGATGAGGTGAGCACAAAGAAACGCTTGAACAGCCGCGAACGGCGCACGGTGACTCCCTTTACTTCTTTAATACCCATATTGCTCCTCTGAAAAAGCTTAATCCTTTGTAGCAAACTTGTAGCCTACGCTCCATACTGTTTTAAGCTCCCATTTATCGGAAACACCCTCAAGCTTTTCACGCAGGCGCTTTACATGAACGTCAACCGTTCTTGAATCGCCGTAATAATCAAAGCCCCACACCTCGTCAAGAAGCTGGTCTCTTGTGAAAACTCTGTTGGGATTGCTTGCGAGGTGATAAATAAGCTCCATCTCTTTGGGCGGGGTATCAATTTTTTCGCCGTTTACCATAAGCTCATAGTTGGTAAGATTGATAACAAGCTTATCGAATTTTACCTCTTTCATATCCGTGGTCTGGTTGCCGCCCGTTCTGCGAAGCACGGCACGCACTCTTGCGATAACCTCTTTTGCATCAAAGGGTTTTACCACATAGTCATCCGCTCCGAGCTCAAAGCCGAGCACCTTGTCAAAGGTTTCACCCTTGGCGGTAATCATGATAATGGGCTTGTCCGAAAACTTTCTTACTTCGCGGCAGACCTGCCAACCGTCAAGCACGGGAAGCATTATATCAAGAAGCATAAGCGAAGGATTGGTTTCACGGAAAAGCTTTACTGCGGTTTCGCCGTCATTGGCTATTGTTACCTCAAAACCGTCCTTTTCAAGATAAAGTCTGAGCAGTTCGCAGATATTGGTATCGTCATCAACAACAAGAATTCTTTCTGCTGCCATTTTTTTGCCCTCCTGTTTTTATAATAGCCGATTTTACAATCAACCCTGAATAAATTATATTCAAGTTTTATAAAGGATTTGTGAATTCACAAATAACTTTTTGTTACCAAAGTTACCGCATTTTGTGAATTCAGGCAATTATTTCTTAATATAAAACTTAAACACTGTGGTTGATTTGAATTCCTTGCCCGCCTCAACCGTGCACTGCGGAAATTCGGGACGGTTAGGTGTGTCGGGATAAAACTGAGTTTCAAGGCAGAAGCCTGCGTGCTTGATAAGGGGCTTTTCATCCTTGCCGATATTGCTGCCGTCAAGGAAGTTGCCTGTGTAAAGCTGAACGCCGAGAAGGTCGGTATAAACATCAAGAGCTCTGCCGCTTTCGGGGTCATACGCAGTAATCGCTGCGCCGTCACCCTCGTTGAGGCAGAAGTTATGGTCATAGCCCTTGCACATGATAAGCTGCTCATCCTGAGCGCCGATATCTCTGCCGATAGCCTTGGGCTCTCTGAAATCAAACGCCGTACCCTCAACGCTGCGAAGCTCGCCCGTGGGAATGGAATCGGCATCGGTGGGTGTGTAATAATCCGCATCAATCCTGAGCACATGGTTGAGGATATCTCCGCTTGATGCGCCTGCAAGGTTGAAATACGCATGGTTGGTCATATTGATAACCGTCTTTTTATCGGTCTTTGCGCTGTAATCAATCCTGAGTTCATTTTTCTCATTGAACACAAACTTAACAACAAAATTGACATTGCCGGGGAAGCCGTGAGCACCGTCAGGGCTGAAGTATGACATTTCAACGGCATTGTCATCCACAACAATAGCCTTCCATACAGCAGTAGAAAGCTCAGCGCCGCCGTGAAGGCAGGTTTTTTCTTTTTCATTCTTTGTTACGCTGTACTTTACACCGTCGAGCTCAAACTCGCCGTTTGCAATGCGGTTGGCATATCTGCCTACGGTCATACCCTGATAATCGGAATGCTCCTCGTGGCCGCCGATATCTGAAAAGCCCGAAAGCACGTCTGCAATAACCCCGTTTTTGTCGGGCACATTTATGCAGTTAACGGTAGCGCCGTAGGTGATAAGCTCAACGGATGCGCCCTGAGAATTTGTAATGGTATAGGAATGAACCTCTCTGCCGTCCTTGGTTACGCCAAAAAGCTTTTTCTCTGTCATTTAAAACATCCTTTCATTTAACTCATTATAAAGTTATTATTATTCATTGTACATTATATTATGGATAGCTTTTTCTGTCAACAAACCTTAATAAGACATTTTATTTTCACTCAAATTTCGGTTGATTTTGCAAATACTGTGTGCTATATTTAATAAAGCATCTGCGGGTATAGTTCAACGGCAGAACACTTGCTTCCCAAGCAAGATATGAGGGTTCGACTCCCTTTACCCGCTCCAGAAGGCTGTCTCACTAAGGTTAGCGCAGTACGCCCTCACCCGATTGTGATTGACAGACCAAAAGGAACTTCACATCCCGGATATCCTGATTTTATTTATGGGGTAATCCGAAGGATATTTTAATACATCAGATAAATTCCGGTTTATCCGTCAAAATATTCTTACATAAAAAATTCAAAACCACTTCATCCTATTGCCTATACCGGCATCGGATGAAGTTGAAGAAAACGACAACTACACTTTCATCATGAATGATGAACTTGCGACAAGAAGTGACCGAAGCATAACCGATGCTGACACTACACTGTATGTCCCTGCTGGAGAACTTGCCGTTCATGTTGTTGCCGAGAATGAGAGATTGGCAAAAATTTCCAATGATTATTACGGTAGCCGCAAACTGTGGCCATACATTGCAAAGTACAATAATTTGAAGGAACCATACCGCATAACAGTTGG
>JAZSIQ010000173.1:0-11734 GCA_045533875.1 Acutalibacteraceae bacterium | reverse complement strand
GATACCGAGACAGGTGAAGTAACCGCCCTTAAATAAGGCACTGCGAGAATAGAATGCGTTGCCGCCTCAGGAGTTTTCTCCGATTGCATTCTAAAGGTTGACGGCGGCGACAACACCAACGGTGTATACCCTCTTACCAACTACTACGAAAAAACAATAGCTGCAAAAGAAACCACGCTTTCCAATGAAGTCACCACCGACCCCGATTTATCCGCAAATCAGACCAACCCCACGGATTGGAAAGAATTCTTCTTTGCCAATAAGCTCTACATAATTCTCCCCCTCACCGCTGCCGCAATCCTCACCGCAGCCGTTGTTGTAATCAAAAAGAAAAAGCGTTAAAACAGGCTTCTTCTTGAAATCACACTCTGCTAAGCCTTAACTTTAAAACCGAAAGGAGAAAATTATGAAAAAAGTAACAGCAATCCTTCTCGCCCTTGTATTTGTTTTCTGCTCTTGCACAGTTGCTTTTGCAGAAGAAAGCGTCGGCATCCCTGAAGAAAATATGTCCGAGGCCTCTGAAAGCACAGTGTATCTCGATGCAGAAGTGGTTTACACACCTATAATAAGCAGATTCGTATACGGGCATTCAGAGCCGTTTCTCGGCGCAACCGTGATACGCATCACCAACGCTGACGGCACAACCGAAACTCTGAAAATCGAAAAAGGTGAAAACGGCTATTATGCAGGTGATTACGAAATCCGCTGGCACTATGCTTTTATTGATTTCATGCCTACAGTTATCTCGCCGGGTATAAACAACGGTGTCCTCAACCTCCATGCCGAAAAAGATGGTGTGGAGTATGTAGGCTCTGCGGATTTTTATTATTTTTATCTGCCTGATATCTCAGATGTTTTTTATTTGTTTTCATTTTATCTTAGGCTTATTTTCAATTCCCTGACAGATTATCTGACAAGTGTATAAACACAATACCATAAGCAAACGGGCTGTTCCTCCCGGAACAGCCCGTTTTTTTATATATCTGTGTTAAATTATACACCCTTCTTTGCCTTGCGAAGAAGCTCAGCATCGGTGTAGCTCTTCTTTGCGGTGTGACCCTTAAGGGGAAGGATTCTTTCGTGAATGGCATCAATAAACCAATCTGCCTGAGGATAGTAATGCTCGGAATACTCTGAGGAGGGAGAAATCCAGTTCTGAGCGCCTACTACTGCAGGAGGTGCGTCAAGGTAATCGAATGCAAGGGAGGTGATGTTCTGAGCCATGTCGTTGAGGATGCTGCCTCTTACGCAGGCATCGCTTGCAAGCACGATTCTGCCTGTTTTCTTAACGGACTCGATAACCTTCTCATAGTTGAAAGGAACAACGCTTCTTGCGTCAATAACCTCTGCGGATACGCCGTATTCCTTCTCAAGCTTTTCAGCCGCATCAAGAGCGGTGTAAAGTGTGGGACCGATGGTGAGGATGGTAAGGTCGCTACCCTCTCTGCGGATTGCAGGCTCGCCGATTTCAACCTCATAATCCTCAACGGGAACGCCTTCCTTAACAAAGCGCTCGCCCATATCGTAAATCTTCTGGCTTTCGAAGCATACTACGGGGTCTGTGCCGTTGAGAGCGGCAGTCATAAGACCCTTTGCATCGTAAGGAGTTACGGGGTAAATAACCTTAAGTCCGGGTACGTGAGCGCAGATTGAAGTCCAATCCTGTGAATGCTGAGCGCCGTACTTCATACCAACGGAAACACGAAGAACGAAGGGCATCTTGAGCTTGCCTGCGCTCATTGCCTGCCACTTTGCCATCTGGTTGAACACCTCATCGCCTGAGCAGACGATGAAATCGCAGTACATAAGCTCGGTGATAACTCTGCCGCCTGCAAGCGCATAGCCTACTGCTGTACCTACTATTGCTGACTCGGCAATGGGGGAGTTGAACATACGGTGGTAGGGAAGAGCCTCGGTAAGTCCTCTGTAAACAGCGAATGCGCCGCCCCAGTCTCTTACATCCTCGCCGTAGCTGATGAGGGTGGGATCCTCATAGAATTTATTTGCAATAGCCTCAAAAAGACCGTCACGGATATTGTAAGCTCTCATCTTGGGAACGGGAGTGCCGTCCTCGGCAAAAGCGCTTCTTGAAAGCTTTGCAATCTTCTTGTATCTTTCGTTTTCTTCTTTGCTCTCGTTAACCTCAACGGGTCTGTCATCCATCTTTTCCATTCTGGTGTTGGAATACATAACACTTTCGATATGGTCGGGATGCTTTGCAAAATCGGTGTAGGGAGCAATGGACAAATCGGAGGCAAGGTCGAACATTCTGCAGTTACGGTCAATTACAGCCTCCTTCATTGCCTCAAGCTCTTCCTTGCTTGCAACGCCGTTTTCGGCAAGCTGAGCGGGGAAGATATCCAGGGGATCAAGCTCCTGCCATGCGTCAACCTCTTCCTTTGTTCTGTAAGAGCTTGCATCGGAGGTGGAGTGACCTGAGAAACGGTAGGTGACGAGCTCAAGGAGTGCGGGACCCTTGCCCTGCTCGAGGAGTGCTCTCTTGCGCTTATAAGCGTCGATAACTGCGAGAACGTCCCAGCCGTTTACTCTTTCTGCGTACATCTGGTTTTTGCTGATGCAGCCAAGACGTGCAACCTCATCATAGCCCATGGTTTCGCCCTTTGTCTGGCCGCCCATGCCGTAGAAGTTGTTGTTGAAGTTGTAGATGATGGGAAGTCCGCCCTTGTAGCCGTCCTCCCACAAATCGTTGAACTGATCCATGCTTGCGAAGGTCATTGCCTCGTAAACGGGGCCTCTTGCAGCTGCGCCGTCACCTGCGTTTGCTACAACAATGCCCTTTTTCTTGTTGCACTTCTTATAAAGAGCAACACCTGTTGCAATGGGAGCCGCTCCGCCAACGATAGCGTTGTTGGGGAAGATGCCGAAGGGCAGGAAGAAAGCGTGCATTGAGCCGCCGAGACCTCTGGAGAAGCCCATATCCTTTGCAAAAAGCTCACAGCAAAGACCGAAGATGAAATATTCCTTTGCCATCTCCTTAACGTTGCCGTTTGACTTTGTGTACTTCTTGATTACTTCGTAATTCTTGCCGTCGTTGTACTCTTCCATAATCTTGAGAAGCTCTTCATCGGAGAGTCTCTTGATAGCGGAGAAAGCCTTTGCTATAACCTCGTGGTGGCTGCGGTGAGTACCGAAGATGTAATCATCAACCTCAAGGGTGTACGCCTGACCTACGGCAGTAGCTTCCTGACCGATTGCAAGGTGTGCGGGGCCGGGATAGGTGAAATCCTTGCCGTTGTAGTTACCCTTCTGCTTGATTGTGAGAAGCATCGATTCAAACTCACGGATTGCAACCATATCGGTATACATACCGAGGAAATCCTCGGTGGTGTAGTTTGCCTTTTCCTGCTCAAGGGTCTTATCGTAAGCGCATACGGGGATATCGTCAATCTTTATTGTTCTTTTTTCAAATTGAGGCTTAGGCTCAACAAATTGTGATTTCGGCATTTTTTATTCTCCCTTCTTACATTTCAAAAAGTGCTTCTCTGATAACCTCGCATACCGTGGGATGCGGGAAAACAATTTCCTTAAGGCTGTCAATATCTATTTCTGTTTCAATCATCATTGCGGCGCCGTAGATAATTTCGGAGGAGTAGTTGCCTACCATGTGCACACCTACGATGCGGCTGTACTTTTTATCGTAAACTACCTTTACGATTCCGTCGCCGCCCTCATTCTCGGCAACGTATCTGCCCGAATATCTCATAGACAGAGTAACACAGGCGGCATCAATGCCCTTTTCCTTAGCCTGCTCAAGGGTGTAGCCCACGCTGCCAACCTCGGGGTTTGTGTAAATGACGGAGGGGATTGCGTTGTAACGCATTCTGTCACGCTTGCCGAGGATGTTGTTTACTGCAACCTCTCCCTCTCTGTAAGCGGTGTGAGCAAGCATCGAAACTCCGTTTACGTCACCTGCGGCATAAACGCCTGCAACGTTTGTTTTCATATATTCATCGGTCTTTATTGCGCCCTTTACGAGCTCAACGGAAAGATTTTCAAGACCGACGCCCTCTGTAACGGCTCTTCTGCCGATGGAGCAGAGCACCTTATCAGCATCCACGCTGAACTTTTCGCCCTTTGCATCCTCGTAGCAGACCTTGCCGTTTTCAACTGCGGTAACCTTGCAGCCGAGCTTGAAATCAACACCCTTCTTAGCGTA
This sequence comes from Acutalibacteraceae bacterium, assembly GCA_045533875.1. Classification (GTDB taxonomy): domain Bacteria; phylum Bacillota; class Clostridia; order Oscillospirales; family Acutalibacteraceae; genus CAG-177. Next base: position 7,557 of record JAZSIQ010000173.1, on the reverse strand, counting down.
ATTACTCTGAAGATTCTTTGAAATCTCGCTGTCGGTTGCGCCTGCGATATGGTCAAGCATTTCAATAACGGTTACCTCGGAGCCAACGGAATTGTAATAGGATGCCATTTCAAGACCTATAACTCCGCCGCCGATAACGGTGAGCTTTGCAGGGATTTCCTCAAGGTCGAGCACTTCCCTGTTAGTCATAACAAAGCCGCTCTCAACTCCCTCACGCAGACCGGGAATGGGAGGAATTACGGGAGCCGAGCCTGTTGCGATAAGGAGGTTTTTGCCCGTGTAGGTTGTACCCTCAGCCTCAACGTTGAAGCCGTTTGCGTCCCTGCCGAGGATGGTGCCGCTTGCGCTTACTACGGTAACGCCGAGCTTCTTCATCTTCATGCCGATGCCGCCTACAAGAGTTTTAACAACCTTGTTCTTTCTTTCTATAACCTTTTTCTGGTCAATTTCGGCGCCTGTTACGGTGATACCGTACTTTTCGCCGTGATTTGCATAATCAAAAATCTTTGCGGAATAGAGCAGGGATTTTGAAGGTACGCAGCCCTCGTTGAGGCATACGCCGCCGAGCGCTCTCTTTTCAATAACCGCTGTTTTAAGACCTGCCGCTGCAGCCTTTTCAGCCGCATTGTAGCCTGCAGGACCTCCGCCGAGTACAATCAAATCAAAAATTTCCATCATTTAGCCCTCCTGACTTGCAAGGAAATCGGTAAAATTCTCAAGTCCTTCCTTAAGCTGAGAAAGGAAACGGGATGCAGGACCGCCGTCAACTGCTCTGTGGTCATAGGTGAGTGAAAGACCCATTGCCTGATAGGTGCGGATTCCGCCGTTTTCGGCCTTGATTCTGGTGGTGATTGTGTTTACGCCGAGAATCGCAGTCTGCGGAATGTTGATGACGGGAGTGAAATGCTCAATGCCGTAAGCACCGAGGTTGGAAACGGTGAATGAGCCGCCCTGCAAATCCTCAGGCATTGCCGCACCGTTTCTGCACTTTGCGGCAAGAGCCTTGGACTCTTCTGAAATTTCGTTAAGCGTTTTCTTATCGCAGTTTCTCAGCGTGGGTACAAGCAGACCCTTGTCCGTATCAACGGCAACGCCCATGTGTACTCCGCTGAAATATCTCATAACGTTATCCTCAAGAAGATGAGCGTTGAGAGCTCTGTTTTCGGGGCGGGCAAGCACTCTTGATACAACAAAAAGTATCATATCGTTAAGGGTGATGTTGCCGTAGCCGAGCTTTTCGCCGTTTGCCTTGATTTCCTTGCGGAAATTGAGGATGTTGGTGGCATCAAAGGTGAGAGTGTGGGTAAGCTGAGCGGTAGTCTGAAGAGATGCAAGCATCTGCTTTGCGATTGTTCTTCTGATTGTGGGCATTTTTTCATCCACGTAATCAGCCTCGGGAGCCTTGCCGATATCACCAACGCAGAATCTTCCGCCAAGACCCGTGCCCTTTGCGCCGTTATATTCGCCTGCTGCAGCGCCCGTTGCCGCTCTGCCCTGGGATGCGGCTGCTCGTACGTCACGCTCTATAATTCTGCCGTCAGGTCCGCTGCCTGCAACAAATGCAAGATTTACTCCGCTCTTTGAAGCGAAAGCCTTTGCTCTGGGAGAAGCCTTGATGAAGCCCTTGTTTTCCTCAACGGCTTCAACTGCCGTTTCTTCAACTGCAGCGGAAACCTTGACTTCCTCCTGCTTTGCTTCCTGAGCTTCCTCCGCCTTTGCCGCTGTGGGGCGGAACTGCTCTGCATCCTCGCCCTCTTCGCCTATAACGCAAACGTTAGTCATAACCGCTACGTCGGCATCCTCATCAAAGAACTGCTCAAGCATAATGCCGCTGCAGGGTGCTTCCTGCTCAAGGGTGGACTTATCCGTTTCGTAAATGAAAAGAATATCGCCCTGTTCAACCTTTTCGCCCTTCTGCTTGCACCACTGTGTAAGCACGCAGGTTTCTACCGTGATGCCTACATTAGGCATCATTACGGGTGTTGCCATACATTATTCCTCCTATCTTAAAATCTGATTATTACCACAATATTTGAGTGTTGCCGCTTTTTGCCGCCTCAAGGATTTGCTCATCGGGCTTTTCCTCCGTGATGAGCACGTTAACGTCCTCAAGCCTTGCAAAGGTAAACGGCATACTTTTTGAAAACTTCGCACTGTCCACAAGAACAATGGTCTTTTTTGCCTTTGCTATGATACTGCGCTTAAGTTCGCATTCGTTGCTGTTGCCGCCTGTAAATCCGCTCTCAGGCGAAAAGGCGGAGGCAACTATGAATGCAATGTCAATATTGAAATTTTTAATAAATTCAATGCTCTGCATTCCCGACACGGAAAGGGTCTGCCTGTTTACAAGACCGCCCACAAGAGTTACCGTGGGCTTGAATTTTTTGGAAACCTCAACCGCCACATTCGGCCCGCTTGTGAGAATCGAAAGCGGCACATCGGGCAGACAGCGTGCAAGGCACATACCCGTGGTTCCGGAATCTATAAAAATCGAACGCCCCGTTTCGGCAAACTGCGCCGCAAGGGCTGCTATATGCTCCTTAGCCTGCCTGTTTTTTATTTCACGCAGCTCATAAATATCCTCGGACGCATTATCCTTGCCGATATATTTCGCTCCGCCCCTCACCCTTTGCGCTTCGCCGATTTTTTCAAAAAATTCTAAATCCCTGCGCAGGGTCATGGATGAATATTCGGGAAAAATGCGTACAAGCTCTTTGAGTGTTACACTTGAATTTTCGCGAAGGAGCTCAAGTATTTTTTCTCGCCTCTGCAAGCCCATGATACCCTCCTGTATGCACCAAATAACATTTTAAATGTTATCTTTTGTTATTTTTAACATTAACGTGTTAATTTTATCACAATCAATGCATTTGTCAACCACGTTTAATAATTTTTAATATATATTTTTAATGCCGTGAAGTAATTTTATGTATTGACACACGGCACAGATTGATTTTATAATAAATACGATAACTTATATGGAAAGTGAGGAAAACATTATGGAACCCATCATGCGTTCTGATAAATTAAGCCAGGTACACTCCGATATCAGAGGTCCCGTTTTTGTAGAGGCAATGCGTATGCGCAAAGAGGGCATTGACGTTTTGCGTCTTAACACGGGCAACCCCGCAACCTTCGGCTTCGGCATGCCTGACAGCGTTAAAACCGCTCTTCTCAACAATGCCGACAAGGCTGTTGCTTACTGCGACCTCAAGGGTATGCCCGATGCAAGAGAGGCTATTTGCGCTTACCACAAGAGCAAGGGAATAGAAGGCATCACTCCTGACGATGTTTTCATCGGCAACGGCGTAAGCGAGCTTGTTACAATGGCGCTCACCGCCCTTCTCAACTACGGTGATGAAATTCTCGTTCCCGCTCCCGACTATTCTCTGTGGACCAATTCCGTTTACATCGCAGGCGCAACACCCGTTCACTATATCTGCGACGAAAGCGCTGATTGGTACCCCGACCTCAATGACATAAAGTCAAAAATCACTCCCAAAACCAGAGCTATCGTTATCATCAACCCCAACAACCCCACAGGCGCTCTTTATTCAAAGGATTTCCTTGAGCAGCTTGTTGCAATAGCAAGAGAGCATAAGCTTGTTATTTTCTCGGATGAAATCTATGACAGACTTGTTATGGATGACCTTGAGCACGTTTCCACCGCTACCCTTGCACCCGACCTTCTTGTTGTTACAATGAACGGTCTTTCAAAGTCCCACATCATCTGCGGCTTCCGCTGCGGCTGGATGGTAGTAAGCGGCGCAAAGGAGCAGGCTAAGGATTTCATCGCAGGCCTTGTTCAGCTTTGCGCAATGCGTCTTTGCGCAAACGCACTCACTCAGCTTGTTATCCCTGCAGCCCTCAACGACCCCGAAAGCACCCGTGCAATGATGGTGCCCGGCGGCAGAATTTACGAGCAGAGAGAAGCCACCTGCAGAGAGCTTGAAAAGATTGAAGGCATTTCTTTCGTTAAGAATAAGGCTGCCTTCTACCTTTTCCCCAAGCTTGATATCAAAAAGTTCAATATTCACGATGACCAGCAGTTTGCCATGGATTATCTCCACAGCAAGAATGTTATGATTATCCCCGGCAGAGGCTTCAGCTGGAAAGAGCCTGACCACTTCCGCATTGTTATGCTTCCCGAGCCTCAGGTGCTCGCCAAGGCAATGCAGGATCTGGGCGATTTCCTCAAGGATTACCGCCAGGCTGACTGATTAAAAAACGGGCTGTCTCATTTTATTGAGACAGTCCTTAATCTGCTTAGTTTAGTTTTATTTAATTCATTGTTACTGCGCAAGTATTCTCCAGTAATCCTCTGAAAATTCGGCAGTAAGCTTTTTTCTGCCTGCTTTAAGGCAGTCAATGAGCGTTTTATCCGCAAGGCAGTCATCGGGCGCATCATAGCCCCATGCCGCCGCCTGAGTTACAGAGGGCAGAAAACGGCTTTCATATACTGCGCAGCCAACGCCCGAATGCTTGTTGTGCACGGCATAGCCTGCATCCGCTCTTATGGCGGCTTTGAGCTTCGCATAATCCTTTCTTATCTGAGCAAGCTCCCTTTCGGGGCAGTCGCCGCCCATAAAATATTCGGCTCTCAGTATAAGACTGTCCGTAGCGTCAATGTAGCTCACCATGCGGCGGGCAAGCTGCTCAGGTGTTAATTTTATAAGCTCTTCTTTCATAAAAAAATCTCCGTTTTGAGGTGTTAAAATGAGTCAGATATTTGCAAAAATAACTTCGGTTTTTACCGCCATTGCTCTTTTTTTCAGCGGCATCGCAGGCACAAGCACCTGCTCCGACAATGTGAAGCTTGTTGACCGCCAGAAGCTCACCCTTGTGGGCGCCATGGTTGCGGGTCAGGGCATCGCTACTGACGGTGAGTATTACTACACCTCAGGCTCCATTGCCGCCCTGAACATAACCGGTCTTGCAAAGTGGGATTTGGATTTTAACCGTGTGGACATGGCTCTGGGCAGCGTTCCCAAGGAATTTACCAAGCAATACGGCAGCAACCATATCGGCGACATTGCCTGCTACAACGGTTATATTTACGCCCCCGTTGAGGATGATGATTACGTGCGTGATTTCGTTATGCTTTACGACTGCGACACGCTCGAATACACGGGCACTTACTATGAAATTACCTCTCCCCTGCTCAATGACGGCATCCCGTGGTGTGCGGTTGACGATGAGGGATATTTCTACACCTCTGCATTTGACAATGTAAACGAAATTCTTCGCTACCGTGCCGAGGATATGAGCTTTGTTGATACCATCAAGCTTTCCGAAACAGTCAACCGTGTGCAGGGTGCGGATGTGTATGACGGCAAGCTCTGGATTTCCTACGATGTAAGCGACAGCGCCGATGAGCAGATTCTCTCGGTTGACCTTGAGAGCGGCAAGGTTGAAACCGCCTTTGAACGCTTCATAGAGATAAACGACAATGAAGCCGAGGGCATCATAGTCCACCCCATGAAAGACGGCTCACTTTTCCATGTGCTCGATTACGACAAGTTGGTAAGCGTTCATATACGCCACTACGCATTTGTAAAGTAAAACGATTTAAACAATATGCCCGTACTTTATGTACGGGCTTTATTTTTATCTTTTAATATTCTTGATTCTGCTCCAGTATTCCTTTGCCGCCTGCTCATTCCTGTTGTCACCGTATTCGTAATATACGGTGTTCTTAATGGCATCGGGCAGATACTGCTGCTCCACCCAATGGTTGGGGAAGGCATGGGCGTATTTATAAAACTGACCCTTTACGGGATTGTCCTCGCCGTCACAGTGAACATTCTGCAGCTGACGGGGCACAGGGCCCGACCTGCCCTTTGCAACATCCTGCATGGCCTGATTTATCGCTTCGTAGGCGGAATTTGACTTGGGCGCCGTGGCTACCGCTATAACCGCATCGGCAAGCGGAATTCTCGCCTCGGGCAGCCCGAGCATCATTGCCATGTCAACAGCCGCTTTTACTATGGGCAGAATCTGCGGATATGCAAGCCCCACATCCTCGCTTGCGCACACCATAAGCCTGCGGCACGCCGAGGGCAAATCACCCGCCTCAAGCAGCCTTGCAAGGTAATGGATTGCGGCATCGGGATCGGAACCTCTCATAGATTTCTGATAAGCGGAGATAATATCATAGTGCTCATCGCCGCTTTTATCATATTTCATGGCGCTCTTCTGAGTAAGCGCCTGAGCATTGGCAAGGGTTATGCGCTTATCGCCGCCGCTGTTCGATGCACTGAGAACGCTCAGCTCTACGGCATTCATCGCTTTTCTTACATCGCCGCCGCAGGCCTTTGAAATATAATCGCATACACCGTTTTCTATTTCAAGATTTTCGCCGCGTTCATCGGCTATAAACTGAAAAGCCCTTTCAACCGCTACGGAAATTTCCGCAGGCTCAACACTTTTGAATTCAAAAACGGTGCTTCGGCTTAAAATTGCATTGTAAACATAAAAATAGGGGTTTTCCGTGGTTGATGCAATAAGAGTCATTGAGCCGTTTTCAATGTACTCCAACAGAGTCTGCTGCTGCCTTTTGTTGAAATACTGAATTTCGTCAAGGTAAAGCAGAATCCCGTTTACTCCCTCAAAGGTATCAAGCTTTGCAATGGCATCACGGATATCCGAGGTGCTCGCCGTAGTACCGTTGAGCTTGACAAGGTGTTTATTCGCCGCCTTTGCAATAATGCTTGCAAGGGTGGTTTTGCCGACTCCCGAAGGGCCGTAAAACACCATGTTGGGCAATTCGCCCGAAAGGATGATGTTGCGAAGAGGCATACCTTCGCCAAGCAGATGCTTCTGCCCCACAATATCCTCAATCCGCTTCGGACGTATTCTGTCTGCAAGCGGTGCCGCCATATAAACACCTCCTTAAAGTTTCAGAGCGGAGATAAACCCCGCTCATTTTTTATGCTTTTTACTTTATTTAAAACTTAACTCTTTCTGCAATGTAAGCATCAAGAGCATCAATGCTGATTCTCTCCTGCTGCATTGTGTCACGGTCGCGAACGGTAACGCAGCCATCCTCAACAGACTCAAAGTCAAATGTGATGCAAAGAGGAGTGCCGATTTCATCCTGTCTGCGGTAACGCTTGCCGATGGAGCCGGTCTCATCGAAATCAATCATATAATTCTTCTGAAGCTTTTCATAAACCTTAAGCGCATCGGGAGTAAGCTTCTTTGAAAGAGGAAGCACCGCTGCCTTATAAGGAGCAACTGCAGGGCTTAAGTGAAGCACAACTCTTGTGTCATTCTTCTCAGCGTCAATAACCTCTTCATCATAAGCCTCGCAAAGAAGAGCAAGAACGGTTCTGTCAAGTCCGTAAGTGGATTCGATGATGAAGGGGATGAATTTCTCGTTGGTTTCGGGGTCAAGATAATCCATCTTCTGGCCGCTGTATTCCTGATGTCTTGTAAGGTCAAAGTTTGTTCTGTTGTGGGTGCCGTTGATTTCGCCCCAGCCGAAGGAGAAGGGGAACTCAATGTCACACGCAGCCTTGGCCGAGTGGGCAAGCTTTTCATGGTCATGGAAGCGGG
>JAZSIQ010000069.1:0-3423 GCA_045533875.1 Acutalibacteraceae bacterium | reverse complement strand
AGAAAATAATAAAAACAGAAAAAATTACCCAAAAAATTAATATTATCGAAAAATTATTCGATTGTTTTTGAATTTTCCAAAAGATATTTCTCTGCTTTTGCGTTCCAAAGCCCTTTTGTTTCGGAAACAAGGCGGGCGAGTTCTGCGTAGAAGGGGTCGGTTTTTCCAAGCTCTTCAAAATCCGCAATTGCAGTAAGAGGCATTGAGATTCCGGTGTAGATGAGCTTTTTGCCGCCGGGGATATGGGGCAGGTTGAGGGTGGTGTCCTTAACACAGTCAAGGCCGCCGATGTGGGTAACAAGAATCGACGGGGTAAGAAGACCGTCTTTAATCATTTCAATGCTTTCAATCATATCGTCGGTGTTGCCGCCTGATGTACCTACGATGTGGGTTGAAGCGTAGTGAACGTTGTAGAAATTGAAGGGTGCGCTGAACTGAGGATTGGTGGGTCCTGCGAAGAAGTTAAGGCAGCCGTCCTGACCGAGCAGCTTATCGCCTGATTCAATTACCGAAGCAACGGGAGCAAAAACGAAAACATCGTCAAAATCTCCGCCTGCGAGCTCCTTGAGATATTCCTCGCTGTTTTCTATGTCTCGGGTGTTTACATATTTAAGGTCAATGCCGTTTTTTGCGGCCTCTTCAGCGGGGAGAATTTCAGCGGCCCTGTTAAGCCTTGCAGAGTCGATATCGGTAACAATAAGAGTAGCGGGTTTGCGGTTGCAATGGATAATGTAATCAATTGCGGCAAGACCCATGGGGCCTACACCTGCAAGGATTGCCATTCTGCCGCCTTCCTTGATTCCCATGGTGTGCTCGTAGCTGCCTCTTTTAGTGTGATAGTTTGCATGGAAAGCGCCGATAACGCAGGAGAGGGGCTCGGTAAGCGAACCGCAAAACCAGCTTTCGTCATCGTAATCAAGCAGGCAGTTCATCAGCATAACCTCTTCGGGGAGGATAATATAGGTAGCGTCACCGCCTACGTACTGATAGGAATAACCGGGAGCATCGAGTGAGCCTTTATAATTGAGTGCAGGCTGAATTACGAACTTATCGCCTGCCTTGTATTTGTCTGCCCATTTTGCGCCTACTTTCACAAGCTCACCGCAGAGCTCGTGGCCGATTATTATCGGCTTTTCTGCTACATCATCATGAACTCTTTTGTGGTCTGCGCCCTGAACGGCGGCTTTGTATGAGGACATGCACAGGCTGTCGCACACAACCTTTGCAAGAATTTCAGTTTCTTTAATTTCGGGAAGCTCAAAGCTTTCCATTCTTAAGTCGTTTTTTCCGTAAAGTCTAACTGCAGTTGTTTTCATAAAAAAGATACCTCCAACTTCTTATCTGCATAATTTTATCATTTTGTGAGCGGTTTTTCAATTGTTAAAGCAAATACTGAATAAAAAAATATTTTTTTCGCCCGTTTTTGATAAATAACAGAAAAATTTTGCTTTTATATCTTGACTATTCGTAAAATTTTGGTAACATAAAGTATAGTATTATAAAAGAACGGAGGTGGAAATGTGGACAGTATTGATGTTAAAATCGTAGAATGCTTAAAAGAAAACGCAAGAGAAAATGCTTCCGTAATCGGCAGTAAAGTCAATATGTCCGTTTCCGCCGTGATTGAGCGAATCAAAAAGCTTGAAGCCGCAGGGGTTATAAAGCAATATACCCTGGTGCTTGACAATGAAAAGCTTGGTCTTAATGTTTGCGCATATCTTGCGGTAGAAACCGAGAATTCCAAGTATAATGCTTCTTTTGAGGATTATATGAAGCGCCATCCCTATGTTACCGCCTGTGATTATGTTGCGAGCGATTTTGAGTATCTTGTTAAAATTTATGCTCAGGATTTAAAGGCGCTTGAAAAAATGCTCAATGACATCAAAGCACTCGGCGGAGTAGGCAGAGTAAAAACACTTACCGTGCTTTCAAACGTCAAGGATTCTTATTCAACCGATATTATTTTATAATGTAAAAGATTAAGGGTTGCCTGAGGGCAACCCTTTTTTATATTGCTTCGGATTATGCTTTTTTGTATCTGATAACATTCCATGAAAGGGGAGCAAGTCTGATTTCGCTCTCAGCCTCATAAACACCGTTCAATGCGCAGCTTACGGGCTTAACGCTGCAGTCGGTTGCGGTGTTAACAGCCTGAAGGTCAAAACCTGCCATAACAATGTGCTCAACGGGAGCGTAGCCTTCAAAATCCTTGAGGTTAACGGAAAGAATGTTATCCTGCTCAAAATCTCTGTTTACGGCAAAAACGGTGAGCTCTTCTGCTTCGTCATTCCATACTGCGGCGCAGTCGATATCAGTAACATCCGTGAAATCCTTGGTGTCGTGCTTTGTGGTATCAAGTATGCCGTTAAGGGCGTAGCCTCTGCCGTACTTTGAGGCGTGCATGTAGGGATAGTAAATGGTTTGTGCCCATGCGCTGCCGCCGTTTTCAGTCATAATGGGAGCAATTACGTTTACAAGCTGAGCAAGGCAGGCAATCTTGACTCTGTCAGAATGCCTGAGCATGGTGATGAGAGTAAGACCGACCACAAGAGCATCCGCAAAGTTGTAAACATCCTCAAGAATGTGAGGAGCAAAGGACCATCTGTCAAATTTTGTGCCGTTTGAATGGTACCATACGTTCCATTCGTCAAGTGAAAGGTTTACGGTGTGCTTAGAGTGGCGCTTTCCTTTTATGTAATCGCAGATGCAGATAACTGTTTTGATATAATTCTCAATTTCACATGAGCGTGCGAGGAAGTTTTTTGTGTCACCGTCATTGCAGTTGAAATACTGATGAAGTGAAACGTAATCAACTCTTTCATAGGAGAGGTCAAGAGCGGTTGCTTCCCAGTCACCGAAGGTTTTCATAAAGCTGTTGGAGGAGCCGCATAGAACGAGCTCGACGCTGGGATCCATCATTTTCATGATGTTTGCGGTTTCATTTGCAACTCTGCCGTATTCATGAGCGGTTTTATGACCCATCTGCCAGGGCCCGTCCATTTCATTGCCGAGGCACCAGAGTTTAATGTTGTGGGGCTTTTCATAGCCGTGCTTGCGGCGCAGGTCGCTGTAATAGCTTCCCTTTTCGTGGTTGCAGTATTCAAGCAAGTTCCTTGCTTCGTCAGGTCCTCTTGTGCCGAGGTTTACCGCCATCATGGGGGAAGTTCCTGCCGCCTTACACCAATCCATAAATTCGTTGGTGCCGAAGGTGTTGGGCTCGGTAGTTGACCATGCAAGCTCAAGCCTTGAGGGGCGAAGCTCGACGGGACCTACACCGTCCTCCCAATTATATCCCGAAACAAAGTTGCCGCCGGGGTAGCGTACAACGGGCACATCTATATCCTTGATAAGCTTGATTACGTCCTTACGGAAGCCTTTTTCATCGGCTTCGGGGTGGCCGGGCTCATAAATTCCGCCGTAAAC
>JAZSIQ010000104.1:0-4400 GCA_045533875.1 Acutalibacteraceae bacterium | reverse complement strand
GTTTACTGGGCAACCTCGACAGTTGAAAACGACTGTGCAGGTCATTACTATGCCTACACAAAGGATTTTAAAACGTTTGAGACAGAGCCGCAGGTGCTCTACGGCAGATGGAATGAGCCCGACCCTGAAACGGGCGAATTGAGGAATATTCAGTGCATTGACGGCGACATAATCTACAACGAAAAAGACGGATATTATTACCTCTATTTCAAGGAGGATATTACTCAGAAAATCGCCTATGTTAAATCTAAGAATCTCACCGGTCCTTACAGCGAGCCGTACACAATCTGCTCGCTTAACTGGTTCGGTGTTGAGGGCAGCACAATGTACCGCATCACAGGTACTGATGCATGGATGATGATTATGGATGAATACAGCAACGGTACCTTCTTTGCTCAGATGACCCGTGATTTTAAAAATTTCAGGCAGGTGCAAAGGTCCACATACTCCGTAAATCAGCTTAAGCCCCGCCACGGCTCAGTTGTTGCAATTTCGGAGGATGAGTATTTCAGGCTTGTTGAAGCTTACGGTATAAATGAATGACAAATGGCTTGTACGGGAAGAACTCCTGCACAAGCCATTTTCAATTGTAAGATATTTGACAAAATCTGTATTTTTGCTATACTGTATATATAATAAATTGTTGAAATGAGGTGATATATGTTGCTCAGTTACGAAAGAGCCTGCGAGATTGCAGAAAAATACTATAACAACATATATCGCTTTTGTCTTTCAAGACTTTTTGATGTTCAGTCTGCCCACGATGTAACGCAGAAAGTATTCCTGACCTTTCAGGAAAAAGCGGAAACACTGGAGGATGACAATATCTTAGCCTGGCTTTTCTCCGTAGCAAACCTTAAAATTCATGAGGAATTCAAAGAAATAGCAAGATGTGAAAAAGAAAAGATTTTTCATCTGTGCGGCGCACCGCCCAACAGCACCGCAATTGTATACGAAATGGAGCAGGACAATAAAATCACCGATGAAGAAATTGAAAGCAAAAAGGATTTGATTTTAAAAAGTCTTAACGATAAAGAGCTTAAGCTTTTCGAACTCTTCTATGTAAAACACCTTGAATACGAGAAGCTTGCTGAGGAGCTCGGCATTTCAGAGGGTGCTGCAAGAACCCGTATTTACCGCCTTCGTCTTAAGATAAAAGAGCGTGTTTCTTTCGCATTTATGGCTCTGATTCTGCTCTTTATGAGGTTATAAAAAAATTTTTAAAAATTTTTAAAAAATTTTTGTGACAAATCCGCTTTTCTGACATATACATCATGAAAGGAGGAAAAGTGGATAAAAAAACAAATTGCAGGAGGTGAATTATTCCATGGGAAACAGTAATACTGCGCTTGGCGGCAATCAGGCTCTTAAGGATAAACTGCGCGCAATTATAGCGCTTGAATCCTCAAAGCTTTATGAGAAAATAGACAGCGACCTTATTACTGAATGTGTTGATTTTCTCATGGAGCTTGAAGGCGAAGAACAACTTACCAAGTATGAAATCGAAAAGAAAATAGAGGAAATACCGTTTAAGGGTAAAGACCGCACCGATAAGAAGAAGCCAAGTGTTAAAGTAAGGCTTCTTATAGCTGCGGCGCTCCTTTTCGCCGCCCTGGTAATCGGCGGTATCCTTACGGTTGGAACAAGCAACGATAAAATGACGTTGCTTAACGACCTTGCGCTCGTTATTCACAGCATAAACCGTGATGATGGGTCGATTTCGGTCGGAGATATAGAGATTTTTAATGACCGCAGGTCGAAGCGCTACACGGTCGATGAATTTAAAGAGAACAAGGTTATGCAAATACTGTTCCCTTGCTGGCTGCCCGACGGCAACGAGATTGAAAAAATCGTTTTAAGTCATGTAAACGGTCACGATGAGTGCTCACTCCACTGCACCGATGCAAGATACAGTATTGGCCTTTACATAGATAAGCCCCTTGTGTTGCCTGAAAACTCCTCATATATTGAAAAAACAGTAAATTCAATTACATTTTATTATTTCAGTTATAACGGTCGCTTTCAGGCTGATTTTGAATACAAGGGCAATTCATACTGCGTTTTTGCAGATTCAGAAGAACAGCTATTTAAAATTATTGAAAATTTAAAGGAGATTAATTGATTATGAAAAAGATAGTTTCTCTTATTTTAGCCTTTACCTTTATACTCGGCGTTGCCTCCGTTTCCGTTACCGCTCACGACGGCTGCGCTCAGGATAACTGCTGCCACAAGGAATTCATTTTCGGTGAGAATATTCCCGAAGAAATGAAGGAAAGAATAATTGCCGATTTAAGCGGCGAAAATACAGACAGCGGCATTGCTGCTTACAACATACTTTGCAACCTCTTTGGTCACAATTACGATTCCATTGACGTTACCACAACCATCACTCACAAGGTAAGGTCCAGCGCCCCCAGATGTCTTGAGGAAAAGTTTGATGTTCAGCTTTGCTCCAGATGCAGCTACAGCAACTATGAGCTTTTTTATAGCGCATACATTAATTGCTGCAGCTAAATATACGTTACACCCCACCGTTGCCGGCGTGCCCCGTGCCCGCCGGCACAATTTTTGCCTCTTTCACGCAATAAAAAAGGCTGACCCGCAGGTCAGCCTTTTAAAATTACTATTAGTTCTTGTGGCGCTGAATCTTTGCCGTGGTGGTTTTAATAAACTCATTGCGGCGTGCCTTGTATTTAACAATGTGCTTAAAGGAAGGAAGCTTGCTGTTTACATTATTAACCGCCTGTTTTACAATCGCATTAAGCTCATCATCAGTAAAATCCTCGGGGGTTTTCTTATCAGGATACTGGGAAAGAAGATAAGGGAAATCAGGGTAAATCTTGGCCGCAACAACGGTTTCACCCTTCTTATTCTTGCCGCCGTATACAAGACATTCGCAAACAGAATCTTCAAGGCTGAGATGATACTCAAGCTCCTCGGGGTAAATGTTCTTGCCGTTGGCGGGAATGATAACATTCTTGCTTCTGCCAACAATATAATATCTGCCCTTATCATCAGTATAACCAAGGTCACCCGTATGGAGGAAACCGTCCTCATCGATTACCTCGGCAGTTTCTTCGGGGTTGTTGTAGTAACCGAGCATTACCATATCACCCTTAACGCAGATTTCGCCAACGCCTGTCTGCGGGTCGGGGTAAAGAATCTTAGCCTCAACACCGGGGAGCGGAACACCAATGGATTCTGCAAGGTGAAGACGGTCATGGTTCATGATAGCAAGGGGTGCGCACTCAGTAAGACCGTAACCGAAAACAATCTGAATTCCAAAAGCCTCAAAATCCTTAAGAATCTGAGGATTGATGGGCGCAGCGCCGCAGATGATAAGGCGCATATTGCCGCCGAAAACTTCCTGAATCTCACCGAAGAAAAGCTTCTTAAGGTCAAGCCCTACATAAGAACCTGCCTTGCAGAGCACCTTGCCGATTTTGAAAAGGGTTTCACCGTGGGGTTTCTTTCTGATAGCCTCAAGAATGCGCTTGTGCACAGTTTCAAGGATAAGGGGAACGCTTACGAAAACAGAGGGGCTGAATTCCTTCATATTCTGAAGAACGTACTTGAAGCCCTCGCAGAAAGTAACCTTTGCGCCGCAATAGGGGGCAAAGAAAAGAATAATAGAGCTCTCATAAGTATGGTGAAGCGGAAGGAGAGAAATTCCGCAATCATCGGGTTTGATTTTTACTATGCTCATTGCAGCCTTAACTTCAAAACAGAAGTTACGGTGGCAAAGCATAACGCCCTTGGACATTCCGGTAGTACCCGATGTAAAGAGAAGCGAACAGAGAGCATCAGGATCAATGGGTGCATCAAGATAGCGGCGGTCGCCCTGCTTGAGAAGCTCATCGCCTCTCTGGAGAAGCTTCTCAAATGTAAGCTTGTTCTCATCATTCTCTGCACCGATATGAACTATTGTTAAATCACTCTTAAGCTTGTCCTTATTCGGAAGAAGCTTGTGAACTATTTTTCTGTCACAGAAAAGGAGCTTAACATCGGCGGTTTCAAGGATAGTATTAATATCCTCAAAAAGAAGTTCCTTATCAATAGGAACAATTACGCCCAATCCGTTTACGGTTGCCATGTATGAAACGCACCATTCATAGCAGTTATCGGCGCACACACCGATTTTTTGACCGCTCAGGCCCATATCAGCCAACGCAGTACCCACGCACTCAATATCATGCTTGTAGCGGTTGAAGCTGATTTCATAATGTGCTCCGCTTTTATTCTTAACTTCAAATGCGGGGCGGTCAGCGTAAAGCTGGGCGCTCATGTTGATGAGCTCGCGTAAATCGTTAAATTCACGCACTTTGTAAAAAGGCTTAGTCATATCATTTTCCTCGTTCCACAAATTTGTCCACCATTTTATATTTCTAATATAATAATAC
>JAZSIQ010000177.1:0-6825 GCA_045533875.1 Acutalibacteraceae bacterium | reverse complement strand
ATACCAACCACGCCGAAAAGGTTGCGCAGCCTACGGCGTATATCCGCATTGTCGGAGATGTTTTCCGCAATGATATCCATAGCGCCTTTAAGCGCATCTTCTGCGCTTTCAACGCCTTTTTCCCCGTCTATGTACTCTTTTGCAAGCTCAAGCGGAGCGGGCGAATCGGGCTTCTGAGCATAAATTTCATCCGCAAGAGGCTCAAGACCCTTTTCCTTGGCAATGGATGCTCTTGTTCTTCTTTTTGGTCTGAAGGGGCGGTAAATATCCTCAATTTCCGCAAGGGTTACCGCTTTGTCAAGCGCCGCTTCTATTTCCTCAGTCATCTTTTCCTGGGAAATTATAGAGTTTCTTACCTCTTCACGCCTTTTTTCAAGATTTCTGAGGTATTCAACTCTTTCAGAAAGGCCTCTGATAATCTGGTCGTCAAGAGTGCCGTGAGCTTCTTTCCTGTATCGTGCTATGAAAGGTACGGTATTGCCGTCATCGAGCAGAGAAACCGTGTTTTCTACCTGCCAGCGCTGAAGGTGAAATTCCTGAGTAAGCTGTTGAATAATATCCATGTGTTATATCTCCGAATCAGTTGTTTAAAATTTGTCTTATGTCGTTGCCGAGAAAATGAAGGGGCGTGTATCCGCCCATTATACGGGATGAGATTCTCGGCGAATACTTTTCCTCAAGAGCTTTTGCATCAAGATTTGTGCTGATTATAACCGGTTTGTTACGGTTGAGTCTTGTATTTAAAACATTATATAATGCCGCTATTGTGAATTGGGTTGTAAATTCAGAGCCGAGGTCATCAATTATAAGAAGGTCGCAATCAATAAGCTCCTGCTGTGCGCCGTCGTATTCCTCATTTTTTGAATAGCGGAAATGCTCTTTCTCAAGGCGGTTAAAAATATTCTGGGCAGAATCGTAAATAACATTATAGCCCTGAGCAACAACCTTACCTGCAATGGCGAGAGTGAGGTGCGTTTTGCCGAGCCCAGTCTGACCGAACATATAAAGGCTTGGCGAATTGCAGTCAAAATCATCGGCATAGTGTCTGCAGTAATCAAGAAGGATATTCATCTGATTTCTTACGTTAATGCCGAAGCGCTCATCATTTTCGTTTGAATAATAGTCGAGTTTAAAGGTTTCAAAGGTGCATCTTGCCGCCTGTGAATTTTCATAAAGCTTTTTAAGAGCAAGCTCTCTTAAAAGAATTTTTCTGCACGAGCAGGGCGAGCCCTCAATATATCCCGTGTCTTCACATTTTTTGCAAACATAATCTGTCTGCAGATAATCCTCAGGGTATCCGTTTCCTTTGAGAAGGGATTTTATTTTTGCCTGCAAAGCAAGGTTTGTTTTTGCAAGGTTTTTAAGATAGGTTTCAGCATCTGCACCCATACCTATTGCTTTTACAACATCAAGACCTGTTTGGGCAAGTTCACGCTCTGCGGCGGCAATTTCAGGAATTCTAAGCAAAACTTCGTTTCTATGCTGCTGCTGAAGGTTTTCAGCCTTGCTTTTTCTCTTTGCCAGCTCGGTCTGAGCGGCGAGTAAAACATCTTTGCTGAAGCTCATACTTTATCCTTCCTTTCGTACTTAAGTTTGCCGTTTACGGTCTTTTGCATAAAAGCGTCTATATCATAGGATGTTTCTGGTTGCTTTTTCTTGGGGTTGGCAGACTGCTTGGGGGTGGGGGACTGAACGGCTTTTACGGTTGATGCTGCCTTTGCGGCTTTGAAAGCCTTTGCATCGTCAGGAGTTTTAACACCGTTTTTATTCCATGATTCAAGCACCTTGTCCATGTAAGCAAAGCTGAGCTTTTGTGTGTGGTCAGCCATTTCCTCGTAAGCGAGATAAATCATATCAACATTGAATCCGAGAGAATTGCACCAGCGGGAAAGAAAAGCCGTCTGAGTGGTGGTGGGCTTGGGATTGGTTATTCCTGCAAGTGCGGCAAAATCCTTCCACACTCTGTCAGCCGTACGCAGAGAAGAAATTCTTTCGGCCGCTTTTTCAATAGTGTCAATTTCGCACTCGCCCCAGTTTCTGCCCGTGGCAGCTATGTAGTTATTGTGAGTTTTGCCTATTGAAACGCAGTAGTCAAGAAGCATATAAATTACTTCAACAGGCAAACCGTCATAGTCGTGCATCATAAGCAGCATGCACTGACCCTCGTATCCGATTGTTTTGCCGAGTTTTACCTGCGCCTCTCTGAAAAGGTTGCCTATAATAGGGGATTCTTTTATTCTTTGAGCAATTTCAACGCTTGAGGGCTTTGAGGGAACAATAGCGGGAGCGGCTGTTGCCGCCGGCGGAGCGCTTACGGGGTAGCTCGGAGCAATTTCCTTCGCAGGGGAGGAAACGGGCTCGCTTTGCTCGTCAGTAGCTGTTATTACTCCTGTAAGCACCCAATACTGCAGATAGTCGGCAGCATCATCCTTATTCATTTTTAAAGCCTTGCACATTTTGTCAATGTCCGGATTTTCGGGGGAATTGCGTAAAATCCAGAGCAGAACCTTAAGCTGATGCTCGTTGGCAAGGCGGATATGCTTGTCTACCAGCGAGGAGGGAACTCTGAAGGAGCTGTCAAGCTCAGTTGGATTGATTTTATATTTCATTACTATAAGCACTCCGAGAAAATTAGTGTATTAATTATACACAAAATGACTGAAAAAACAAACAGTTTATTGCTATTAAAAAATATTTCGTCACATTGGGGAATTTTGTCAAAAAAACCGCAACCGATGGTGGGATAAAAAAACCGAACCACAATCAGTTCGGCAAAAGCAACAAAAATATTTAATGTAATATAAAATGAATAAGAGACCGCCGCAGCGATCTCTTACCGTTTTTTGATGAAATTAAACAGCGCGGGTTACCTTTCCTGAACGAAGGCAACGAGTGCAAGCATGTACTCTCTTGGGAGAGCCGTCTACAACAGCCTTAACACGCTTTACATTGGGCTTCCAAGTTCTGTTGGAGCGTCTGTGTGAATGGGAAACCTTGATGCCGAAGGACACATCCTTACCGCAAAAATCGCATTTTGCCATGTGTCACACCTCCTTTTTTAAACTCATTAACGGATGATATATTAACAGATATGCAGAAAAAAAGCAAGAGTTTTTTTGCATTTTTTTAAAACTTTTTCAGTTTATTAAAAATATTTGTAATTTTGGCATTTTCCTATTGCAATTTTATGAAGAATGGTTTAAAATAACTGTAGAACATTTGTTTGATTGATACAGGAGGTCTGAAAAATGATTGATAAGAAAAAAGCTCTTGAAACCGCTTTGCAGCAGATTGAAAAATCCTACGGTAAAGGCACCATCATGCGTCTTGGCGAAAACAGCGCAATGAATGTTGAAGCTGTTTCCACCGGCTCGGTAGGTCTTGATGTTGCAACGGGAATCGGCGGTCTCCCCAAGGGAAGAATAGCTGAAATTTACGGCCCCGAATCTTCGGGTAAAACCACGCTTGCTCTTTCTGTCATTGCTCAGGCCCAGAAGGCGGGCGGTGAAGCAGCGTTTATTGATGCGGAGCATGCGCTTGACCCTCTTTATGCCTCCAATCTCGGCGTTGATGTTAATTCGCTGCTTGTTTCTCAGCCGGATAACGGCGAGCAGGCTCTTGAAATCGCCGAAGCGCTTGTTCGCTCAGGCGCTTTGGATGTTGTTGTAATTGACTCGGTTGCCGCTCTTGTGCCCCGTGCCGAAATTGAGGGAGAAATGGGTGACAATCAGGTCGGTATGCACGCAAGGCTTATGTCAAAGGCTCTCAGAAAGCTTGCCGGTGCTATTTCTAAGTCAAATACCGTTCTTATTTTTATAAACCAACTTCGTGAAAAGGTCGGCGTTGTTTACGGAAATCCCGAGGTTACTACCGGCGGCAGAGCGCTTAAATTCTTTGCTTCCGTCAGAATAGAAGTCAGAAGAGTTGAAAGCATTAAAAACGGCGGCGAAATTATCGGCAACAGAACAAGATGTAAGATTGTTAAAAACAAGGTGGCTCCTCCCTTCAAAGAAGCTGAGTTTGATATTCTTTACGGCAAAGGAATTTCAAAATTCAGCGAGTTGGTTGACCTTGGTGTTAAATTTAATATTATCAATAAGAGCGGTGCATGGTTCTCTTACGGCGATATGCGCCTTGGCCAGGGCAGGGATAATTCAAGGGATGTTATTGCCGATAACGAAGCTCTCGCTAAGGAAATCGAGGAAAAGATCGTTGCGGCTGTAAAAGCTGAGCAGGAAAGCAGAAACAAGCCCGTAAGAAAGCTTGCCGAATCGGCTAAGCCTGCCCCTGCCGCGGAGCCTACAACAAAGGTTGTTGCAAGGGCAAAGCTTGATATAGTGGTTGATGATGACGATTAATAAATGAAACTTAACTTTAACTTCGGAAAATCGGGAAAAGTTCATATTTTACTCGGCGGTGAATATTTTATAACCGTGGATGAAGATTTTATTCTTTCCTGCGGTTATGCTGACGGCGATGATATTGAAGGAGCGGAGCTTGCTGCTTTTATTGAAGCGGCAGGCTTGCGCTCTGCTTTTGTTGCCGCTTTAAGGCTTCTTTCAAACAGAGATTACGGCAGAAAAGAGCTTGAAAACAAGCTTGTGCTCAAAGGGATTGAGCGTGATTTTGCCAGAGCCGCCGCATTGAAGGCGGAAGATTTAGGCTATGTTGACGATGAAGCTTATGCTGCAATGCTTGCACGCCGATTGAGTGAAAATAAAGGCTATTCTTCCAAAAAGATAAAATACGAGCTTGCGGCAAAGGGAATTTCTCATGAAACTGCGGAAATTGCCTGCGAAAATCTTGACAATAATCCTGTTTTGCGTATTATAGAATTACTGAATACAAAATATTGCAACAGTTTGAATGACGAAAAAGGCACAAGGCGTACAGTTGCAGCTCTTACGCGGTTGGGTTACGGCTATTCCGATATCCGTACCGCACTGAGAGAATATGAAATATCAGTAGATGCGGAGGACTGTTTTGATGAATAGAATTTCAATGATTTCACTCGGCTGCCCCAAAAATCAGGTTGATGCGGAGCGCATGCTTGCTCTTTTTGATGCTGAGGGCTTTGTTATAGGTGATATCTACGAAGGTGTTGATGCCGTTATTATCAATACCTGCGGATTTATTGATGCAGCCAAAGAAGAGGCTATCGAGAATATTCTCGACATGGCTCAGCTTAAAAGCGAGGGGCTTGTAGGCAAAATTATCGTTACCGGCTGCCTTGCCGAGCGTCATAAGCATGAAATTCTCAGCGAAATTCCCGAAGTAGATGCTGTTGTTGGAATAGGCGCAAACGGCAGCATTGTCGAAATCGTTAAAAACATACTCGGTCAGGAGTCAAAAGAGATCCCCGCGAACGAAGCTCAATCAGAAAATACATATTGTTGCTTCCCGTCAAACGAAGATCTTCCGATTACAGGCGCCCGTATGCTTACCACTCCTGAATACTGGTCTTATCTTAAGATTGCGGAGGGTTGCTCAAACCGCTGTTCTTACTGTGTGATTCCTTATATCAGGGGTAACTACAGAAGCGTGCCGATGGAAACTCTTATCGAAGAGGCTCGTGCACTTGCCGATGAGGGCACAAAGGAGCTTATTCTTGTTGCGCAGGATACCACAAATTACGGCATTGATTTGTACGGAGAGCTTTCGTTGCCGAAGCTTCTCAATGAACTTTGCAAAATAGAGGGCATTGAATGGATAAGAATGCTTTATTGCTATCCCGATAAAATTACCGATGACTTGCTTGAGGTCATGGCAAATCAGCCCAAGGTGCTTAATTATTTCGATTTGCCCTTGCAGCATGCGGATGATAGAATACTCAAGGCGATGAACCGCAGGGGAACGGCTGAAGAAAACAGGCAGCTTATAAGGAAAATCCGTGAAAAGCTTCCGGATGCAATAATAAGAACAACCTTTATTGTGGGCTACCCCGGTGAAGGTGAGGAAGAATTCGAGAATCTTGTTGAATTTGTGAATGAAATTGAGTTTGACAGGTTGGGATGCTTTGCTTTTTCTCCTCAGGAGGGGACTCCCGCATTCGATGCTGAGGGTCAGGTTGATGAGCAGACCAAGGTGGACCGAGGCGAAATAATAATGCGAGACCAACTTGAAATAACGGCAATAAGAAATCACGAAAGGATAGGCACGGTTTGCCGTGTTCTCGTTGAGGAGTTTGACCCTTATACTGACAGTTACTCAGGCAGAACTTATATGGATGCCCCTGAAATTGACGGTAAGATTGACTTTACAACAGATTTGGATTATAATATCGGTGATTTTGCCGAGGTTAAAATAATCGGCGTAAATGATTACGATTTAATAGGCAGAGATGCTCTTTGCCCCTGACGGAGGTTTTATGAAGAACGTACCCAATATTCTCACGGTAATAAGAATTCTTATGGTGCCGCTTTTCCTTTTTGCAATGTTTTATCAGATAGGCGGCAACGGATACAGCCATTATCTTATTGCGGCAATTATTTTCCTTGTTGCTTCGTTTACCGATTTTCTTGACGGCAATATCGCAAGAAAATATAACATAGTTAGCAATTTCGGTAAAATCGCTGACCCTATTGCCGACAAAATGCTTGTCTGCGCAGCGCTTATAAGCCTTGTTGTCAAAGGGCTTTGCAATGTGTGGCTGGTTGTTATAATCATGTTTAGAGAGATTGCGGTAACGCTTGTCAGAATGGTTGCTCTCAGAAAGGGAATAGTTATTCCTGCGGGCATTTCCGGCAAGGTAAAAACCGTTGTTCAGATGATAATGATTTGTATCTCCTTCTTGTTTTTTTATGCTAACGAAAAGTGGTACTCCTT
>JAZSIQ010000136.1:0-8254 GCA_045533875.1 Acutalibacteraceae bacterium | reverse complement strand
TGAAATAATCGGCGGAGAAGAAGTTTACATAAAAAACATTGACTGTATCGGAGATGATGACATTGTCACAGATTAAGGTTAATACTGATTTGAAGGCGCTCAACAATGAAATTGCGGCGCAGAATAAAGAAAAGCTCCATTCCTGCGGAGTTCTTACCGTTGATGTTCTGGGCTCGCCCGGCTCAGGCAAAACAACCCTGCTTGAAAATATCCTTCCTTCCCTTGCGGCGCAGTGCCGTGTGGCGGTGATTGAAGGTGACCTTGCAACAGAGAATGATGCGCAGAGAATTGCAAAAACAGGTGTTAAAGCAGTGCAGATAAACACAAACGGTGGCTGTCACCTTGATGCAAAAATGATTGAACGTCAGTTTGATAATATCGACCTTGAAAATACCGATGTGCTTGTTATTGAAAATGTCGGTAATCTTGTGTGCCCCGTTTCGTTTGCCCTCGGTGAGGATTTAAGAATAGTGGTGCTCAGCACCGCTGAGGGGGAGGACAAGCCCCTCAAATATCCTACCGCAATGCTCAAAACCGATGCGGTTGTTGTATCAAAAACAGATATTGCCGAATATGTGTCTGTAAGCACCCGGAAGCTTATTGAAAACATTAAAACGGTAAACCCTGATGTAAGGATTTTTACCGCAGGCAAAACGGACGGAAAATACCGAGCCGAAGGTCTTGTTGAATATATTCTTGAAGCAAGGAAAAATCTAAAATGATGCCTGTAAGACGGGAAATCAGAATACACGGCACCGTTCAGGGTGTAGGCTTCAGACCTTTCGTGTTCAACAGCGCAAAAGAGTTCGGACTCAACGGTTTTGTTGCCAATACTCCGTACGGTGTGGAAATTCAGGTGCAGGGGGATGAAACTGCGATTGACGTATTCGTGCAGAAAATCCGAACCTGTCCGCCTCCTGCTTCACGCATTGAAGAAATCAGGATAAAAGAGCTTGAGCTTATTGAAGAGAACGACTTTTTTATAAAACCGAGCATTGATGGGTGCGCAGATACCTTCGTGCCGCCCGATATCGGAACGTGCGAAGCGTGCTTTGAAGAAATCAGCAATCCCGATAACAGAAGGTACGGCTACGCTTTTACCAACTGCACCTCCTGCGGTCCGAGGTTTTCGATGATTGAAGCCGTGCCGTATGACCGTAAAAATACAACTATGAGCGGCTTTCAGATGTGTGATGTGTGCAGGAAAGAATATGAAAATGCGGCTGACAGACGCTTTCATGCCGAGCCTGTTGCGTGCGCAGAGTGCGGACCGGAGCTTGAATTTGCTGCAGGGTCTGAGGTTTATCCCGATGCGCTTGAAGCTTTCAGAAGCTTTATTTTACAGGGCAAAACGGTTGCGGTTAAGGGACTGGGCGGCTATCATCTTGCGTGTGATGCTTTTAATGAAGATGCCGTATCCCGTCTGAGGTCGAGGAAGCACCGCTTTGATAAACCCTTTGCAATTATGGTGAGGAGCGTTGAACAGGCGGAAAAGCTGTGTTTTATAGATGGCGAGGAGAAAAAACTGCTTGAAAGTCCTGCAAAGCCGATAGTTCTGCTTCGCAAGCGTGATTGCTGTGCCGTAGCGTCAGGCGTTGCGCCGCAGAATAACCGTCTCGGGGTAATGCTTGCGTATACACCGCTTCATTATCTGCTTCTGGACGGATTTGATGCACTTGTTATGACAAGCGCAAATCTCAGCGATGAGCCTACCGTGTTTGCGGATGAAGATGCTTTAAGACTCGAAAGCGTTGCCGATGCATTTCTCAGGCACAACAGAAGAATCTGCCGCAGGGTGGATGACAGTGTTTGTGCCGTGGTAAACGGCAAGGTAAGGATTATAAGAAGGGCGAGGGGATATGTGCCCGAGCCATTATATATAGGTGCAGCTGCGGGTGATTTGCTCGCCTGCGGCGCACAGCAGAAAAATACATTCTGTCTGCTCCGCAACGGTTATGCCTTTGTTTCGGGTCACATGGGTGACCTCGATGAAGAAACAGCCGAAAAAAGCTGCAAGAACGAAATTGAGAGCTTTAAAAAGCTCTTTTCGGCAAAGCCTGAGCTTGCAGTGTGCGATATGCATCCCGATTATGTTTCTACGAGATACGCTCTTGCTTCGGGACTTCCCGTAAAGCAGATTCAGCACCATAAAGCTCATTTTATCAGCGTGCTTGCCGAGCATTCGATTGCAAATGAAAATGTGTTCGGCTTTGTTTTTGACGGCACGGGGATCGGTGAGGATATGAAGATATGGGGCGGAGAAGTGTTTTTTGGCTCTGCACGTTCGTGTAAAAGGTTGGGGCACCTGCGTGAGTTTCGCCTTGCAGGAGCGCAGGCTGCAGTCAACGAGCCGTGGAGATGCGCCGTTGCTGTGGCGGAGCAGGCAAAAAAAGGGAGTGCGGTTAAGCTCTTTGATAAAGCGGAAATTATTCTGCGCAGTATTGAAGCGGGTATCAATTGCCCCGAAACCTCGTCCATGGGCAGGCTGTTTGATGCGGTTGCCGCAATAGCGGGTGTATGCACCGAGGTGACTTATGAGGGGCAGGCGGCAATTCTCCTTGAGCAGATTGCCGATGAAACCGCCGAGGGTGAGTATCGCTTTGATATCTGCGAGGAAGATTCTCAGCTTATATTCGATTGGCGCAACCTTGTGAGATGCGCAGTTGAGGACAGGCTGTCAAGCGTGAGCGCAGGGGTTATATCAATGCGTTTTCACAGGGCTGTTATCAATCTTGTAGCGCAGTGCGCCGATATTGCATATAAAAAATATAACATTAAAAAAATCGCTCTTTCAGGCGGATGCTTTCAGAATTTTATCCTGCTTGAAAATGCTGAAAAGGTTCTGGCTCAAAACGGCTTTGACGTTTATTCAAATGAGCGCATACCTGTAAATGACGGGGGCATTTCCTTCGGTCAGGCGGCAGCGGCGGTTTATTCGGAGTGATATTATGTGCCTTGCAATGCCGGGTAAAATAATAAAAATTGAAGATTTGCAGGCTGTTATTGATTACGGCGCTGTAACAACCCATGCGGATTTAAGGGTAAAGCCTGAGGCGAAAATCGGAGATACCGTTCTGGTGCACGCAGGCTTTGTCATTGAAATTGTTTCGCCCGAGTCGGCGGATGAGCTTGAAAGGCTTGTAAAAGAGACTGCGGGTGAAAAGTGATGAGAGCGGATGAGATAATCGCAGCCATTCACAAAAAAGCCGAGGGCCTCGGCGATATAGTTATTATGGAAGTGTGCGGCACTCACACAAACGAGCTTCACCGCCACGCTATTCCTCAGGCGTTGCCCGATAATATCCGGCTTGTTTCGGGGCCCGGATGTCCCGTGTGCGTAACTGCGCAGAGCGATATCCACGCAGCACTCACTCTTGCCGGTATGAAAGATACCGTTCTTTGCTGCTACGGCGATATGCTCAGGGTACCTTGCGGCGATAGGAGCCTGCTGAGTATGAAGGGCGAAGGCGCTGAAGTAAGGAGCGTTGTCAGCGCACTTGAGGCGATTGAGATTGCCCGTGAAAATCCGTTGAAGCAGGTTGTGTTTTTTGCCGTAGGGTTTGAAACAACAAGCCCTCACACGGCAGCACTCATTGAAGATGCGGCTCAAAAAAACATCGGGAATCTGAGCGTGCTTTGCTCTCATAAAACAATGCCTGCTGCAGTTACCGCTTTGCTTTCGGGCAAATCGGGAGTGAATGCGCTTATGTGCCCGGGTCACGTTGCCTGCATTACGGGCAGAAAAGGCTTTGATTTTGTGCCCGAAAAGCTGAAAATCCCTGCCGTTATAGCAGGGTTTGAGGCTCATGATATGCTTTTTGCATTGCTTAAAATATGTGACATGATTGTAAATTCACAGCTTGAGTGTTTTAACGCTTACACAAGGGCGGTAAGTGAAAACGGCAATGATACCGCACTCAGGCTTACATATAAAATTTTTGAAGAGAATGAATGTGAGTGGAAAGGGCTCGGCAGAATTCCGAAAAGCGGACTGAGTATCCGTGAGGAGTATTCATACTTTGATGCCCGTCGCCGTTTTGAAATTCCCGATTACAGGGAAGAGGGCGGCAAGAAATGCATCTGCTCAAAGATCCTCAGGGGAGAGGCACTCCCGTCAGATTGTCCGAGCTTTGCATCCGTGTGCACTCCCGAAACTCCTCTGGGTGCGTGCATGGTATCCTCGGAGGGCAGCTGTGCCGCTTATTACAAGTATGAGAGGTGAAACCGATGCAGGAAAAAATAACGCTTGCCCACGGCTCAGGCGGTGAGCTTTACAGGGAAATGGTCAATGAAGTTTTCCTGCCTGCTTATTCAAACGAAATACTCTGCGAGCTTGGTGACAGCGCTGTATGCACCGCAGGCGAAAGAATCGCTTTCACTACGGACGGTTTTGTGGTTAATCCCATATTCTTCCCCGGCGGAGATATCGGCAGGCTGTGCGTGTGCGGTACGGTAAATGACCTTGCGGTGAGCGGTGCCGTGCCACGGTATCTGAGCGTATCAATGATAATAGAAGCAGGGTTTGAGACCGAAAAGCTCAGGCGTATATGCAAAAGCATTGCCGAAGCCGCAGGTGAAGCAGGTGTTAAAATCGTTACGGGTGACACAAAGGTTGTGGAAGGTAACAAAGCTGACGGGATATATATAACAACCTCGGGTGTCGGTGTTTTTACTCATTGCAGAAAGCCGATTGAGCAGAAAGTGATGCAGGGTGATGTTATAATATGCTCTGCGCCCGTGGCGTCCCATGGGGTTGCGGTTACCGTTGCAAGGGCGGATATGGATTTTTCGCCTGTACCTCAAAGTGATGTGAAACCGCTTTCAGGTGTGGTTGATGCTCTTCTTTCGAGCTCAGCCGAGGTGCACGCAATGCGTGACCCTACACGCGGAGGCGTTGCCGCAACTCTTTGCGAATGGGCGAGGGATGGCGTTGATATAACCGTCAATTTAAAAAATGTACCCATTGAAGTTTCGGTTGGTGAAATATGCTCGGTGCTCGGGCTTGACCCGTTGCAGCTTGCAAACGAGGGCGTGTTGCTTGCAAGCGTTGCAAAAAAAGACTGTGAAAAGGCACTTGAAGCGTTAAAAAATCATCCGTATTCATCCTCTGCGGCGGTTATTGCCGAGGTTGAAAGCGGAAATTCTGAAGTATGGGGAATTACCGACATAGGAACAAAAAGAAGAATTCTTATGCCGCGTGGGGAAATTCTGCCCCGTATTTGTTGAGGTGGTAAAAGTATGAACTCGAATATCTTGATTGCAGGGGTTTGCACGCCTCTTTTCGGTGCATTCCTGCTTGTGTTGTTTGGCAGAATTAATCAAAAGCTCAGGAATGCATGCTCGCTTGCTTTTGTGGGTGTGTCGCTTTGCTGTGCGGCAGCAGCGCTTGTAAGTCTGCTCAGAGGTAATCCTCTCGTGGCAGGTCCCTGGGAATTCCCTTTGGGGCTTACCTTCGGCTTTAAGGCTGATGCTCTTGCCGTTTTTATGGCACTTACCGCCTGCGTTGTGAGCATGATAATAATTATATATTCCTACGGCTACATAAAGGAATATCCCAATCAAAATGAGTATTACATGATGGTAACACTTTTTATAGGCGCAATGACAGGGCTTGTTTATTCAACAAACCTCATCATGATTTATGTATTTTGGGAGATTTCTTCCCTTTGCTGCTGGCGACTTATCGGATTCTACCGTGAGGAAATGATGATAAGACGTGCGGATAAAGCTTTTGTTGTTACCGTGCTTGGTGCACTCGTGATGCTTATCGGCTTTATGGGGATTTACGGCGAATACGGCACCTTTGATTTGAACGCACTCGGCGGCAAAAGCATACCCTCATGGTGCGTGTGGTGTATTCTTTGCGGAATTCTTTCGAAATCCGCAACTTTTCCGCTTCACAGCTGGTTGCCCGATGCAGGCGTTGCGCCTTCGCCTGTTACCTCGCTTCTTCATGCGGCGGTGCTTGTTAAAATCGGCGTTTTCGCCTATGTAAGACTTTTTGTCAAGTGCTTTGAAGTTGATGAAATGTTCACAACTGCCGTGCCCGTTATAGCTGCAGTCAGCGCTCTTATAAGCGCAGGTGCTGCTCTTAAGGCAAACGATATCAAGCGAGTTGTGGCATATTCTACAATAAGTCAGCTTGCGTTTATATTGCTCGGTCTTTCCTGCGGCAATGAAACAGGTACGGTTGGCGGTCTGCTTTATATTCTTGCACACAGCGTTGCAAAGGGCGGTCTTTTCCTTTGCTGCGGCATTGTTGAGCATGCTGTTCACACCAAGGATATGAGCAAAATCTCAGGCATGATTAAAACCATGCCCAAAACTGCGGTTGCGTTTATTCTCTGCGCACTCTCGGTTATGGGTATTCCGCCCTTTTCAGGATTCTTTGCGAAGTATCTTGTTATAGAGGCAACAGTGCAGACGGGTCAGTTATGGATAGCGGCGGTATTCATTATCGGTGCTGTTATGACTGTTATGTATCTCGTAAGACTTTTTGTAAAAGTATTCCTCGGCAAGCCCTCATTCCCGAAAGCAAAAGAGGGCTCACCCGTTATGGTTGCAAGTGTTCTGTTGCTCGGAGTGCTTGCTCTTGTGCTCGGATTTGTAATTGCTGTACCTACACAGCTTGCTTTGGAGGTGATTTGAGTGAATGCGGTTTTTGAATTGCTTTCAACAGGGCACAATCTGCTGGTTTTTCAGGTTGGTCTGCCTGTAGTTTTTGCCTTTGTTGCATGGGTATCGGGCAAAAAGGATGTTCTGCGCACGGTTGTTACTGCGGCGGCAGGAATAATAAACCTTGTATTCGGCTGTGCGGTTTATTTTGCAAAATCGGAAATTACCGATACCGTAAAAATGACAGGCTTCGGGCTTGATATTGAGATTCTGACTGACGAATTTTCGGCTCTTTTTATATTCCTCACAGCGGCGGCTTTTGCCGTAATAAGTATTTATTGCTCCGCATGGCTTAACGGCAAAAAATATGCAGGGCTGTTTATGTTCTATCTTTTTATAAGCCTTGCCATGATTAACGGCGCATTTATGTGTGACAGTCTTGGTGCAATGCTCTTCTTCTGGGAGGGCTTGCTGTGCACTCTCTTCGGTATGCTGCTTATAAATAACCGTGAGAATTATAAATCCGCAGTCAAGGCACTTACACTTTCGGGTATTGCGGATTTGCTTATGATGCTCGGTATCATCATAACCGCTTATATCGGCGGCAGTTCAAACATGAGTGAGCTTTCCGGCCTTGAGGTTAAAGGTGCAGGAATTGCGGGCTTTGCCTGCCTTATTCTCGGTGCTCTCGGTAAATCAGGCTGTATGCCATTCCATTCGTGGATTCCTGAGGCAGCAAACAGCGCACCTGCGGCATTTATGGCGGCATTCCCCGGCGCTCTGGAAAAACTGCTGGGCATATATCTGGGTGTAAGGGTTATGACTCAGATTTATTCCGTTGAGTCGGGCAGTGCGGCAAGTGTTGCGGTTATGACTCTCGGTGCGGTAACCCTTGTTTGTGCGGTTGCAATGGCACTCGTTCAGAAGGATATGAAGAAGCTTCTCTCATACCATGCCGTAAGTCAGGTGGGATATATGGTGCTCGGCCTCGGCTCTGCCTTGCCCGTGGGTATAGCAGGTGCTCTTTTTCACATGCTCAACAATGTTATTTATAAAAGTGCGCTTTTCATGATTGCAGGATTCATGGAGAAAAAGCTCGGCACTACCGATTTGAGAAGCTTTTCGGGTCTTTTCAGAAAAATGCCCGTTACCGCCGTGTGCTTTACAGTTTGCGGTTTCTCGATTGCAGGTGTGCCCGGATTTAACGGCTTTTTCTCAAAGGAGCTTATTTTTGATGCCGCTCTGGAATCGCATTGTAAGCTCAATTACTTTTTCTATGCACTCGCTCTTATCGGAGCGTTTATGACTGCCGTATCTTTCCTCAAAATGGGCAGGGGTGCATTCTCGGGTAAGGAGCAGCTGCCCGAAAAGGTTAAAACGGCAGACGAAAAGGGCTTGCTTCTAAAGCTTCCGATTATCGTAATGTCGGTGCTTTGCGTTGTTTTCGGAATTTTCAACAGCGTTGCGGTTGACGGATGGTTTGCCTGTGCAACAGGTGCTGAGGAAAAACTCGGTGGCTGGCCTCATTCCGCTCTTCTTGTTATAATTTCGGTTTGTGTGCTGTTGACTGCCCTTGCAGACCACATTTACGGCTGCAAGAAAACAGGCAGACCTATAAATGCGAAGTCGGATCGTAGCC
>JAZSIQ010000184.1:0-26871 GCA_045533875.1 Acutalibacteraceae bacterium | reverse complement strand
GGGTATTTTTATGGTATTTTGTCGGTTTTGTTTACTTTTTCTTAAATAATATTTAACACTTATTATATTTGACATATCTGCTAAAGTATGATAAAATCATTAAGTATCACATTTGATATCCGCAAATCAATAAAATGAACGGAGGATAAAAATGAAAACAGCAAAAAAACTTCTGGCAGTTTTGCTTGCAGCTATCATGGCTGTGTCGGTAATGAGCGTTGCTTCTTTTGCGGCTGCAGCCGAAACCGAAAGCAATAACTCCTATTCCCAGGCAAACGCAATCACTTCGGGAACTGAAATAGCAGGCGCCCTTTCAGCTACATCCGATGTTGACTGGTATTCCTTTACGGCATCCAAAGCAGGCAATGCAACAATCAGCCTTGCTCATGCCGCATCTGCAAGCGAATACATTTATTTCTATGTAAGAGTTTACGATTCTGCAGACGATGCATCCACCTCTACCGATGCAGTAGCAACCGTAGAGTCAAAGGGTACTGATGCTTCCAAGGATGCAACTATAGCTGTTGCAAAGGATGCTACATACTACATTGCAGTTTCAACCGCAAACGCTTCAGCCGTTAATGTTGCTTATACACTTAAGGCTAATGACGGCACTGCAGGCTCAACCACTCCTACTCCCTCTCTTCCTGCCACAGGCGACAAGGAGAGTGAGGACAACGGCTCCTTCACTTCTGCTGATAAGATTACTGAAGAAACCGCTATGAACGGCTTTCTTGCCGATAAGGACGATGACGATTACTTCTATGTAAAGCTTGAGGATGACGCTCTTGTTGATATCGAATTCTCCTTTGAGCAGCAGGCAGGTCAGACCAGCACATATTTTGAAGTTTCCCTTTACGATTCCTCAAAGTCACTCGTAAGCAGCGTCAAGGCTCAGGGCTATATGGGCCTTGCTGAAATTGCTGATGTTGAGCTTGAAGCAGGTAAGTTTTACGTTGTTGTAACCGCAGGTGCAAAGGCTTCAACCGTTCCCTATCAGGTGGTTGTAAATCTTTCCGAAATCCCCACCTACTCAGTTGAAAGCGAAAATAACAACACCGACGATACTGCTGATGCTCTTGTTCTCGGCAGACCCATGTACGGTGACCTCACCAACGACGGTGACGGCAATGACGATACAGTTGACTGGTATTCCTTCAATGTATCAAAGAAGGGTATTGTTTCTGTTTCCTTCTCCCACGAAGTAAACAAGGGCTCTCACTCTGACGAAACCTTCTTCAAGGTAGTTGTTTATGATGATGAAGGCTCAAGCGTGCTTTCACTTGATTCCAAGGGCAACGAGGAAACAGTTACTGCTCCCAGACAGCTTCTTGACAAGGGCGAATACACCGTTCGTGTAAAGAACGGCGAATACCTCAGCGAAATGAGATATTCTCTTTCCGTTAATGTTCTTCCTTTCGAAGAATACGAAAGCGATGAGAACAACGATGAATACACAGGCGCGATGGAGCTTGAGCTTGATAAGGCTTCCAATAATAAGTATCAGTCAGGTCTTTACATCGGCGACCTTTCGGCAGAAACCGATGTTGACTTCTATAAGTTCCTTGTAGAAGATCCCGGCTATATCCGCGTTGAGTTCAACAATGAAGTGGCTTCAAGCAACGATACCGTTTACACTATCGGTCTTTATACAACATCAACCGGCAGTGGTGAGGTTAAGCTCAACAACATCCACGAAATTGAGATTGACGGCGATGCTTACACTTCACCCGCAATCGGTCTGGACGGTGATGACGATGTGTATTATTACCTCAAGGTAGAGTCCGATGATTATGAGAAGAACGGCGCTTACAGCCTTGCAGTAACCTATACCGTTTCTTCTTACACCGAAACCGAAGCAAACAATAATTCCGCTTCTGCTGACTCGATGACAACAGATGCAGCTATCCTCGGCTCAACCTTTGATGAGGATGATGAGGATTGGTTCAAGTTTGAATATGACAATTCCAAATATTGCGAAATCAAGGCATCTACTCCCGTTAAGGCTGATAAAGAATCTGCTGAATGGACTGTTTATGTTTACAACAAGTCCCTTGATCAGGTAACAAAGTTTGATTTCACAAATCAGGAAGAAGGCTCATTCACTCTTGATGAGGACCTTAAGTCAGGCACTTACTACATCAAGGTTGTTGCTGATAACAACGATTTCAGCTCAGAGGATTATCAGATAACTCTTGCAACCTCCAAGAATGAAAACAATATGTCTTTCATTGACAGAATTAAGGCTATTGATTGGTCAACCTTCCTTAAGAACTTTGATTTCCTTAAGACTGTTGACTGGGGTCAGGCATTTTCCCTTATCGTAAACGCTATCAAGAGCCTTGGCGTTCTTCTTGCAGCAGTTTTTAACAGATAAAACCGATTGAATTTTAAACAACGGCCGCTGGCGAAAGACAGCGGCCGATTTTGTGTGTGGAGGTATAAAAATGTCCTTTGATAAAAATTTTAAACCCTGTCTGAGATTTATTGCGGTAAGCGATATCCATTATAAGGATGAGCGCACGGCAGAGAATGATCGTTTTGAAAATGCAATCAAATATGCAAACGAGCTGAGCAAAAACGATGAGCGCTACAATAAGCTGGATGCTCTTTATATCGTAGGTGACTTTGCTGATAACGGTTCTGAATACCAGATGAATGCAATCAAGAAAGCTATTGATGAGAATCTTCTCCCCGAAACCCAGTATGCTCTTATGCTTGCAAGTCACGAGTTTTCCGAAAAGAACGGCGGCGAAAAGGGTGCTCTTGAGCGTTTTGACCGTATTTTCAATCTTCCCGTTGATGATCACCGTGTTATCAATGGCTTCCACTTTATCAGCGTAACCTGCACAAAGGGCTGCCATTTTGATGAAGCAAAGCAGAAGTGGGTTGCTGAGGAGCTTGCAAAGGCTGCAAAGGATGATCCTTTCAAGCCCATTTTCTTCTTCCAGCATCCCCATATAACCGATACCGTAAGCGGCAGCATTTACTGGGGCGAGGACGAACTGATTCCTGCGCTTATGAATTATCCTCAGGTTATCAATTTCTCAGGTCATTCACACGCTCCCATTAACGATCCCCGTTCAATTCATCAGCATGATTTCACCTGCCTCGGCACAGGAACGCTCAGCTATTTTGAGCTTGATGAGTTTGATAAATATTACGGTACATTGCCTCCTCATAAGGAAGAAGCCGCTCAGATGCTTATTGTAGAAGCGGATGAACAGGGCAGAGTGCGTATTTATCCTTATGATGTTCTTACAGGTCAGTTCTTCAAGCAGACATGGGAAATTGATACTCCCTGGGATCCCTCTTCGTTTGTTTATACCGATAACCGTTACAGAACAGAAAACGCTCCCTATTTCCCCGAAGATGCTTTCGTAAAAGCCGAGGTTGAGGGTAACAAAGCCAACGTTGTTTTCTCTCAGGCGGCTGACGATATTGATTTTTATGCAAACGATTATTATATAACCCTCTACCGTGAGGATTCAAGCATTGCCCGCAGGGCTTCCGTATGGAGTGAGTACTATTTCAGCAATATGCCTGAAACACTCAGCGTTCCTTTTGAAGGGCTTGAAAAAGGCAAGTATACCGCAGTAGTTTCTGCAAGAAGCTTCTGGAGTATTTACAGCACTAACACGCTGAAGATATCCTTTGAGATTGACAACTGATTGAGGATTGAATATGGAAGAAACAAAAATTCCCGAAAACGGCGTTGGAGTTGATGAGGCTGCTGTTGAAAAACAGCGTGCCCAGCAAACCAAACGTTACCTCACCCCATTGCAGATTCTTGCCTATAATATTTCGGGCATGGGTGATAAGAATTACGACACCTTTAACGGAACAAACGGATTCTTTTTCAACTATACCTTTCTTGGAGCTAATGCCGTAACTCTTGCTACGGCAAGTACCTTCAGCAGTATTGTTGATACGATAGACAATGCTATTTCAGGTCCTATCATTGACCGTACAAGAACCCGTTGGGGCAGGGTGCGACCCTATCTTATTATCACCTTGCCTTTCTGGTTTTTCAGCGCAATTACTCCGTGGATTCTTCCCGGCGGAATGTCGCAGAGCGCATTGCTTATGTGGTTTTTTGTGCTCAACTATGTTGGCTCAATTGCAGGCTCTTTCTACAATCCGTCATATTCAGCGCTTCTTTTTAACCTTACTCCGAACGTTAGCGAAAGAAACCTTGTTATCACCACTGATACATATCTTGATTTGCTCGGTGTATGGCTTCCGTCACTGTTCCCATTCTTTGTCGACTATTTGCCATTTAAAACCCGTTACATATATATGGGCGGTGCATTCTTCTTTATAGCGGCTGTTGTGGTTTTCAGAACTTTCGGTTTTTTCACCTTAAGGGAAAGAATTCCTCTTGCAACAAGAAGCGATATGAAGAAGACCAGCGTGTGGAAGTCGCTCAAGCAGGTTGCTGTATGCCGCCCTATGTGGGTGCTTACCCTCAAAGGCTTCTTCGGTCTCGGTAAAGGCGTAGGTAACAGTGTTTCAAACTTCTTCTGGCTTAACTGTACGGGTAAGCTTTCAAACGGCACAATTTCAGGTTTTTTTACGGGGCTTCCCAGCTACTTTGTGCTGCCTCTTGCGCCTAAGCTTACCAAGAAGCTCGGGCTTCGCAATCTTTCTGTGCTCACATACGGTATTTGCGGATTGAGCTACCTTATCATGTATTTTGTAGGTTATGAGCCTTTCGGTAAGGATAAAAGCTTCCTGAATATTGCATGGCTTACCCTTATGCTTACTATAGCGGGTGCGTTCAACTCCTTACAGAGATATACCAATACCGCCATGAACGGCGATATGTATGATTATGTTGAATGGAAAACAGGTATAAGAAACGAGGGTATGCTTTCTGCCGCAATGAGCTATTTGCAGTGGGGTATAAATAATCTTGCCAATATTGTAAGCGCATTCATCATTGATGCAATCAACTATGAACCGCTAGTTGTAAACGGAGTCAATATTCCGCAGACTGACCCCAAGATGCTTGCAGGAATCTGGGCTGTTTTCTGCCTTGGTCCCGGAATAGGCAGAACGCTTAAAGCGATAACTCTTCTGTTCTTCAACGTTCACGGTAAAACGAGAGAACGAATGATGGAGGAACTTGCCGTAATCAGAGCGGCAAAGGTTATTGATACCGAAAACGCAGAGGATTCAGCACCTCAGAACTAAAATAAAAAAACAGCACCGTGAATCTTTAAGGACTCACGGTGCTGTTTTTACATCTTTAAGATTATACCGAGTACTGCGGCACCCGCAAACCAAAATATCGGGTGAAGCTTTTTGAGCTTTTTGAACTGCAGCAGGACGATTATTGCCGCAAAAAGCAGGGTGGATATAAGATTGAATTCAAAGCCGCCGTCAGCGCCTGTGAAAATGGATTCTTTTATAAGACCGATAACGGCGCAGGCAACAAGTGCGGTTACTGCGGGGCGGATGCCGTAAAAGGCGTCATTTACAATCTTGTTCTCTCTGAATGAGGCAAGGAACTTTGCAATAATGCAGATTATTATTAGGCTCGGCATAACGAGAGCGAGGGTGGCGATTGTGCCGCCGATAAATCCGCCCCATAATCCGTAGACTTCACTGCCTGTTGAATAACCTACGTATGTAGCCATATTTATTCCCACAGGACCGGGGGTGGTTTCGCTTATTGCGATAATTGTGGTAAGTTCCTCCTGAGTGTACCAACCGTATTTTTCACCAAGCTCACTTAAAAAAGGAATGGTTGCCGGTCCACCGCCTATTGCGAATAAGCCTACCTTGAAAAATTCGAGGAAGAGAAGAAGGAAAACGTTCATGCTTTAGCCCTCCTTGCTCTTATAATGCCTGTAATTACGCCTATGAGTCCTGCAACGGCAATTACTGCAACTGAGGGCAGGGAGAAAGCCAGCGAAAGTGCAAGCACGGCAACAAAAATGATTACGCAAAGCACATCTGCAAAGCTTTTCTTTGCAAGGGTGATAACTGTGTTCACAATGAGAGCGCAGGCTGCGGCCCTGATGCCTGAAAGAGCGTGCTGCAAAATGGCGTTATCCATAAATGCTTCAAGTAAGGATGCAACAGCAAGTATTATAACAATTGACGGGGTTACCATACCGAGGGTTGCAACTATTCCGCCGATTATACCTTTCTTTTTGTAACCGACAAAGGTCGCGGTGTTTACGGCGATTATACCGGGGGTGCACTGGCCTATGGCGTAATAATCCATAATTTCGTCCTCAGTTACCCAGTCACGCTTTGTTACAAGCTCGTGCTTTAGCATGGGGAGCATCGCAAGTCCGCCGCCGAAGGTGAGCCCGCCGATTTTGGCAAATGTAATGAAAAGTTGAAGCAGGATTTTCAAAACAAACCTCCTCATCAAAAAAATGATTCTACTTAATATAACATAAACAAATTAAATATACAAGTTGACAAAGCTGATTAGTTAAATTAAAATTTGTTCAGGAGGTATGATACCATGAGAATCAAAAAGATATTAAGCGTGCTTATCTGTTTTGCCGTGATTGTTTCAGCATTGTCACCCCTCGCCATGGCGGCTCAAAATGATTTTAAAAAGTCAGGACTCAGCGGCTTCTTCACCGTTGCAGACGGAATAATTGAACTTGTAACAAGGACTCTCAGATCCTTTGACCGCAGAATGGATTACAGCAGTTATGCCGCTGTTTGGGATATCCCCGAGCTTGACAAAGGCTATGTGCCGCAGGGATTCTGCTATATCGACAGTCTTAACATTTATGCTGTTACTGCCTATGCATCGGACGAGCCGTCAATTATAACATTTGTGAATGCATCAAACGGCGAGCGGATAAAAACCGTTTATCTCGGTTATGCTGACGGCACTTACAGTAAGGCGCACGCAGGCGGAATTGCCGACATCGGCGATTCGCTTATTGTAACAATAGGAGATTGCATCAAGAGGATAAAACTGGCCGATGTTGAGCTGTGCGGCGATTACGCAACCGTTTCCTTCAGCGGCTCTCTTCAGACAGACCTTACCGCTTGTTCGTATGCCTGTTCTTACGGTGACAGCCTGCTTGTGGGCGAGTTTTATACCTACACAGCGGATTCTTCCTATACACCCGACCCGAAACATTTCAATTTTATTTCTCTCTTTGAGAGAAGCTATACCTACTGTGAAGTAATGGATATGTCCGACCTTGATGCCGCTTTTTCGGCAGAGCAGCCTGAGGTTGAGGCTGTGTTTGCAATGCCAAACAGTGTTCAGGGTATTGCGTTTGACGGTGAAACTCTTGCCACGGCGATTTCATACGGAAGGAATAACGATTCATACCTTAGGTATTACGATGTATCGAAGGCTCAGGTGAAAACAACCGAGGTTTACGGACAGGAAGTTGATTTGATAATGCTTGGCCGTAACTGTGTTGAAGCCACATTAACTCTGCCTCCTATGATTGAAGGCGTTGATATTCACAACGGCAAGGTTGCGGGGATTTTTGAATCGGGAGCGCAAAAGTACAGTGATTCAAAGTTTATTGTAAGCAGTATTTGTGAATTCTGAAAAAAATAACGGCCGCCCCGAAAGGGGCAGCCGTAAAATTAACACTTAAGAAAGGAAACCGCTGACAAGGCCGAAGATTGTTGAGAAAGCTTTGATGATAAGCTGAAGAATAACGTTGATGTAAGTGAGGATTGTGGTGGAAGTTGAGGGCTCATAGATTTCAAAATCAACCTCAGCTTCATCTGTATTGATTTCGTGCCATTCGCCGTCATAATACTGCTCAACTGAGAAATAAACCTTAAGCTCATATTCGCCTGTGCTGAGTCTGGCGTTGACTTCTTCCGTAACATGGGTATGAGAAGTGTTCTTCTTATTGTTTACATAGAAGTCATCTTCATAAACGGAGTTGCCGCTTGAGGCGAAAATTTCATAGCTTACGGGGATGTAACGTGTGTCGCCGTTGAGAACTTCAGCGCTGTCACTTACATCGCCTGCAACAGTAATTGTGAACTTGTCACCAAACTTGATTTCGGAAGCAGAAAGAGTAATTTCGCAGTCATCAACTTCTGCAGCGTAAACGTTTCTGGAAGCGGTTTTAACGATAAGGGATGAGCTGTGCTCACCTTCGAGCTGAGTTTCGGGATTGAAAACGCCTCTTGCGATGATTGTGTAAGTGGTATTCTTCTTGAGGTCGTCAAAAGTACCGTCGGTCTGCCAGTTCTTGCCGTCGATTGTAAACTCAACGCCTGCAACTTCCTTTACAACGATTGAATCCATGGTGTAGGAAATAAGCACGGGCTTTGCGGGCTTGTCGGGTGAAGCGAGGCGGGTGGTGATGGTTTCACTGGAAACTGCTGCGCTTGCGCCGATTTTGGAATTGTTTGCATCAGCAGCAAATCTGATGTAAACCTGATATCTGCCACCGGGAGTAAGAGCTGTGAATATGGGGGAGTTCTGATAAGCTGAAAGAGTGTTGGTGGTCATATCCTTGATTGCGTATTCGCAACCGTCAACAGCCTTTACCTTAATCTGGCTGTCAGATGCTTCAAGGATTACGGGAGCATCAGGATAGAACTTGAAGGGTGCGCTTGCTGCGTAAGAATAATCAGAGGGGTCACCGTCCATGCTCTTTCGTGCGTAGATGATGAACTCTGAAGATGTGCTTACAGATGAAGTGGAGAAAACAACGGGATTTGTTGTAGCGGAAGAAACGGTGCTCCAATTTACAGCGCCTTTTTCGCTCTCTTTGATGCAGACTACCTTGACAGTGTCAGCCTCGGCATCAAATCCGTCAATTGCAAAAGAGATTTCAGAATCGCTTCTGCTTACCATGGTGATGCTTTTAAGGGTGGTTGTGTCGTCAGCAAAAGCGCAAATGCTCATGCAGGAAAGCACAAAAATAAAAGCCATAAAAGCAGCGAGGGATTTTTTCATAACAGTCATTTCAATGTCCTCCGTTATAATTTTTGGAAAATGAATTCCTTTTACATTAACGGATTATAACACACCTAAAAGAATAATGGAATACTTTATTTGAAATTTTATACTTTTTTAATTATATTTCAGGAGGTTTTAAATAATTATGAAAAGAAGTGAAAGAGCAAAAGAACTGTTTTTAAGCGGATATAACTGCTCTCAGGCGGTGTTTGCCGCTTTCAGCGATGAATTTTCCATTGACGAAAAGCAGGCGTTCATAATGGCTTCGGGCTTTGGCGGCGGAATGGGCAGACTCAGGGAGGTCTGCGGTGCGTTCAGCGGGATTGTTATGGTTTTGTCGCTCAAATACGGAGATTACGAAGTTAGTGACAATCAGAAGAAAGCCGAGCTTTATTCACATATTCAGGAGCTTGCCGCCGCTTATGAAAAGGAAAACGGCTCTATAATATGTAAGGAATTACTCGGTCAGGGCAAAAACGGTTCCACACCTCAAGCGAGAACCGAGCAGTATTATAAAAAGCGTCCCTGCGCCGAATTGGTGGAAAGCGCAGCAAGGTTGCTTGAAGAATATCTTGCTTCCCACTAAAAGTTTTTAAATTAATGTAAAAATACATCTTGTATATCTTGTTTTCTTGTGATACTATATCTTTGATGGCGAAAGCAAACGCTGTAAATTTTAACACAAACCAAGGAGTGAATACTCATGAAATTACCTGTTGCGGTGCAGCTTTATTCCGTAAGGGATGAAATGGAGACCGATTTTGAAGGTACCGTAAGAAAAATGAAAGAATTGGGCTATGACGGTGTTGAGTTTGCCGGTCTTTTCGGCAGAGAGCCCGAGAGCGTAAAGGCTTTGTGTGAGGAGGTAGGAATCATTCCCATTTCTGCCCACGTTCCTTATTATGATATGCTCGAAAACCCCGAAAAAGTTCTTTCCGATTATGTTGCAATCGGTTGCAAGTATGTTGTTGTTCCTTACCTTACCGAGGAATGCCGCCCCGGAACTGACGGCTTTGCCGCAACCGTTGAAGGCATTACCAAAATCGCAAAGGCAGCAAAAACTCTCGGAATTCAGCTGCTTTACCATAACCATGATTTTGAGTTTGTCAAGCTTGACGGTAAGTATGCTCTCGATGTGCTTTATGATACCGTTTCCGCTGACCTTCTGCAGACCGAGATTGACACCTGCTGGGTAAATGTTGCAGGCGAAAATCCTGCTGATTACATAAGAAAATATGCAGGCCGTTCGCCCGTTGTTCATCTTAAGGATTTTATCAAGGAAGAGGGTAAAGGTGGTAACCTTTACAAGCTTATAGGTATTGAAGAAGAGGAAGCCGAAGAAGAGAACAATACTTTCAGATTCCGCCCCGTAGGCTACGGTATGCAGGATTTTGCTGAGATTCTTGCCGCTTGTGAAGAAGCGGATTCAAAGTGGGTTGTAGTTGAGCAGGATGAGCCCTCAGAGGGTGAGAGCCGTTTACAGTCCGTTGAAATGAGCAGGGAATATCTTAAAACTCTCGGTTGGTAAAAAATAATTAAATTTTTAAGATAGTGAGGTAATTACTATGGCAAGCGTTCTTGACAGATTTAAGGAAGAAATTGCAGAAGAAAAAGTTATTGATACCGATAAAAAAGTAAGAGTAGGCATTATCGGCACCGGCTGGATTGCCGAGGCTCATGTTAATGCTTACAAAAAGTGCCCCGATGTTGAAATCGTTGCTGCAGCGGATCTTGTTCCCGGTAAGGCGGAGGCTTTCTGCGCCGCCAACGGACTTGAGAACGTTGAGTTTTATCCCAGCCACAAGGAGCTTATTGACTGTGCAAATGTTGATGCGGTAAGCGTTTGCACCTATAATGCAACTCATGCTGAATGTACAATTTATGCTCTTGACCATGGCATCAGCGTTCTTCTTGAGAAGCCCATGTGTGTAACCCTTGACGAAGCTGTTGAAATCTGCAGAGCTGAGAAGAGAAACAACGCCGTTCTTTCAATCGGCTTCCAGCCCCGTTTTGATGAAAACATGAAGATGCTCAAGAAAATCTGCCAGTCAGGCGAGCTTGGCAAGATTTACTACATTCAGACCGGTGGCGGCCGCCGCAGAGGTATTCCCACACCCTACGGCACATCCTTCATTCAGGAAGATACAGCAGGCCTCGGTGCTCTCGGCGATATCGGCTGCTATTCACTTGATATGGTTCTCAACTCAATCGGCTATCCTAAGCCCCTTACCGTAACAGGCTATAAGTCCGATTTCTTCGGTAAGGATCCCTCATACGAGCACCATGATGTTTTCGGCGTTGATGACTTTGCGGCAGGATTTATCCGTCTTGAGGGTGACATTATTCTTGACTTCAGAATTGCATGGGCCATGCATCTTGACACTCCCGGTGATACTATCATTATGGGTACAAAGGGTTCCGTAAGAGTTCCTTCAACCGAGTGCTGGAACGGCAGCATCGGCGGTCCTCTTGTTATTTATCATGACATCGCAGGTAATCAGGTTGAAACCATTATTGAAGAGAAGAAGAATCACGCTGACTGCTTCGATATCAAGATTCGTTCCTTTATTGATGCAGTTAAGGACGGCGGCGAAGCTCCCGTTCCCTGCAGCGAAATCCTTTACAACCAGGCTATTATTGACGGTATTGCCCGTTCTGCAAAGCTTGGCCGTGAAATCGCAATTGAAATTCCCGAAATTTAACGCTCCGGTTAAATGTTGCTGTTAAAAGCTTCAGGTTAATGACATTAGCTCCGATAAACGGTTATTTAACTGCCGTTTGTCGGAGTTTTTTCTTGCAAATGTGTTGTGGATTTGTAAATTTTTTCATCCATTGTGATGAGCTCCTTTGCTTTTTTTGTTTGCTGTATTGAAATTAACGCGGTTTATGTTATAATGATACTCACTACTCTAAAGTTTTATTGAAAGGGGGCAAGGTTATGGGAGGCTCCGGGCGTTTTGCCGCCATTATTACATTTTGCATTATCTTCTTCTTCCAGGCTGTTCTGGTTGAACTCGGGCTTAAGGATGAAATTGACGTAACTTTCCCCGAACTCACTACTCAAAAGAAAACCGAGGACAGAACCTACGATATTAATTATATAACAAAGTACACAACCACGGTGCCTACTACCATTTTTGACGGTGACATCGGCTTTGCAGACGGTGCAACGGCGCTTTCTTTCGGCGGAGCGGGCAATGATGTGGTAAAGGCATCCTGTGCCACATCGGACGGCGGCTTTGTTATATGCGGCAATATGAGTTCATCCACCAATTCTCTGAAAATCACTCCCGCCTCGGGTTGGACTTATCCGTTTGCTTTTGTGGTGAAGTTTGATTGTGCAGGCAGCGTCCAATGGGCAAAGGGGATAGGCGGCAACGGTATGACCTCATTTGAGGATGTTGCTCAGCTGAGCGACGGAAGCATTGTGGCGGTCGGTTATACGCAGGCAACAAATCTTATTGATTCTTCGGCAGACCTCGGTGAGGTTTCCGTGATTGATGCGGTTGCTGTTAAATTTACCTCGGGCGGCACGGTGTCAAAAAAGCTTGTGCTTGAAGGTAAGGGATATGATTATTTTGACTGCATAGTAGCGTTGCCTGACGGCGGCTTTGTTACAGGCGGTAACTCCACATCGTATGACGGTGATTACAGCTTTTTGCCGCAGACTCCGAGCGCTGTTCTTATTGCATACACAGCAGAGTTCAAGGCTTTGTGGAATGATTATTTTACAGGCACAACGGGAGCAAGATTTACCGATTTGTGTGTTGATTCAAGCGGAAATCTTTTTGCTGTGTGCCTTACAAACAGTACGGATTTAAGCTTTGCCGATTATCCTCAGCTTGGTCTGGGCAGCAACGATGTTCTGGTTTGTAAGTATTCAACTGACGGTGTGTTTAAATGGGGTTGCCCCGTTTCAAGCAGCGGTGATGACCGTTTTGAAAGTGTTGCGCCTGACGGAATAGGCGGATGCTTTATTGCAGGCTATTATAAAACCAAGAACGATTTGGGCGTTACGGACGGTACGCTTGCCGCTTGCACCAACTATGGCGGTACGGATGCGGCGATAATTGAAATTGACTCAAACGGAAATGCTGATACCATTACCTCGTACAGCGGATTTTATAACGATTATATAACGGATATCGCAGCGGTGGACGGCGGTTTTGTGCTCAGCGGATATACAGAATCCAACAACAGAACATTTTTGCCCATAGGCAATCTCGGGGATCAGGATGCTTTCGTTTTGCAAGTTAAAAAGGACGGCTCCGTTCTTAACCTGCAAAGTACATCGGGAAGCGGTCAGGACTGTGCGTACTCCGTGTGCGTAAGTGATCGGCTCGGCGTTATTTTGAGCGGCACCTCGTGCTCAACGGACGAATTCTTTGCTGACAGTACCGTACCTCCGATTGAATATTCCTATACCGCATTTGCAGCAAAATATGAATTGAAGTAAAAAGAAATAAAAAAATAAAAAAAGAGAGGCTTTTGCAAGCCTCTCTAATTTTTTTGTTGTTCAGATTACGGTGAAAGCATCCGTGTTGTATGCGCAGAAAACATTCTTCATTGTGTCATTGTAAGCTTTTGCGGTGAATGTTTTACTGTCAGCAGCATCGGTGAGTCTGAGAATAACCTTTTCTGCAAGGTTGTCAGCGGTGGTTGTTGCGTTGAGCATATCAAATGCTGAGTAAACAGCGCCGAAAACGAGGGTTGCCATAAGGTTGAAGTTGTAGGAAGCAAATCTTGCCTTGTTTTCTGCATCAGCTTTTACTGCGGTGCTGATGTTTCTGATGTAAGCTTCGGTATCATAGTAATTCTCAGCAGCAGCAACCTCGAAAACTTCGGAAATACCGCTGTATACGCTGGGGAAGTTGCCCGAAAGATAAATCATGCCCTTTGCTTTAGCAAGCTCAACAAGAGTGGACTGAACTGCGCTGTCGGTTGAGAAAAGAACAACATCGGAGCCCATAATTTTTTTGTTGAGTTCAAGCTGAGCTACCTGCTCTTTGATAACAAGCTGAGCCTTGGAAATACCCTCAGCGTTGGTGGGGTCAACACAGTTTGTGTAAATATACTCGATGCCTGCCCCTTCGCAAGCAGCCTTGAAAGCGTTTCTCTGTGCATCAACAAGCTCGTTGCGTGTGTGACGCTCAAAGGAGAAGAATACGAAGTATTTAGCACCCATGGAAGCTGCAGTTTTAACGGCGTCATTTGCGGCTGCTTCCCAGTCGCAGGTAAGAACGAGGTTTGCGGCGTTGGCTACTGCGCTGAGCTTATCCTCGGGTTCGATTGCAATAGTGATAAGATCGGGGTTAGCAGCTTTTGCTTTGCTGATTGCATAGTTTGTAAACTCGGTTGCTCTTGCGTAAACGATAGCGCCGACGGTTTCGTCATTTGCAAGCTCTTCGGAAAGAGTAATGATGGG
Organism: Acutalibacteraceae bacterium; assembly: GCA_045533875.1. Classification (GTDB taxonomy): domain Bacteria; phylum Bacillota; class Clostridia; order Oscillospirales; family Acutalibacteraceae; genus CAG-177. The sequence continues at coordinate 12,523 of JAZSIQ010000184.1, read as the reverse complement.
TCCGTCGCCTGCCTGAAGGATACGGCTGTCAGAATATTCCTTGACGATTACGTTGTCGGGATACTGTGCCTGAAGGGACATAGCAGCGGCGTAATCCTCGGGATACTGAGCTTCCGGAGCAACAAGGATTGCAACCTTTTTATCGGAGGGAACGATTTTTTCGCTGGGTTTGCCTGTTTCTTTGTTACCTGTGCAGGCTGCCAGCGAAAAAACAAGTGTGAAAGCGAGAACGAGAGCTAAAATTTTCTTAATCATAAAAATATCTCCTTAGTGATACATTGGAATCAATTATAAACCAAATTAATTAATATTGCAAGATTAAGCGCTAATGCAGTTGTTAATTTTTGAAAACCAAAATGTAAACTTTTAAAGATTCTCCGCTAATTTGCAAATTTTTTCTTTCAAATCAGCAGGGCTGACGATTTTAATCTCTTTGCTGTGACATACGAGCCAGCCGATGTGAGCATAATCGAGTTGAGCGTCAATACTTGCCCGATAATCGGTTTCGTACTTTCTGACACTCAGCGAACTGCCGAAAACAAAGCAGGCCTGGTCAATGAGACTTTCGGGAAGAGTGAAGGAGAGCAAAGTGTTGCAAGTGTCAAAGAAAAGCAAATCTCCCGAAAAATAGCCTTTTGCTTCTGAGGGGTCAGGCTCGGAGAAAACTCTTACTGTGTCAAGCTCCTCTGCATCTTCAATGCGGGAAACGGGGATGAAATAGAGTGATGAGTCTTCGTCTTTTACGGAGAACAGCAGGTGCTGACGCTTTCTGTAAGATATAATCTTTCTGGGAAAAACATCAATCACAACATTGCTGAATTCGTCAGAATAGCGGCTTTGGGGCCGTTCTTTAAGAGTGAGCCTGACTGCAAAATTACGGTCTATTGCAAATTTGATGAGAACCAGAGCTTGCAAGTTGGGTTTTGGAGCGGAAGGCAGGTCAATAAGCTTTTCTGTATCGAAAAGAATTCTTTTGCGGTGCTGACTGCCGCCGCGTCTTATCTTTTCAATAAAATCATGAAGATTCTCTTCGTCAGTATAATCGGACAGGGAGAGCGCAACAAACAAAGAATAATCAGAGATAAAACCATCCGTGAAAGCGAAATAGTAACCTTTTTTCGGCTTCTTCACGCATACAATACGGTTGTTGAAGCGGTTGATAATTTCAATATCGGAGGCTATGGCTCTTTTGTCGGCCTTTATGCCGTAACCTTCAAGCAACATAATAATTTCATCGCTCGAAAGAATGTGGTATTCATCAGAATTCTGCATTAAAATATCGAAAACGCAAAGGATTCGGAATCTTGTATTATTCTCTGCCAAAGAACTCACGCTCCTTCCGCAACCTCTGATTAAATCAGTAGGTCATCTTTTTGTTGATTTCCTTGATTACATTCTCGTCAATTTTAAGGATGGAACGGTCATAAGTATAAATGCCGTTTACCTCAAATTCAACATCGCTCACCTGAGTGTATACGGTAGCACTCAGACCGTGCTTGATAAGCGGAATAATCTGGGAGGTATGCAGGAATTTGTAGCCGGCTGTAAGTGTCTTTTCGCTGGTGAACATTATATAGCCGAAGCTCTTGGCGAGATTCCAAACGTGCTTTTTGATAATTCTGCTGTATCCGCCGTATTCGCTGAGTACGAAGGTGCGTCCTTTTCTTCCCGTGGGGGGAGTGACGGGGACGATATATCTGTGCATACTCTTTAAGTCGGGACCTTTCTGGTCGTGCCAGCCGCTTGCGTGGTCAACGATTCTCGAAGGGTCGTATGCCTTTACTTTTTCACCGATTTCCTTTGCATCAAACTGGCCCCAGCCTTCGTTAAAGGGAACCCAGCAGCCGATGCAGGGGAAATTGTAAAGGTTATCTATCATGTCAAACAGTTCTTCCTTGAACTGCTCTCTCCATTCGGGCTTTTCACGGCTGAACGCCTTATATTTGTTATCTTTGACATTGATGTTGAGATTGGGGAGGAAGCCTGCATAGAAGTTGCCGATATATTCGCCGCCGCTTACCATGTCCTGCCAGACGATCATGCCGAGACGGTCGCAATGGTAATACCAACGGTGAGGCTCAACCTTGATATGCTTTCTGAGCATATTGAAGCCGAGGCGCTTCATTTCCTCAATGTCAAAAATAAGCGCTTCGTCACAGGGTGCGGTAAGACCGCCGTCAGGCCAGTAGCCCTGGTCGAGCAGACCTCTCTGGAAATAGGGCTTGTTGTTGAGTGCAAGTCTGGGGTGACCCTTTGAATCGGTTGTAATTGAGAATTTACGCATTGCGAAATAGCTGGAAACCTCATCGCAGCCGTTTTCGCTTTCGAGCGTAAGCTTCAAATCATATAAAAACGGATTTTCGGGACTCCAGAGCTTTGCATCGGGTACGGGGATTTCCGTAATCTCAGTGATTTCACCGTCAAAAACAACAGCCTCACCGTCAAGTACTTTTGCGCTGAGCTTGCCCTTACCGTTGCATTTTACATTAACGGATATAACTCCTTTATCAATATAGGGAGTAAGCTTTACGGATTCAATTCTGCATTTGCTTACGGGCTCAAGCCATACGGTCTGCCAGATTCCCGAGGTTGAAGTATACCAGAAGCCCTTTGATTCGAGCACCTGCTTGCCTCTCTGCTGCCAGCCCTTATCGGTGGGGTCGTATACTTTAACAACAAGCTCGTTTTCGCCCTCTTTTAAGAGTGATGTTATGTCAAGCGTAAACGGGCAGTAACCGCCTGTGTGACCGCCTGCGGCTGTGCCGTTTACAAACACTTCGCACTGCCAGTCAACAGCCCCGAAATGAAGCAGGACGTCTTTACCGTCAAAGCTTTCGGGTAAAGTAAATCTTCTGCGGTACCAGAGCAATTCGTTGGGATAAAGCTGCCTTACTACGCCTGAAAGCAGGGATTCTATGGCGAAAGGAACCGTTATTTTACCCTCGTAATCTGAAGGCGCGGCAGAATCCAGAGGAGTTACGGCGTAATCATATTTACCGTTAAGGCAGAGCCAATCATTTCTTACAAGCTGAGGCCTGGGATATTCGCTTAAGGGGCAATCGGTATTGATTGAGTCGGTCCAGCGGGATTTCATTGTGGTCATAGTACGGGCTCCTTTCAATAATAAACTTTTTCAAGCTTCCAGTTTCCGTTTTCGAGAACAGCCGAGCAATCGATTTTATAATCCTTTTCTTCGGAATCGTTTACCTTTTTAAGGTGAGCAGTGAAAGTACAGGAAGTGTCGGTTTTTTCACTGACTGATATATTAAGCTCTGAACAGTCAAAGGTGAAACTGCGATTTTTCACATCAGCCTTGGTGTTGTAATGAAGCTTGCCTTCAATGTCCTTGTAATCCTTGCCTTTGAGGAGTTTCTTTGAGGCATCTTCGGTATAAACGGCGTTGACGGCATCGGTTAAATCGGAATAGGTTTTTATTGTCAAGGAATCAACGGGGATGTATTTGCCCGATCCGTCTTTTACTGCTTCGGAATCGGAAACGGGCAGGTGACCGTAGATGAAAACTTCCTCAACAAAATAAAGATTTGTTTTAAAAAGACCTGCCATTGTTGCGTTAAAACCTGCGCCTGTAAATGTTGCAAGTTCCTGTTCGTTCATTTCATCGGGGGTGATTGCGTTTTTTTCGGAATCAATGGCATTGCAGGCACACAGAGAAAAAATAACGGAAAGTATAAGAAGAATACAAGCAGCTTTTTTCATAAAACCGCTCCTTTCAAAAAAATGGTTAAATCGGGAACTGTGATATTAAATTAAATTATATAATATATTTATAAAATAGTCAATAAAAAGCATTTTGAGGGAAAGATATCAGCGTTTCCATACAACATTTTGAGGATTGCCTGCCAGAAATGCTTCAAGGTTGGCCTTGAATACCGACATAAGTCTCTCTCTTGTTTCAAATCCTGCCCATGCGATGTGAGGGGTAATATGGCAGTTTTGGCAGTTGAAAAGCGGATTGTCTGCCTCGGGGGGCTCACTCCTTAAAACATCAAGCCCTGCGCCTGCGATTAAGCCGCTGTTGAGTGCCTCGGCAAGCGCTTTTTCATCAATTACAGGACCTCTTGATGTGTTTACAAGGAATGCGGTCTTTTTCATTTTTGACAGAAAATCACTGTTTACAAGGTTTTCGGTTGCAGGGGTAAGGGGTGTGTGCACGGTGATGAAATCGCTTTGGCTGATAAGTTCGTCGAGAGAAACAAATCTTACATCGTTTCCTGCGGGGTGGGATGTATAAACACAGACATTCATACCGAAAGCGTCAGCAATTTTTGCAACGGTTTTACCGATTTTGCCGTAGCCGATTATTCCGAGGGTCTTGCCTTCAAGCTCTGTAAGCGGAGCCTTCTGAAAGCAGAAGTCCTTGCAGGAGCTCCATTCGCCGCTCATTACCGCCTGAGAATGAAGCGCAACACGGCTGCAATGCTCAAGTATAAATGCAAAGGTAAGCTGAGCCACGGCGCCCGTGCTGTAAGAGGGGATGTTGCACACAGGGATTTCCTTATCTGCGCAGTAATCAATATCGACAACATTGTAACCGGTACTGAGTAAGCCTATATATTTTAATTCAGGGAGATTCTCAAGGATTTCACGAGGCAGCAGGGTTTTGTTGGTTATAACAATTTCACATCCCTTGCAGCGCTCAAGTGTGAGCTCTTTGGGCGTGCGGTCAAAAACCTCACAGTCGCAAAGCTCGCCGAGCCAATCCCAGGATAAATCGCCGGGGTTTGTGGTATATCCGTCAAGAATAACAGCTTTCATAGTTTCCTCCGAGTGTTTATATTTAGTAATTAATCTTACCATATATTATAAAAAAATAAAACAGATATATCAAGATAATTTATTATTTTGCTTGACCGATACTGTAATTTATTATAAAATATATAATTAGATAAATATACATATTGTCAAAGCAAGTATGCGAAAAGAGAGGTTTTGCTGTTGTTGCGCAAGGGCAGTAAAAACAGAATAATTACTATAGCGGGCCTTGTGCTGCTGGCGTTGGGGATAGCTGTGGCGATTCTCCTTTATTCGCTCAGGTACAGGGAGCTTTGGTACTGGTACGATTTCACCAGGGCTGAGCTTGCTCTGCTTGAGCAGAAAATAGCCGAGATTCCTCAGAGGTGGCTCTTTATAATAGCAGTACTGTTCCTGTTTTTTGTTAAATGCTTTATACCTATTTACCTTACTTCATCGGTTTGTTTTCTTACGGGTCTTGTGTTACCTATGTACATTGCGATTCCCGTGAATATTCTGGGAATGATTATAATGCTGAGCTTCAAATACTATTGGGGCTATCGCTTCGGAGCGGGCACGGCGAGGAAGATAATAGGTAAATCCGAGCAGCTGAAAAATCTTATTGAGCATGACGGCAAGGGTAATCCGAGCCTGCTTGTTATGATGCGGCTTATACCCGGCATTTCAATCAATACCGTTTCCTCTGTTTACGGCTCAATGAAGTTCGGATACTGGAATTTTATAATTCTTTCAATAATCGGATTTATGCCGAGGCTTATTTCTTTTACATTTGTAGGTCGTAACGCTTACGACCCGTTGTCTCCGGGTTTCCTTGTGCCCATTATGCTTCTTTGCTTTGCTACAGGGCTTACATTGCTTTCAATCAACGGCATAATTCTGCTGGTTGAAAAAATAGTCAATAAAACCAAAAAAGATGATCAGAACGATCGAAAGGATGAAAATAAAAATGGCTGAAAATTTTAAAACCGTTGCACAGACTGTTGAACTCCTTGAGGGTAATACTTATGACGAAACCTTTAAAATGCTCTATTCGCAGGAAAATGTGATTGAGCAGAAGCTCAGATACAAAAGAGTTGCCGAATCTTTTGTTCAGCTTTACGGCGAAGCGGAGGAAGCAGGCTTTTTCAGCTCGCCCGGCAGAACAGAAATCGGCGGAAATCATACTGACCATAATAAGGGCAGAGTTCTTGCGGCGAGCGTAAACCTTGATGCTATTGCTCTTGCGGCAAAGAATGCGGAAAACATTGTAAGAGTTAAATCCGAAGGCTATAAAATGGACGTTGTTGACCTCAACGAGCTTGAACCCAAGGAAAACGAAATCGGCAGGTCTGCTTCCCTTGTAAGGGGAGTGTGCGCCGAGTTTAAGCGCAGAGGCTACAATGTGGGCGGCTTCAATGCGGCAACAGCGTCTCAGGTGCTTTCAGGCTCAGGTGTTTCTTCCTCTGCCGCTTTTGAGGTTCTTGTGGGTACAATGCTTAATCATCTCTATAATGACGGCAAGGTTGATGCTGTTGAAATTGCTCAGATTGCCCAGAAGGCGGAGAATGAATTTTTCGGTAAGCCCTGCGGACTTATGGACCAGACCGCTTGCTCTGTAGGAAGCTTTGTTGAAATTGATTTTGAGAATCCCGATGAACCCGTTATCGAAAAGGTTGAGTTTGATTTTGCATCTTGCGGTCACAGCCTTTGCATTATCAATACAGGCGGCAGCCACTCTGACCTTACCGATGAATATGCAGCCGTAAGGCGTGAGATGGAAGCTGCGGCAGCTTGCCTGGGCAAAGCTGTTCTCAGACAGACTGAGAGGGAGGATGTAATTGCTTCAATTCCTGCTATCAGGGAATCCTGCGGTGACAGAGCTGTGCTCAGAGCACTTCATTTCCATGCCGACAATGCCCGTGTTCTTGAAGAAGCTGCAGCCCTTCGCAACAATGATTTTGAAGCTTTCAAGGCGCTTATTATTGAAAGCGGTCATTCGTCATATATGTATAATCAGAATGTTTACACCTGCTCAAACCCTGCTTCTCAGCCTGTAAGCCTCGGTCTTGCACTTTGCGATACTTTGCTTAAAGGCAAAGGCGCATGGAGAGTTCACGGCGGCGGCTTCGCAGGTACCATTCAGGCGTTTGTTCCCAATAACATACTCGGCGAGTTCAAGTCGGTCATGCAGAGCGTTTTCGGTGAAAAATCCTGCTACGTTCTGAGCATAAGACCCGTTGGCGGAATAAGAGTTATCTGATTGGCAGGGAATTAATATGAAATACGATTTATACAGCTTGCTTTTTGATTTGTGTTCTTCAGGCGGAGTGTCGGGCTGTGAGGACGATGCTGCGGAAAAAGCGGCGAAGTATCTTTCACGCTTTGCCGATGTCAGCCGTGATGCTCTGGGTAATGTTGTGGGCAGGATTGGCGGAGACGCTCCGTGCATTTTGCTTGATGCGCATATTGACAGAATCGGTCTTACCGTAACCTCGGTTGATGCAAACGGCTTTGTAAAGGCTGTAAAAAGAGGTGGCGTTGATGCAAGAACTGTCAGCGCAGGCGAGGTGACAATATGGGGCAGCCGTAAAGTTTTCGGAGTTATTTCAAGTATTCCGCCCCACCTTTCAAAGGGTGATGATGCTTCAAAAGCCCCCGATTTGAGCGAAATATGCATTGATACCGGCCTCGGAGAAGAAGCACAGAGGCTCATCTCTGCGGGCGATACCGTTACGTTTAACGGTGCTCAAAGGAGATTGCTTGAAAACAAAGCGGTAAGCCCTTGCGTTGATGACAGAGCGGGTGTTGCAGCCGTTCTGCGTTGCCTTGAAATTCTTGAGGAAAGCGGAAAGGAAACCTGTGCGCTTACGGTTTCGTTTTCCGTGCAGGAGGAAACGGGCGGTTCAGGTGCAAAAACAGCAGGCTTTGCAAGCAGCGCAAATGAAGCGATAGCCGTTGATGTGGGCTTTGCAAATGCTCCCGGAGTCAAGGATGAAGAATCAGGCAAGCTCGGCGGTGGTGCCATGATTGGCTTTGCCGCAACGCTTGATAATGCAATGAGCAAAAAACTCGTTTCTATTGCAAAAGAAAAGGATATCAAATGGCAGAGCGACGTAATGGGCGGCTCTACCTCTACTAATTCAGATAGTATTCAGACCTGCGCAGGCGGCATTAAATGCGCTTTGCTTTCAATTCCGATAAGGAATATGCATACTGCGGTTGAAACCGTGTGTGTTGATGATATTGAAGCTGTCGCTCAGCTTATGGCGGCATATATTCTTGAAAGGAGTGAGGGCAATGCGTGAAACAATAAAGGCTCTCTGCTCGTTGGACGGAATATCCGGAAGAGAGGACAAGGTAAGGGAATATATCATTTCTCAGATTGAGGGTATAGCCGAATACTCCGTTGACCCTCTCGGCAATCTGCTTGTATTCAAAAAGGGTAAGAAAACTCCTAAAAATAAAGTAATGCTTGATGCTCACATGGATGAGGTCGGCTTCGTTGTAACCTATGTATGTGAAAACGGACTGCTTAAATTTTCTAAGGTCGGCGGAATCAACAATAAAGTAATCGTGGGTAAAAACGTGCGTGTAGGTGAGGATAAAATCCCCGGTGTTACAGGTATCGTGCCCATTCATCTTGTCGGTGCGGATAAGCGCAGGGAAATACCCGATGACGGCGAGCTTTATATTGACATAGGCGCTTCAAGTAAGGAAGAGGCGGAAAAATATGTTTCCCCCGGCGATGAGGTCTGCTTTGACAGCGATTACATTGAAATGGGTGAAAATTTCATTAAGGCGAAAGCACTTGATGACAGAGCGGGGTGCGCAATACTGCTTGAAATAATCAAAAGCGAAAATGAGTATGACCTCTGGTTTTCCTTCAGCGTGCAGGAGGAGGTAGGTTTGAGAGGAGCAGGCACAGCGGCTTATAACATTAAGCCCGATTACGCTCTTGTTGCCGAAACCACCACGGCGGCGGATCTTCCTTCTGTCAGCGAGGATAAAAAAGTATGCCTTCTCGGCGAAGGTGCAACTGTATCCTTCATGGATAATTCCACCGTTTACAATCATCAGCTTTTCAAAAGAGCTTTTGAAATTGCAAAAGCAAAGGATATAAAAGCTCAGATTAAAACGGCGGTTGCAGGCGGCAACAATGCTGGCGCAATTCATAAAACTGCAGGCGGTATCAGAACTCTTACCGTTTCTGTGCCCTGCCGTTATCTTCATTCCCCGAGCTGTGTTATAAATTATAATGATGCGGTTGAAAGCATGCGTCTTTTAAAAGCTCTTGCAGAGGATTTTGCCGATGCTTAAGCTTGCTGATAACGTTACTTCGTTTTCGTTTTTGCCGTGTGATGCTTATGCGGCGAGGATTCAGGCGCTTTTCAAAACCTACGGTGCACAGTGTAAGTTTGCCGAATTCTGGACTCAGGCTGAAAATGCCGCCGTTTGCAGGGTCGATGGCGTGATGACTCTTTGCTGTAATTCGGCAGCGGATTATGAAGAGCTTAAAACCTTTATAGAAACGGTCGGATGTAAAACTCTTGTATGCTCTTATGAAGTGTGTGCCAACCTTGGTTACGCACCCTCGTTGTGTTCACATATTGTGGAGTATATCGGTGATGCCTGTACTAATCCGTTTTGCGGTACTCCCGATTTAAAGCAAATGTACGCTCTGCTTTTGCAGTGCGGATTTGGAATGGGGGATTACGGCAGCTTCCTTGCGGATTTTGCGGCAAGGCTCAATAAAGGTACGGCGAAAACAGCTGCAATAATTTCGGACAGCCTTGATGCCTGCGCATCGGCGCTGTTTATAGGCGAAAAAAGCGTGCTTCTCGGTGCAGTTGCCACCAATCCTGCCCAAAGGGGCAAAGGGCTTGCATCAAAGCTCGTTTCAGCCCTTGCGGGAGAAATGAAGGCGCAGGATAAAAGAGTTTTCCTTTTTTGCAGAGAGTATAGCCTTTTGGAATTTTATAAAAAAATCGGTTTTGTTGCCTGCGGCAAATGGACCGAAGTGAATTTTATTTGAGAAAGAAGCTAAAAGAAATGTTTATTAAATACAGCGAAAAAATCAGACAGGCGGCACTTGAGGCTGAAAGCAAGTGCTCTGCAATGTTTGCACGGATAGATGAAATTACCGAATACAATCAGCAGAAGGTGCTTTCTGCTTTTATAGCAAACGGAGTATGCGAAAGTGATTTTGCAGGCTCTACGGGTTATGCCTACGGCGATAGAGGCAGGGAGAAGCTTGACAGAATCTATGCCGAAGTTTTCGGCGCCGAGGATGCGCTTGTTCGCCATTCCTTTACTTGCGGCACCCATACTCTCGGTATTGCTCTTTACGGTGTTTTGCGCCCGGGAGATACCATGCTTTGCGTTACCGGCTTGCCCTACGATACAATTCACGGAGTTATCGGAATAGACGGTAAGGGCAAAGGGCAGGGTACTCTTGCCGATTACGGGGTTACATACGCTCAGGTAGACCTTGATGAAAACGGAAGACCTGACCTTCCCGCAATCATAGAAGCGGCGGCAAGAATTCAGCCGAGGATGGTCTATATTCAGCGTTCAAGGGGTTATTCTCTGCGTCCCAGCATTACGGTAAATGAAATTGCAAAAATTATCAAAGAGGTCAAAGCTGTTTGCAACTGTATCGTAATGGTTGATAATTGCTACGGTGAGTTCGTTGAAAAGCTTGAGCCTACTCAGGTCGGAGCGGATATCATTGCCGGTTCGCTTATCAAAAATGCAGGCGGCGGAATCGCAAGAACGGGCGGTTACATTGCCGGTAATGCGGATTTGATTGAGCTGTGTGCTTACAGAATGACTGTTCCCGGTCTCGGCAGAGAGGTAGGAGCAACTCTTTCAGAAAGCAGAAACATGTATATGGGCATTTTCAGCGCACCCCATGTAGTGGGTGAAGCGCTTAAAACTGCGGTATTTACTTCGGCTATGTTTGAGGATTTCGGCTTTGCCGTAACCCCCTCAAGCAGCGAGTGCAGAGCGGATATAATTCAGGCGCTTTGCCTTGAAACTCCCGAAAAGCTTATCGCTTTTTGCGAGGGAATGCAGTCAGGTGCGCCTGTTGATTCGTTTGTTGTGCCTGAGCCTTCGGATATGCCGGGATACGACAGCAAAGTAATAATGGCGGCTGGTGCTTTTATAATGGGCGCATCAATTGAGCTTTCCGCCGATGCTCCCTTGAGAGAGCCCTTTGCCGTTTGGATGCAGGGCGGTCTCAATTATCATTCGGCAAAGGCGGGGGTAATGCTTGCCGCTGAGCGTATGGTTAAAAAAGGATTGATATGATGAAGTTTAACGGAATAACTCCCGAAGCACGGCTGCTGCTTTCTGAAAACAGATTCAGGGATTCCCGTGATTTTTATGAGGAAAATAAACAGCGTATAAAGGATTTGGCAGTAATCCCTATGCGCCAGATTGCGGCAATTCTTTCCGAGCAGCTTTCTGTGCTTGACCCGTTTATGAATACCGTACCTACCAAAATGGTGTCCCGAGTAAGGCGTGACACCAGGTATACAAAAGATCAGCACCTTTACAGAGAAAACCTTTGGGTAATGTTTATGCGTGATAAACACCAGTGGCAGCATTATCCCTGTATGTGGTTTGAATTTACACCGAGGAATTATTCGCTCGGAGTAGGTTTGTTTTATCAGACGCCGTCACTACTTACCGTTTGGCGTGAATTGATAAGGGAAAAGCCTCAGGATTTCAGGGCAGCGGTTGAGCTTTGCGAAAAGGTCGGAGCGGTAATAGACGGTGATATGTATAAGCGCCCGAAGGAGGGCTGCCCCGAAGGGCTTGAAAAATACTATAACTGCAAATCAGTTTATTTTTCGTTTGCATCCCCTGATTTGAAAGACCTTGAGGATGAAACGATAATAGAAATCCTTAAAGGCTGTTATGCGGCGTTTTCGCCCATGTACAGCTTTATGCTCGAAGTGTCAGACAGATTCTCCGCCCGCGGAGCAAGCGATGAATTCTGAGTCAGGAGGCGCTATGAATAAAAGGATAGCGGCCATAATGGCATTTATTGTGATTGTTGCAACCGTATCGGGTTGCTCTGTCAAAAAGAAAACAGAGGAGCAGGCAAGGCTTACTGCCGTGTCATCCTCTGCTTTAACCGAAACCGTGACGGAAAACACCTTGCCCGTTACCGAAGAGGTAACGCAAACAACCGTCTCGGAGCCTGAGACTACTCAGGTGCATACTACTGAGCAGGCAACAACCGCCGAGCCTCAGACGGACGAATGGGAAGAAAACCTGCTCGAAAAGCTTAATCAGATTATAGCCGAAGTAACCGAAAAGGTGACTGTTGTGAAGACCACCGAAGAGAGCACCGCTCAGCCCGTAACCAAAAGCATGCGTGTTTCGGGATATTCAAAGCAGAATATAATTGATTATTTTGTACTCACGGCGCTCAATAATGAGAGTGAGATTGACCTTGGCAGGGTGGTTAAATGGACACATCGGGTCGGGATTTTACTTATGGGTAATTATGTTGGCCGTGATGTTGAGCTTATTGAGGCGCTTTGCGAAACGCTTAACCAAATCAGCGGTTTCCCGGGGGCGTACATAACCGAAAACGCAGCTGAGGCGGATGTTTATATGATGTTTGCTGGCTCGGCCGAGCTTTCAAGAACAATCAGCGGCTTCGGCTTGCTTGATAACGGCTATTGCGGACTGGTGTGGGCGCCTTCGTTTGCCCTGAGCAAGGCGGTTATAGGCATAGATAAGTCGGATCGTAGCC
>JAZSIQ010000019.1:0-1533 GCA_045533875.1 Acutalibacteraceae bacterium | reverse complement strand
GGCTACGATCCGACTTCATGAAGGCAAGGCTTATCATGCAGGTGCATGATGAGCTGATTGTTGAAGCGCCTGAGGATGAGGCGGCTCTTGCTTGCGAGATAGTTAAAAAAGAAATGGAAAATGCAGTTGAAATGCGTGTTTCGCTCCTTGCCGATGTAGGCACGGGCAAAACATGGTATGATGCAAAGGGATAAGGATATGAAAATACTGTTTGTATGCACGGGCAATACCTGCCGCAGTCCAATGGCAGAGGGCATTTTTAAAAAGATGCTCAGAGATAAGGGGATAGACGGCGTGGAATGCTCAAGTGCAGGTCTTTTTGCCTGCACGGGCTCGCCCGCAAGCGAAAATGCCGTTGAAGCGGCAGCCTGCTTCGGAGCGGATATTTCTTCCCACAGGGCAAGAAGAATCACGGCATACCTGCTGGAGGAAACGGATTTGTTTGTCTGCATGACGAGGGAGCATGCTTATTCGCTTACCCTTTACGTTGATGAAAGCAAAATCCGTGTGCTCGGCAACGGAATATCAGACCCGTTTTCAGGCAATGCCGAGCGATATATGAAATGCGCTAACGAAATCAAAACGGCACTTGAAGCGCAGTTTGATGAGATTATCGGTGAAAGCGATGAAAATTGAAATATTAAATATGAACGAATGCCATATTGATGCAGTGGAAAAGCTTGAGAAGGAATGTTTTTCAAGACCGTGGAGCAGGCAAGGCATAGAAGAAGAGCTTTCAAACGAAAATGCTCATTTTCTCGTAGCGTGTGTTGACGGCGAGACGGTGGGATATATAGGGATTCTTGAATTCTTTGAAAGCTGCGAGATTACCAACGTTGCCGTTACCCCTGCAATGCGCCGCAGCGGTATTGCCAAAACTCTTATAACTGCGGCTGAAAGCGGTGCAAAAGAGAGAGGACGGGAGTTTATAACTCTTGAGGTGCGCCCGTCAAATGCAGGGGCGCTCAGGCTTTATGAAAAACTCGGCTTTACACAGCAGGGCAGGCGTAAGAATTTTTACAGCGATCCCGTTGAAGATGCGCTGATTATGACCAAATATTTTGAGGAATGATAATTTATGAGAATACTTGCAATTGAATCTTCCTGCGATGAAACCGCGGCAGCCGTTGTTGAGGACGGACGCAAGGTTTTATCAAGCGTTATAGCAACCCAGATAAAAGAGCATATAATATACGGCGGAGTTGTGCCGGAGATTGCTTCAAGAATGCACACTCAGGCAATAAGCGGCGTTGTTGAAAGAGCAGTAAGCGAGGCAGGGCTAAGCTATTCTGAGCTTGATGCCATTGCTGTAACCTATGCACCGGGGCTGATAGGTGCGCTGTTGGTTGGCGTTAATTTTGCAAAGGGGCTGTCAATGTCAACGGGGCTTCCGCTTATCCCCGTGCATCATCTGCGTTCACACATAGCCTCCAACTATATCACTCACCCCGACCTTGAGCCGCCGTTTTTGTGCCTTGTTGTTTCGGGCGGTCACAGCCACATAGTGGAGGTTAAAAGCTATACCGATTTTTC
>JAZSIQ010000163.1:0-3110 GCA_045533875.1 Acutalibacteraceae bacterium | reverse complement strand
CAAGTCGCTGTGCGTAGTTATCGTAGGCAACAGAATTCTTTTTATAAAAATCATCAACCGTTACTTCGTAGAGTCTTGCGAGTTCAGGTAAGGTAAGAACATCAGGCAGAGTTGTTCCGCACTCCCATCGAGAAACAGTCTGAGAATTAACATTAAGTTTTTCTGCAACCTGTTCTTGGGTCAAACCTTTTGCAAGACGGAATTTTTTGAGATTGTCGCTGAAAATATTGTTCATTGTTTTCACCTTTTTCATTTTTCTCGAAGCTTCTGTTGTGATTATAACACTCAAGTTCGAATTTGATAAGGTCTTATTTTGTGAACAGACTCTTGATTTATGTTTAGTCAAACGCAAAAACTCCGCTTACCGATTGCTCGATAAACGGAGTTCATTATTTAAATATAAACACCGATATTTATATACTGCCATTAGCAGAGCCTGAAATGGTCAACCATTGATTTGGTTTTGATGTAGCCAAAACCGAAATTATTGCTTTCAATATTGCGGACATAAACGATGCCTCCCGTGTTCTGTATTGCATTTATTATAAAATCAAATTCTTTGCGTGTCAAATTGATTAAAAACAAACCCTGCCCGAAGTCAGGCAGGGTTATGCAAATCAATATTATTTGATGTTTTTGAGGATGAGAAGAGCCGCTTCAAAAATATAAAGGAAGAATGCCTTTACCTGCTCAGCGAATGAGTATTCGCTTGCGCTGTAAATGAAACGGTAATTTGCAAGTGCGTTATTTTCAACGTCAAAGATTTCGCGCCAGAAGATAAGCTCTGTTTCGTAATTCCAGAGGTCACTTTCGTCAAGGTCAATTACTCTTGCGCCTCGTGTTTCATCACCGTAGGAGTGGAAACCTGTGCCGGGAGTGTTAACAAGGTCAATGCCCTTGTGCTCAACTTCATAAGTGTTTGTGTGGTCGTGACCAAAGAACATTCCGAGCACGTCGCCCTGGTTTACCATAGCATCAAACTGTCCGTTTGAATAATGGGGAGGGCAGGGGTCTTCGCCGAGTACGCCTTTTGCACCCTCAGGGAGTTTATAACCGGTTTCTGTTTTTTCAAGAGCATCATAAATCTCAGGCACAACAATGTGCTGGAAAGCAAGCGAAGGAACGGGATTGCCGCCGTTTGCGGCTTTAAGCTCGTTTGAAGTTTTTACATACCAGTCAATCTGGTCCTTATGTACGCAGGCATAACCCTCAAGATCGTTTTCGCAGTAGTTGTCTTTTTTGTCGCTTTCATTGTAGGTGAGGGAGTCTATAAGCCAGAGATTGAAAGCAACCTTATCGCTGTCAGAAGCGTAGATGGGAAGATTGTAGTTGCCGCAGCCTGTAAGGTCTTCACCTTCGCAGCCGACGAAGCAATCGTAGCTTTCGTACATTTTCATCATATCTTCCTTGGTGGCTGCGCCTTCACTGTCATGGTTTCCGAAAACAGCGGCAACAGGAATGCCGTATTCTTCAAAAATACTCATAAACTGATCTATTGACATACGAGTAAGGGGCTTGATGATGCCGGCGCCGCCTGTGATATTGTCACCGCCAAGAACGATGAGGTCGGGCTGAGCCTCTTCAATTGCGGCGTGGATAAAATCTTTCGTAGCATTCATCATATAGAAAATATCCTGAAAATCGGCAAAGTGAAGAATTCTGAATTTACCGTCATCACCGAACTTAAGCTTTGTTGTATTCTCTGCATTTGCAGGCATAATTACGCAGCTTACAAGCATAACGGCGCAGAGCAATACGGAAATAATTTTTTTCAAAATAGAACGCCTCCTAAATATTTTATAATAAAATAATTATATCACAAATATTATTTATTTCAAGAATATTATTTTAAAAATAACGCTTGACACAGGCAAAAGTATGTGACATATTTAAAATTGAAAAATTATAAGGAGGGATGTTGCGTGAGCGCTGTAATCGCACGTATCATTTCCGTTTTAACTGCGGCGGTAACGTTTATTATGGGAATCGGCAGCAGTTATACTTTTACCGTTGATACTTCTGAGAAAGGTGAAAATCTCGTAAATCCCGTAAGCAATGTAAACGTGTGGGATATGAACTCTGACTCCCAATTTACAGACCCTGAAATCAACAGTGAGTATAATATTTTTGAGTTTGTGGATTACGTTCAGCTTATGCAGTGCACGGGCGGTAATGCTTCAAGGGATTTGTTCAAAGACCCTCTTGATAAAACCGTGCTTGACGATTACGATTTTTCCCGACTTATTGAAAATTGCAGAGGGATTGTTGAAATCGGTGCAAAGCCTCATCTTAAGCTCGGAAGCGTGCCGCTCAAATATTCTGCGGCATCAAGCGAGGATGAGTATTTCGGGGCAAATATTTATCCGCCCGATGATTATGATGTTTATTACAATTACATAGCTGCCATGGCACATGCTCTCGTTGATGAATTCGGCACCGAGGAGGTGCTTACATGGCGCTTCGGAGTTATGACTGAGTATGAGAACGCCGATTGGTTCAAGGCTGTCAGCGGCGACCCTCAGGAATCTGCCGAGGCTTATTTCAAGCTTTACGATTACACAGTACAGGCACTCATTGATGTGATAGGTGAGGATGTTTTTGTGGGTGCTCATTCAATGACGGTAAGCGAAGGATTATGGGATGAAGCTCTTTTTATACAGCATTGTGCAAACGGAACAAACTATAAAACGGGTGAGAAGTCAAGCAGAATTTGTTTCCTTGCTACCTCGTTTTACGATATGCGCCCCGGAGAATATACGCAGGGCAGAACTCTCCCTGAGTGCATAGCTTACCTCAGGGAAACTGCAGAAGAAGCAGGGATTAAGAATCTTATCATCGGAGTAGATGAGGGCAGAATTCATTCCGGCAACGTCAGCGGCAAGGATGGCGCAGACCTTCTTTCAAGAACCTGCGGATACACCTATCAGGCGGCTTATGATGCAAGGCTTTACAAGCAGCTGCTTGACGAAGGCGGAGATTATCTTTCCTCGTGGTATTACCTCTCGGGGGGGCTTTTTAAGGGCAATCCCACTGTCAGTTATCACGTGGCAAGCAAAATCTCTGAGTTTGCAGGTGCGGCAAGGGTTGCGGTAAAAAAAGTGATGAGCGGC
>JAZSIQ010000141.1:0-8096 GCA_045533875.1 Acutalibacteraceae bacterium | reverse complement strand
AGCTCGCCCCCTGTAACAAGGGATTCCTTGTTTGCAAGAGCAAGCGTGTTCTTAGCCGAAATTGCCGCCAATGTAGGTGCAAGACCCGCAATTCCCACAACGCTGTTGAGAACTGTATCCGCCTCGCAAGCCGCACATTCGCAAACACCCTCGGTGCCTGCAAGCACCTTTGTAAAAGTATCGGCTATCCTTATTTTTAAATCTGCGGCCGCCTTTTCATCGGCAGCCGCTGCAAATTCGGGTTTAAATTTTCTTACCTGTTCTTCAAGCACGGATACTGCGCTGTTGGCAGTAATCGCACGCACCTTGTAGCCGCCGAATTCGGCAACCTCAAGAGCCTGCGTGCCTATTGAGCCTGTTGAACCGAGAATAACAATAGATTTACCCATAAGAATTTCTCCTTATGAAACAAAGCTCATAACTAAAGTAATAATAATATACACGGTAGGAAGCGCAAAAAGGAAACTGTCAAATCTGTCCATTACACCACCGTGACCGGGGAAAATTGTGCCGAAATCCTTCTCGCCGTAGTTTCTTTTGATAACGGAAGCGGAAAGGTCACCGCACATACCCATTATTACGCCTGCCGCAGTTACAAGAGCAACCATCCACCATTTGATGGTATCGGGATGTCTGTCAAACCAGTGGCTTGCAACAAAGAAGGTGATAAGTGCAACCACAATAGTGCCTAAAACACCTGCAACAGCGCCCTCAACGGATTTCTTGGGGCTGATTCTGGGGGCAAGCTTATGCTTGCCAAGCTTTCTGCCAAAGAAATACGCAAAGGTATCGGAAATCCATGCGCAGTAAAGAGAGCCGAGAACAATGAAAAAGCTCTGAGCCTGCTGAAAATGCTCGGGATATGCATGGTCAAGATCTCTGAGGAAAATAAGGGTTGAGTAGGAAAATCCTACCGCTACCGACGAAAAAACAGCCATTGCCGCATGCTCAAACTTCGTTTTACCATACATTCTGAGCATAACAAGAAGAATAACAAAAGTATAAACGGCAAGCACAATCCATACAGGCATATTGAAATTATCAAAGAAAGTGCTTTCGGTATGATAAGTGACATACGCCTTTATATCATTATATAAAGGTATCATTGCACAAAAAGCAACACTTATGCCTGTTATAACCTTGTTTTCACACTTGATAACATGGAGTATTTCATATACAGATATTCCTGCGAAAAATGCGCCGAGAATGCCCATTACCAACGGATATTGCATAAAGATAATGGCCGCTATTGCAACAAATGCCGCACTCACTCCCGTTATTATTCTTGTTTTCATGTCGGGTACACTCTTTTCTCTTAAATTCCGCCATAACGGCGGTTTCGCTTACAAAATTCGATTATTGCTTCATCCAAATCCTTCTCGTAGAAATCAGGCCAAAGAGTCTGAGTAAACAAAAACTCAGAATATGCCGACTGCCAGATAAGGAAATTTGAAATTCTGTTTTCACCGCCCGGTCTGATTATCAAATCCGGGTCAGGCTGACCTGCGGTATAAAGCTCGTCAGAAATACTCTGCTCCGTTATATCGTCGGGGTCAATTTCGCCTGCGGCCGCCTTTTTGGCAAGGCACACTGCCGCACGCACTATCTCTGCCCTGCCGCCGTAATTGACAGCAAGGTTTACTGTTGTTCTGTTTTTTGAGGAAGTCTGCTTTTCGCATTTTTCAAACAACGCCTGAAGGTCAGGCGCAAGCACACTTTTATCACCGATAAAGCGTATGCTTACCCCGCGCTCTTCATTCTCATCGCTTCGCTGCTGCGCTTCTTCAAGGAACTCACGGAAAAGATTCATAATGGCATCAACCTCTTTCTGCGGTCTTTTCCAATTCTCTGTTGAAAAAGCGTAGAAGGTTACCGCCTCTATTCCGAGCTCGGAAGCGTAATCGCATATCCTGCGAAAAGCCTGCGCCCCTGCCTTATGACCCTCGGAGCGTTCAAGATTCCGCTTTTGAGCCCATCTGCCGTTGCCATCCATAATAAAACCTATGTGACGGGGCAGCTCCAGCCCTTTAAGAATTTCTTTATCCATTTGTTCACCCGAAATCAAACAGACATGACTTCCTTTTCTTTTTCGGAAGCGGCTGCATCAATTTCCTTAATATACTTATCGGTAAACTCCTGAAGTTTCTTTTCGCCGATTTTAAGGTCATCCTCTGTGATTTCGGAAGCCTTTTCCATCTTCTTAAGTTTATCAATACCGTCTCTTCTGATTGAGCGGATAGCTACTCTTGAATCCTCTGCCATCTTGTTGATATCCTTAACAAGCTCACGTCTTCTTTCCTCTGTGGGCTGAGGGAACATAAGGCGGATGATTCTGCCGTCGTTCTGAGGATTGATGCCGAGGTCGGAAGCAAGGATTGCCTTCTCAATGGTGTGAAGTGTGGAAGTATCCCAGGGCTGAATTGTAAGAATTCTTGCCTCTGCAACTGATACTGCAGCCATCTGATTTATAGGTGTGGGAGTGCCGTAATAATCTACTCTGATTTTATCAAGAACAGCAGGATTGGCTCTGCCGGCTCTGATAGCGGAATATTCGGAATTAAGCACGCTTACGGTTTTGCCCATTTTTTCTTTAACTGTTGTGTATACGGTTTCCATTAATTAGTCCTCCTTAACTATTGTGCCTACATTTTCGCCTGCAACCGCTCTGACTATATTCTGAGGGTCAGAAAGATTGAAAACAAGAATGGGAAGTTTATTGTCACGGCAGAGAGACGCTGCCGTTGCGTCCATAACTTTAAGATTCTTTTCAAGAACTTCGCTCTGAGTGAGAACATCATACTTTACGGCATCCTCAAATTTATTGGGGTCCTTATCGTAAACACCGTCAACATTGGTTGCCTTAAAGAAAATATCCGCTCCGATTTCAGCCGCTCTGAGAGCTGCGCAGGTGTCAGTGGTGAAGAAGGGACTGCCTGTGCCTGCACCGAAAATTACTATTTCGCCGTTATCAAGACGTCTGCAAGCCTCACGCTGTGAATAAGGCTCCGCAAGGGACATCATGGGTACTGCCGTCTGCGCAGTTGCCTTTACGCCCATCTGGCGAAGAGTTTCCTCAAGCATGATTGAATTCATAACGGTCGCAAGCATGCCGATATGGTCTGCCCTTGCTCTGTTCATTGAGCCGCTTGAGCGTCCTCTCCAGAAATTGCCGCCGCCAACTACAAGACCAACTTCAACTCCCATTTCGCTTACGCTTTTAATGGCGGAGCAGATGGATTCAACAACTTCAAAATCAAAGCCGCTGCCCTTTTCGCCGGCAAGCACTTCACCGCTTATTTTAAGCAAAATCCTTTTATAAACAGCTTGCATAACAAACACCTCTTAAAATGTAATTAAAACTCCTATTTGCCCTATGTTACATAATACTTTATTTTTATCTTTATGTAAAGATAAAAAACGAATTTTTATACAACTTTTTACAAAGAAAAAGGCAAAAACAGGTTGCTTTTCATCTCTTTCCTTGCATTATGCTCACAAAGAGCTGACTTTTTCAGATAAAGTTTTTATTAAAAGGCTTGCTTCTTTCCTGATAGTTTAGTATTATTAACTTATTATACTTTAAAAAGTTCAGAAAGGGCGATTCAATGCTCAACCTCATCAAACGAAACACCCCCGATATTGCCTCATGCTTTATTCTTGAAGACATCGAAAAGGTTAACGGCAAATCCGTTTATACTGTCAGAGAGGAAAACGGAAAAATTGTGCTCGGCGGCGACTGTAAAATAAGCCAGGCCATGGCATACTACCGCTATCTCAAGGATTACTGCAAGGTTAATCTTTCACACTGCGGCAACGAAAAAATGCCCGCTGTTGACAGTGCACCGCTGCCCGACAAAGAGATACGTTTTATAATAGAACAGGACAAGCGTGTTTACATGAACTATTGCACGCTCGGCTATTCATGTGCCTGGTGGGACTGGGAACGTTGGGAGCGTGAAATCGACTACATGGCAATGAACGGTATCAATATGCCGCTGAGCGTTGTAGGCACCGAGGCTGTATGGTATTATACTCTGCGTGATTTCAAGTACAGCGACACGGGTGCGCTTGAATTCCTTTCGGGCCCCGGCTTCTGGGCATGGCAGCTTATGGGTAATATTTACGGTTATTTTCCGCTTACCGATAAATCATATATTGATTCCCGACTTGAACTGGGCAAAAAGATTATCGACCGTGAGGTTGAGCTCGGAATGACGCCCATTCAGCAGGGTTACTCGGGTCTTATTCCCAAATCAATAACCAGACTCAAGGCTTATCACAAGTCAAAGCTCAACATGGTAAAGCCCTGGTGCAATTTCCCCGTCACTTATATTGTTGACCCTCTTGACCCTCTGTTCAAAAAATTCGGCAGAGCTTTCCTTGAAAAACAGCGTCAGCTTTTCGGCGCATTCCATTATTACGCATGCGATCCGTTTCATGAGAACAAACCTGCATCAAAGCTCAAGAATTATCTCTGGAACGTAGGCAGAACAATTGACACTCTGTATCAGGAGTTTGACAGCGAATCTGTGTGGGTCATGCAGGCATGGTCGCTCTATGAGCCGATTGTCAAATCCGTTCCCCACGGCAGACTTCTTGTGCTTGACATCAACAGCGAAAAATACAAGGAAACTGAAGGCTTCTGGGGTCACGATTTTGTGGCAGGTCATATCCACAACTTCGGTGACCGCAACACCCTGCACGGAAGCATTGAAGCAATTGCCGCAAACCCTTATATATCAATCAAAAACGAGTATCCCAACGCTTGCGGAACTGGTCTTTTTATGGAAGGAATCAGGCAGAATCCTCTCTATTATGACCTCGCTTTTGAAATGCTCACGCAAAGCGAAAGCGTTCCGCTTGACGAATGGCTTGCAGCTTACGCAAAAAGGAGATATGCAAGCGACGAGCAGTGCCTTGTTGATGCAATGCATGCGCTGCGTGAGAGCTGTTACAGTAAAAACTGCACAGGCAGAGAAACAGGCTCTGTCATTTGTGCAAGACCCTCAACCAATCTTCAGCACACCGCTCCCAACGATACTCTTACCGTAAGATATTCAAACGCAAAACTGCTTGAAGCTGCAGAGCTTTTGCTCAGCGCCGAAAACGCAAGCGGTGACGGATACGAATTTGACGTGTGTGACATTGTGCGTCAGGTGCTCAGCAACCATGAAAATCTGCTGTACCGTAAGGTAATGGAAGCTTTTTATGCCAAAGATAAGGTTGAATTTGAACAGTCAGCAAACCTTTTCCTTAAAATCCTTGAGGATATGGACTCTCTTCTGCAGACACGACCCGAGTTGACTCTTTACAAGAATCTTTGTGACGCTTCTGCCCTTGCCACAGTCGAAAAAGACCAAAACAACTTCGAGCTTAATCTGCTCAGCCAGCTCACGGTATGGGGTCCCATGGGACGCACCGTGAACTATGACTACGCTTGGAAAGAGTGGGGCGGATTGATCAAAACTTATTATTTACAGCGCTGGCATTCTTTCTTCGAGCAGCTTGCCGAATTCTTCCACAAAAAGCACTTCAAAACCGAAACCAAAAAGCAGCACTGCGAACGAAACGAATACCTCGGAAGCAAGTTTTACAGAAACTTTGAAAAATTCGACAAGAGCTGGCTCCAGAATGTTTCTCCCGAAGAGCCCTCAAACGCAGACACAGTTGAAACCGCAAGAAATCTCATCGAAAAATATAAAAGATTTATTGTTGATTAAGTTAGCGAGCATAAGGAATCCCGCCCTCACGGACGGGATTCTTTTTTTATATTAACTTTGATCGGCTTGCGTATAAGCAGGCTTGAAAGCGATTTTGCATTAAAAGGAATAAGCGGATAAAGATAGGATGTGCCTGCAAGAGTTTTTGTTGATGCGACCGTAACCGCCGCCACCGCAAGCCCTGCAAACAGCCCCCAAAAGGACAACAGACGGGTCAGCACAAGCATCAGAAGCCTTATCAGCTTTAAGGAATACCCGAATTCCACGCTCGGCTGAGCAAAGTCCGTAATTGCAACAAAGGCCATGTAAAGCACAACCTCCGAAACAAACCAGCCCGACTGCACCGCAAACTCTCCGAGCACAAGCGCACCTACAATACTGAAAGAACCGCTCAGAGCCGACGGTGTATTTATAGATGCAAGCTTCAGCGCATCAATCACGAGCTCAACTATAAGAAGCTGAGCAAAAACAGGCACGGTGTTCGGCTTTTCAATCTTAATAAAATTCAGCCATTCGGGTATGATTTCAGGATTGCTTACGAGCCAAAACCACACGGGAGTGAGCAAAACCGTAAGCAGAATAACAATCAGCCTTACCATTCTAAGATATGACCCCACAAATGGCGATAGATAGTAATCATTTGTATCCTGCAGAAAATCAAAAACACCCGTTGGCACCACTATTGCTACCGGCGAATTTTCGCATAGAATTATTATACCGCCCTCCTGTATTGCCGCCGCCGCACAATCGGGTCTTTCCGAATATCTCGCCTTAGGAAAAGGGTTGAATGCCTGCTTCGGTTGCAAACACTCCATAAGGCTCTGCTGGCTCATCGTAAGCGCTTCAACATCAATGCTCTCAAGCTTTTTGCGCAGATTTTTCAGAGCCTTTTCATTAACCTTACCCTGCATAAAACAAAGAACAACATCACTTTTAGACTCACTGCCCACTATATACTGTTCCATTGTCAGACGGGCATCCCGTATTCTTCTGCGGATAAGGGCGCAGTTTACCATAAGCGATTCCACAAATCCGTCATGCGGACCTCTTAAAACTCTGTCACTCTGCGGCTCATCCACAGAGCGTGCAGGAGCAAGGCGCACATCAATAACAATCGCCTCGTCAAGTCCCTGCACTACCAGAACAGCAGAGCCTGAAAGCACCGCCCGTGCTGCATGACTTACATCTGTAACCGTAAAATTCTCCGCAAAGGTTACAAGCGAGCGCATAAAATCGCCCACGTCATTTGTACCGAGTGTTTCAGGTTTTGCATTGAGCAGCACCCATGAGATTTTTTCAATCACCTCATCTTTACAAAGCCCGTCAACATAAAACACACTCGCATTTCTGCCCGAAAAGGTTATGCGCCTTGTTATCAGATCAAAGCTGCTGTCCGTGCGCAAGCAATCTGACAAAAGCTTTACATTGCCGTTATAATCGCTGTTAAACCGTTTGTTTTCCATAGCATCCCCCGAACAAATATCATTCGGATTTAGTGTTCTCTGTTTTTTCAGCGATATTCATTGTACCTCTCCATAATGGCATTCCATGTGATGGGTCCCACCGCTCCGTTAACAGGAAGCCCTGCTGTTCTCTGGAATGCACTTACCGCATCACGGGTTCTTTCCCCATATACTCCGTCTGCCTCAACAAGTGGTATTGAACCCTCATTCTGAGCAATGGTACGAAGCATATTCTGAAGCTCTCTCACGGCATTCCCTCTTGTGCCGGTAGTAAGAAAATAACCCGGATAAACATTATAAACATCGGGCAAATCACGCACAATGCTGTTATACACATCCTGGAGTTTATTCCAGGTTGCTCTGCCTACTATTCCGTCCTGACTCAACCCGTATTCCCTCTGAAAAGCGGTTACTGCATTGAGTGTAGCAGGGCCGAAAATACCGTCAATCGAAATCTGCGGAACAGCATCATCAAATGCCGAAATAAAAGCAAGATAGTACTGGATTGTGCTTACTTCTATCCCTCTGTCGCCCTGTCTTATCACTTTGCTGAACTGTCTTTGCACCTCAGAAAGTGTTATCCCCTCGGAATAAAGCTCCGAAATCCGCTTGACTGCATTAAAAACCTGTTTGATTTTGTACCAGGTTGCCTTGCCCACAATTCCGTCAACCGCAAGCCCGAACACCTGCTGAAATGTTCTCACCGATGCCTGCGTAGTAGCATCAAAAATCCCGTTTACATTAGGAATTTTCGGTATAAGCGGATAATTGGTTGATATTCTGTTGAGCTGCCGCTGTATTGTGCGCACATCTTCCCCTACACTTCCCAAACGAAGCAACACACCCGAATAAGATTCCGTTTTAAATTTAACCATAAAATCAGGCACTATGTTTATATCGTTGCCGTAGTAAT
>JAZSIQ010000134.1:0-12099 GCA_045533875.1 Acutalibacteraceae bacterium | reverse complement strand
TTGGCCTCCGACTTTATTCCGATTGGGCTGCCACCGAAACAGACCCCTCAATCAAATCCGTGTGGTACAGGTTCAGCCGCCAAAAGGATGATTATTGCATAGAATGCTCCGATGACGGTGTTACATTCAAGCGGCTGCGATTTTTTACATTTGGCGGAAGCTTCTGCATTTTGCGGAGGTTTCCGCTTTTTATTGCTTAGCTTGTAATAAGGTGATATAATAAACGTAATTATATACGGGGTGAGAAAATGAAAAAATCAAAAAAGCTTATTTTTGCCGTTGCTGTGTGTGCAGCCGTGCTTTGTATTTTAATCTTTTGGGGCAATCGCTCAATCGGTATCAGCGAATACACGCTTGAAAACAGCAACCTTCCTCCCGAGTTCTCAGGCTTTCGCATCGTGCAGGTTTCCGACCTTCACAACTCCTCCTTCGGCAAGGATAACTCCTCTCTTATTTCTTTGGTTGAAAAATGCGATGCGGATATTATTGTTATTACGGGCGACCTTATTGATTCACGCCTTACGGATATTGACTGCGCCCTTTCCTTTGCACGGGCGGCGGCAGAAATCGCCCCCGTTTACTATGTAACAGGCAATCACGAAGCCCGTGTGTCCGAATATATCCGTCTTAAATCGGGGCTTGAGGATGCAGGCATTACCGTGCTTGATGATACTGCCGTTCCCGTTTCTCTCGGCGGCGCAGAAATCACTCTTGCAGGCATAAATGACCCGAATTTTATTGAAGGCTATTGGTCAAGCGGCTCTGACTCATTGGTTGAGCAAAAGCTCCGCTCTCTTCTTGACGGCATTGAGGGGTTCCGCATTCTGCTTTCTCACCGACCCGAACTCTTTGATGTTTATGTATCCTGCGGTGTTGACCTTGTGCTTTCGGGTCATGCTCACGGCGGTCAGTTCCGCCTGCCCTTTATCGGCGGTGTATTCTCGCCGGGTCAGGGGCTTTTCCCCGAATACGATTCGGGGGTCTTTACCGAAAATGCCACATCAATGGTTGTAAGCCGAGGGCTCGGCAACAGCATTTTCCCCGTAAGAATCAATAACCGCCCCGAATTGGTTTGCGTTACCCTTGAAAACAGCGAAACTGTATGATATAATTTTAAACTGTAATAATTTTGTAAAAGAAAGAGGTAATTTTATGAGAGCGGCAATTTACGGAGCAGGTTCACTCGGCACGGTACTCGGCGCTTACATCACAAAGGCAGGCACCGAAATCGAGCTTATCAACAGAAACAAGGCGCACGTTGATGCACTCAACGCAAACGGCGCAAAAATCACGGGAACGGTTGATTTTACCGTGCCTGTAAAGGCTGTAACTCCTGATCAGATGAGCGGAAAATATGACCTTTTCATCCTGCTGACAAAGCAGCTTGACAACGAAAATGTTGTAAAGGGTCTTGTTCCCTTTATGAGCGATGACTGCATCGTCTGCACCCTTCAGAACGGCCTGCCCGAGCTTTCCGTTTCAAACGTTGTAGGCGAAGATAAGGTAATGGGCTGCACCGTTGCCTGGGGCGCAACTCTTCTTGAGCCCGGTGTGGTTGAGCTTACCAGCGAGCCGGACAGCCTCTCCTTCGGTCTCGGCAGAATGAACGGCAAAAAGGATACAAAGCTTGAGGAAGTAAAGGCTCTGCTTGAGCTCATGTGCCCCGTTGAGGTTGAGGATAACTTCATGGGCGTACGTTGGTCAAAGCTCCTTATCAACTCCGCTTTCAGCGGTATGTCCGCCGTTCTCGGCTGCACCTTCGGTGAGGTTGCCGCTGACAAACGCTCCCGTCTGTGCGCTCTTGAGCTTATCAAGGAATGCATTGACGTTGCATGGGCTCAGAATATCGAAATCGCTCCCGTTCAGGGCAAGGATATAGTAAAGCTTCTTTACTACAAGGGCGCTCTTAAAAAGAAGCTCTCCCTCTTCATTCTCCCCATCGCCATCAAAAAGCACGCTCTGCTTAAGGCAAGCATGCTTCAGGACCTTGAAAAAGGCAAAAAATGCGAGATTGATGCAATCAACGGCGTAGTCAGCGCTTACGGCAGAAAGCTCGGCGTTAAAACACCTTACACTGACAAGGTTATTGAAATCGTTCGTGACATTGAAGCAGGCAAATGCACCTTCGGCTTTGAGAATGTTGAAAAATTCGCACCCCTTGCAAAGTAAAGTGTTCCTTCGGGAGGTCTTTAAAATGAAAAAAACATTAAGCATATTCCTTGCGGTTGTAATTCTGCTTCTCGGCGTGTGCGCACCTGTTGCAAGCGCTCAGCAGATTTCAACACTGCCTGCCATTATTCTCGGCGGCTTCAGCAGCGGCCAGCTTTACCTTGACTACGGCGAGGAAAGCGAAGAAAAAGTATGGAGCTTTGAAGCCTCTGCCATGCTTAAGCAAACAGTATCTGATTTGGGGAATTTTGTGCCCGCCCTGTTAAGGCTCATGCTTCTCGGCGATTTTTCAACAATGGGCAGCGTGCTCGGCAACGGCGGCAAAATAATACTTGAAAAACTCTTCTGCAATGAAGATTCAAGCTCCGTATATCCCCTTGAAACATACCCGGCCGACCCCGCAATCTCATCCTACACCTATCTGAAAGAAAACGGACTTGAGGAGCATATTCAGGAAGTTGAGCTTTCGGATTACGTGGCAGAAAAAATCGGCGGAGACAATGTATTCTTTTTCCAGTACGATATGCGCATGGGCATGGTGGATATGGCAGCTATGCTTAAGGATTTTGTTGACGCCGTGCTCGAATACACGGGAAGCGACCGTGTGAACATCTTCGGCATCAGCTACGGCGGCTTCCTTCTCGGCTCATATCTGAGCCTTTACGGCACCGAAGGCAAGGTGCATAATGCCGTGCTCAATGTGCCTGCAATCGGCGGCACAAGCTTTGCAAAGCGCTTCTTTACCGCAAGCACCGATTTCCCCATTTATTCCCTTATCAGCTTTGCGGAGCTTGCCATCGGTATGGAAACTAACCTTGCTCCTCTTTTCAAAAATGCAGAGTTCAACAGAATTGAAGTGCTTGCAAAGGCATTTCTTAACGAAATAATGGACCTGACCTGCTTCTGGGGCAGCCTGTGGGATTTGCTCACTCCTGAGGATTATGAAGAGCTCAAGCCCCTCCTGCTTGACAGTCAGGCAAGCGCTGAGCTTATCAGAAAGAGTGACATCGTTCACCACGAGATAATGCCCAACTACCGCAAAAACTTCCTTGCCTGCATGGAAAAGGGAGTCAATATTTCAATAATCTGCAACTATGCCTGTCAGAACGCTTTCGGCGGCGAGCAATACGGCGATGTGCTGCTTGATGCAAGCGGCGTCAGCGGCGCAAAGGTTGTAAACTACGGCGAGCACTTTGAGGACGGATACACCGCCTGCGGCACCGTTTGCGGCAGTTCAGCTCACAACCACATCTCCCCCTCAATGGAAATTGATGCCTCCTGCGCCTACCTGCCTGAGCACACATGGTTTGTAAAGGATCAGTTCCACGGAATGTACGCCAAGGATGCAAACACCTTTGAGCTTGCGCAAACCCTGTTGCTCACTCAGGAAAGAACGGATATTTATACTTATGAAGAATTCCCCCAGTTCCTGATTTCCGAAAACCCCTACTTTGATATAACCGCAGGGTTTGACAGCGAGGTGCACGGCTATGTTGACGGCGGCGAAACTCAGTTCACCGTTACCAACATTTCTACAAAGCCCCTGGTTCTCACAGCAGTTGAGTGCGAAGGAATTGACCTTGATTTCAACCTCCCTGTAAACAGGGCAATCAGAGCAGGCGAAAGCCTCACCTTCTCCTTTAACGGTGAAATCCCTGAGGCGGAGAGAAAGCACTTTGCCGTAAAAGTAAGCTACCTCATGCCCACCCTCGGTATTCCTGCCGCATCAAGGACAATTGATTTCAGCGTGATTAAATAAGCAGACAAAAATAATGGGGCTGCCTCAATAAGATGAAGAAGCCGTTTTCTTGAGATGACAGGCGTATATAAATACGTCGAATCGGAAAAAACGGCTAAAAAGAAACGTGAAATATTAAACCTTAAAACTTTACACAGTATTAAAATTGGCTTGTGCAGGATTTATTCCCGTACAAGCCAATCGTTATTTATATTCGTTTCTTTTGGTCTTCGCTTCGTGAGACAGCCCTTTTTTATGATTTCTTATGCGCAAATTTTGTTCAGGTGGCTTGCCATTTCGCCAACGGTCTTGTTGTTTACAAAATCCGCAGCCTTGAGGCTTACGCCGAAGGTGTCCTCTATATCGTTTGCGAGGCACATTGTATCAAAGGAGCTCATGCCGAGATCAAGCTTAAAATTGTTTTCACTCTTGATTTCGTCAACTTCCACGTAGTTTTCAATGAGCTCAATAAGTTTTTCGAGTTTTCTTGCCATGTCGGTTTACCGTTCCTTTCTTCCTGTGTTACTTCAATTTCTTTAAGTATTTCTCCAACCGTAATGTCGGGGTTTTCTGTTCCTGATGCGAGGGCTTTGCGGATTTTGCCGTAGAGAATGTGAAGGTCATAGGTGGCATCGGGCTCTTTTCTGTATTCAAATACAAAATCAAGGCCGCCGTCCGCCCTGCGGTGAGATACCGTTACATAAAGCGGAATCATTGTGGCGCCGTTATTGTACCAGAAGCTCTTGAGAGTTTTCTCCATATCTTCATCAATAACCGCCATCTTCACGGGAGGCTGATAGGAAAGACCGAAGCTGTCATAAGTTGAATCGGACTTTGCATCGGCAGGCATTTCCTTATGCCTTTCCTTGAGCATGTCGAAAAAGCTGAGGGTCGAATAGCGGTAGGTTTCGTTCTGAATTTCGGAAATCTTTGCAACGGCATCTGCAAAGGTTTCTTCGGGCTTTACGATGCTTCTCATGGGAACAAAGTTGATTCTTAATCCGCCTGATTTTTTCTCCGCTATTGTTCCTCTGCGGTTTACTATCATTTTGAAGGAAACATCCTCCTGATTGTCATTGAAAGCGGAAAGCGCTGTGCGTACGCCCATTGAAACAACGGCAAAAAGGGAAAGATTCCTATCGTTGCACATATCAATGATTTTTTTGCTTTCCTCAGCGCTCAGGCTGTATCTTTTTGCGTGGGCATCGGGCAGACCCGAGTGGATGTTTGCATAGCGCTGACCGGGGTTCTTTTCTCTCTGCGGCTTAAGGCGGTTATCAAGCATGAAGTCAGTAAAAATCGGCTCCTCGGTTTTTGCTATGGTGTTGTACCAATACTGCCTGTCCGACTTCTGCTGCTCGGACTCGTAATAAGCCAGATCCTTCTCAAGCATGGGAATATAGGGCTTCATGGGCTTTGGATACGCCGTACCCATTGTTTTGTGGCGGTAAATTTCAAAAATATCGTCAACAAAAACCTTTACGGAATAAGCATCCATTGCAAGGTGCTGGATTCTCATAAACAATCCCTTGTAGCCCTCAGCAAAGGTCACTATTGCAATTTTATGAATCTCACGGTTGAACATGGGGATATTTTCCCTTGCAATTTCGCCGAGCCTTTCCTGCGCTTCGTCAACGGTCATGCCGCTGTAATCCCAATCCTCAACAACAAGCTCACTCTTTTCGGTAACATACTGAACGCAGAGGTTTTTCTTATCCGTTGTGAATCTAAGACGCATGGTATCGCAGCGTGAAATTGCTTCGTAAATCGACTCTTTCATAACATTAACATCAAATTCGCCCTTCCAGTAGAAGCCGCAGCCGATGTTGTTTACGGGATAACCCGAGCCGTATTTAAGCGATGCAAGGAACATCATTTTCTGCGAGCTGTTAAGCGGATAGGCTTTAACCGCCCTACCGTCAGACAGTATTTTAATTATCATCTGCCCGTCTCCTCTTCGTCAAAAAATGTGGAAGTTCTCTTGATTTTTCCTGTGGATGTTCTCTTGAACGGGGTTTTGCGGATTTTGAAGGTGTGAATCTGCCTGTCCGACTTGGAATCGGCATTTATACGGTCAATGATTTTTTCAATCTCCGCTTCTATATCCTCAATTCCCGCAAGTGCGGCAACGTCCGCATCGGGGAAGATGTTGGCAATCAGTCTGTCGTTTTCGCCTGTTACAACGATTTCTTTGATAATCGCATCGTCAACAAAGCGGTTTTCAATCTCTTCGGGTGAAATGTTCTCGCCGTTTGAGAGGATTATAAGATTTTTCTTTCTGCCTACAAGGTAAACATGGCCGTTTTCAATGTAGCCGAGGTCGCCCGTGCGCAGGAAACCGTCCTCGGTAAATGCCGCCGCCGTTTCCTCGGGCTTTTTGTAGTAGCCGAGCATGACAGACGGACCCTTTACCTGAATTTCACCGTCCGCCTCACGAACTTCGTCAACACCCGTGAGCACACCGTTTGAATACTTACAGCTTTCGGAGAAATCCGCGGTAGTGATTCTGGGGCTGCATTCGCTCATGCCGTAGCCCTGCCTTGCGATGATTGAGTACTTTGCAAGCTCGTCAATCAGCGCTCCGCTTAAAAACGCACTGCCTGCAATCATTCTTTTAAAATTCTTGCCAACCACAAGGTCAGCCGCTTCTCTGGGAGAAAGCTCGGGATGGCGCCTGTGCATTATCTTGATTTTGGTAAGCACGGATTTGCAGATAGCAGGAACGATTCTTACTATTGTAGGCTCAAAAATGAGCAGGTTTCTGTAAAGCTGAGTCAAATCTCCGTTAAGGCACAGCACAGCGCCGTCATAGAGATTCTTGAGCACATCGCAGGAGTAGCAGAAAACATGGTGCATGGGAAGAATGGAAATGCACACATCATCGCCCTCAAGGTTGTAGGTATCGTAGCAGGTATTGCTTGCAAGGTTTCTGTTTGAAAGCATAACGCCCTTGCGTACACCCGTTGTGCCCGACGTGTAAATGATAAGTGCACATTCATCGGGGTTTATTTCAACCTCCGAAAGTGCCGCGTATTCGGAAGAAGGACTGTATTTATTGAAAATTTCCTCAAACCACTTATAATCGCCAAGGGAAATAATCTTTCTCAATGCGGGGTATCTGCCCTGAATTTCCTTTGCCTTTTCGGCAAAATCCTCTTCGCAGAAAAGGATTTCTATATCCGCATCGTCAAAAAGCTGACATGCTTCCTCAACGGTTATATCGGGTGCAAAGGGGACAACCGTGTTGCCCGAAAACATCATGCCGGTAAGGCAGGCAACATACTCGTAGTTTGTTTTGCCGAGGAAGGCGATGTGCACCTTCTTTTCTTCAACCGTTCTTATGTAACGGCAAACAGCAAGGCAGTCCTCACGGAACTCAACAAAGCTCTTTTTATTCACTTCACCGTTTCGCAGGAAGCGGCAGAAATCTTTATCACCGTATTTTTGGGCAGCGTAATCAACTATCTGTCTTACGGTTTTAAGTGCACTCATAATAACCTCTTATTTTATATAATAATAAAACGAACTAAAAGTAATAATATCAAGAATCAAAACAGTTTTCAACAATTATATAAACATTTTAGTGTCCTCTTAATAAATTCTTAAGGATTATTTTTATTAAAACAACAAAAAAACCCGAAAGGTACGGTTAATGAGCCCTTCGGCGCATGGGTAACGCAAAAGCCTTGCTGTTTTTCTTCCCACACAAGATTTTTGACAAAGCCTACAAAATTCATGCCGTCACCTTGTGCAAAAAAGAGAAAGCAAAAATTTTTAAAAAATTTTTTGTGACATTCCGCTTTTTCCGTCATATACATACGAAACGCTTTCGGATGTGGTGCGCTTGACGGCTTGAGGTATAAAGCGTTGACAAAAATATTAGTATCATGTTACAGTGATAAAAAATTTTTGTCTTTTACGCTCTTTGGAATTTAACTTAATCCATTAGCGGGAGGTTGAATATGAAAAAACTTTTGTGGCTTTTTTTAGTTATATGTATAGTATTGTTTTCCTCTTGCAGTAGAGAAGAAAACAAACAGTCAGATTTCTTTGTTTATAATTGGAATTCGGTAGAACATAATGGAAAGAAGTATTCTCGCTATGATAATTATGGTAACGAATTCAAAGATTATAAAATTTTTTATGAGCGGAGCAACGAAACAGTTTCTGCCGATTATTTTAGTAATAGAGAAAAATCAGGAAAGACTGAATTGAAAACATATGTTGGCGACATTGAAACAAACTTTATTTCTCAAGTTGAGCACTGGTACGATTTATTTGAGCCGTTAGTATTTGGTGATATTAGTAACCCTCGTTTTAACTATTTAGATGACTATAACAATGTAGAAAAAATATCAATTCTCCTTACTTCCAAGGAACAGTCCGACTACCCGATCGGAGAATATATTTTATACAAAGAACTTTCTGAAGAAGTCTGGGCTGTTTTAAGTGAAATGGAGAAAGGCAAAGATTATTCCGACGATGTGCCTTGGAAAAGAACAGACTTGGAGTGTTGGATATATTTGTATATCAAAGATGTTAATGCGGCGGTTTATGTCGGAACTTTTTGCTGCAACACAGACGGGAAACTTTGCATAAGCAATACTAATTATACAGAATTATATCCTTTTTCTTATCAATGGCAGGACCTGGATGTTTTGCTTAAGGATTGTGAGTATGTTAAAAACTCTCTCTTGGTCTGACAATTCTCTGCTTCAATCACTTCTTTGACTAACAAAAATGAAAAAAACCCTACGGGCAGGTGATACCTGTCCGTAGGGGATATGCTTGTTTCGCAGAAAACAGGCAATGAGGTTATCAACTTTGCCTACTCCGCAGGCGGTGCGCCATACGGATTTACCTATAACGGGTCAAGCTATTTCTACCTTTTGAATCTTCAAGGGGATGTTATAGGTATTTATGATTCCAACGGCGATGTTGTTGTAAAGTACACCTACGATTCCTGGGGTAAGCTGATATCAGTTACAGGCTCGTTGGCTTCAACAATAGGTATCAAAAACCCCTTGAGATACAGAGGTTACTATTACGATACGGAAACAGGCTTGTATTATTTGCAGTCAAGATATTACGACCCCGAAACCTGCCGTTTCATCAATGCTGATGCTCTCCTCATAGCAGGTAACGATTATATCCAGGGCACCAATCTCTATGCTTATTGCTACAACAATCCTGTGATGTATGTGGACTATGTAGGAAATTTGCCGAGCGCATTAAATTCGTCAGAAATGTTGGCGATTCGTGTTGTAACAATTATCGGATGTCTTTTTTATATCGCTGATTACGCTGAAAAGAACAACAAAGATATAAATGCTGTCCGTGATTTTTTAGGAAGGACAACAGACGAAGATGCTACTATTGGAGAGATTGCTAATGCCTTAGAAATTGGTACGTATGTTTTGGCAGGAGCAGATTGGTTAGGAAAGTTGCTTTCTGCAAGTGGCTTATATGGTGATTTGAAGGATATTGCCAAATCGGCATTAACGGGCCCAGAAAAAGCAGGAGCTGTTTCTGCTGTGATAGGAGCTGCGATAAATATTGTAATGGATGTTTATAATCCGTTGATGTTTGATGACGAAGTCAAATATAATGCTCCTCTTCACCTGGCTGCAGCAGCAGCTGGAGTAGGTATTGTTGCTTTTTCTTTTGAGCTTGCAGCTTCGGTTGCTGCTGTGACCGGAAAAGCCTCTTTAGGAGCAGCGGCAGGAACCCTTTTCTATGTGTTTGTAACTAAAAACACGAATCCCCTTTTTGAATAATGAAATAAGAGGAGTTTGGTGATTAATTTATGAAATATAAATATAGAAAATTAGCGGCTTTAGGTGAGTGGCTTTCAGTAGGTTTAATCCTCATAATTGCTATTGTTGTTATTGTGCTGACTTCACCTGACAAAACTATTGAAGCTGAAACTTTACTTGGCGGTATCGGAATGTACTTTGCGTTTGTAATTATATATAGTGGTGAGCTTATCAGAAAATACATCGAGTTATTTGATGAACATGCCCATTTTTATTCATTCAGGTTCAAGAATATAAAATTAAGAAATACCGTTTCTTTTAATGTAAAGTACAAGGACATCCTGAATATAAGCGCAAGGAGACTGCCCGTAATCGGAATATGGGGTATCAAGGTAACGGCAAAGAACCTTCCGCATGCCGTAACACTGTCATTTTGTTTTTGCAACCATAACGAAATGTATGATAATCTTTGTAAATTTGCAAAACAGCATAATCCCAATGTTTATATTGACAGCCGTTTAACAGAGTTTTTAGAAAGGAAAAGGCATGACTAAAAAAAGAAAAATTATCATTATTGCAATAATAATCATAGTTGCGCTGTTGCTCCTTTTTCTGCACATTCTTTTCCTTGGCAAAAACGAAAAATATGATTTTGTTCCGTTCGTTTTAGGATCATTTTCGGTTTTTGGAATCTATATTGTTAAAAACATCGGCAACAAACCCGATGAATGGAATCCGCCAAAATAACTGAGCATCACCGCACTTTCTGACTGTATCCGCAAAAAAAGACTTGCACTTCCCCGTGCAAGTCTTTTGATTTTTTAATCTGTTTGCTCAGCCTTCTTCGCTCTTTTTTATATTCGCATAAGCCTCTTGCACCGCATAGTAAGAGGGCTTAGGGTTGCCGTTTACGTCAACAAGACCCCAGCGAGTTTCTGTGGGGCATTCCGTCTGGCCGCAGTATGCGCATTTTTCACAATCCGTATACGCAAAAACTATTGCGCCGCATATAAAATTCAGCTTGTGGAACATCGGCAAAACCTTTTTGAAAAACTTCGCCTGACCCTCGGGTGTGTGCGGATAGCCGGGTATTACCGTAACGGCAGGCAACTCAAGGTAAAGGTGATTGGTCATATCTCCGCTGAACATAAAGTCCTTATAAAGCTCCTCGTTATGCTCGCAAACATACTTTACATGGTTGGAAAAATGCTCCGGCAGGTTATCCACAAAGCGTGCAATATCCTGCTTTGCTTCCCTTTCGCTGCTAAAGCCGTAGGATTGAAGTATCGCCTTTTTCTCCGCCTTGCTTTTGGGCTTGCCTGCGCTTATGTAGCCGAATTCCTGCATAAGAATCGGCTTATCCGTAAATGCCCAAAGGTATCGTGCCATTACATCAAAAATCCACATGAAGCCCGGCAGGGAGAAGAAACAGCCAAGGTACATATCCAACCCCACATAGTCGCAGTATTTATGATACGGCTTTAATCCGTAGTGCAAATCAACCTGAGGTCCTGCCGAGTTGTAGCCGATTATTATATCCTTCCTGTGCGGATACATCTCCTGCATCTGAACACCTAAAAACTTTACCGCTTCCTGCATATTAAGCGGCACGGTAAAACGGGGCATGCCCATTTCGTTTGAAATCTGCAGACCCGACACAAGCCCCTGAATATCCCCGATTATAAAGCGTGAAACCTCACGCAGCTTTGCCTCGCCCTCGGCAGTTCTGATGTCTGCGCCATATTTTATGTATTGAGCCGGTACGCCCGTTACCGCCATAACATTTATTGAGCGGTCACGGTAACGCTTGCATTTTTCTTTAAAATCAATATATTCCTTTCGAAGCGAGCCGTTTTCATCAAACGGATACGGCAAATCCGTACGCACCCAGTTTATGTTGGCTTCGGTAAGCTGTTTAAAATCCTCGGTTGGGTGGCAGACACCGCGGACAAAGCCAACCTTTTCCCTTATTGCCTTGGCCTCGCCGTTATCCTTTTTGAAATATGATTTTATTATGTTGGAGGGGATGTACTTTATGCTGTTAATAATCTGATCTTTCAAAAACTCATCCATAAAAAATCTCCCTTCATTTTTCAGGAGCACCGCTCCGCTATTTTAATTATATAGCAATATAAAGCGTTTGTCACTCTTTTTTTGCTTGTCCCCCTGCACCGTACAAAAAAGAACCGCCGCAGTTGCCCGCAACGGTTCCGCAATCTATTGCGCAGTCTTATTTCATGCCGTTTTCATAGGCGTCGATCATCTTCTTGAACGTTTGACCCATAGAAACAGATGTGTTTGTATCCGTTGATACGCCTTGATTTTCTGTCGGGTTGTCAGATGACGGGTTAATTTGTCCCGCACGACGTTTGAGCTTTCCAAGAAACTTTTCGGTTGATTCTCCCGTAAAAATCTTTATACTCAGCCTCATACTGC
>JAZSIQ010000004.1:0-14136 GCA_045533875.1 Acutalibacteraceae bacterium | reverse complement strand
CTGATATCCTTGTCAGGGTCCTGACCTTCAAGGAAAAGCAGCTGAGCAACAACGATGCTTGCTGTTGTATCATTGACTTCGTCTGAAAGAACAATGATTCTGTCATTTAAAAGACGGGAGAAAATGTCATAAGAGCGTTCTCCTCTGCTGGTCTGCTCAACAACATACGGTACAAGTGCCATTATATTTCATTCCTTTCCTTATATTGTCAATGCTTATAGCTTTTCTTGTCCAATAACAATTATAGTTTGTTTTGCTTTGAATTATTCAGCAGCTTCTTCCTTATTTTCTGCTGCCTTCTTGGGAGCTGCCTTTTTCTTTGCAGCGGGCTTTGCCTCGCCATCAGCAGCCTTTGCTGTCTTCTTTGCAGCGGGCTTCTTCTCAGCCTTTTCCTCAGCTTCGCCCTCTTCCTTAGCCTTTGCAGCCTTCTTAGCAGCAGGCTTCTTTGCCTTCGCATTGTCAACTACAAACTTAACAGCTTCTTCGCGTTCAATCTGCTCTGCAACAGTCTTGGAAGCGATGATTTCCTTAATCTTTTCAACATCAATCTGGTACATTTCAGCCATCTTTGCATATTCTTCGTCAATACGCTCGTCAGAAGCCTTGATGCCTTCAAGCTTGATAACTGCTTCAACCGCAAGGTCAAGCTTAACCTGATTTACAGACTGCTCCTTAGCGGAAGCTTCAAATGCCTCACGGGTCATGCCCATGTAGGAAAGGTATGTGTCAAGGTCGATACCCTGCTGAGCGATTCTCTGAGCGAAGGAATCAACATTTTCCTTAGCCTTATTGTCAAACATGCACTCGGGAATTTCAGCCTCAACGTTTTCTGCAAGAGCTGTAAGAACTGCATCTTCGAATGCTCTGTCAGCATCCTCAGTCTTGCGCTTAAGGATATCTTCCTCAACGCCCTTCTTGAGTTCTTCAACTGTATCATACTCGCCGAGATCCTTTGCAAACTCGTCATCAAGCTCGGGAAGCTCCTTAACCTTGATTTCATGAAGCTTAATCTTGAAAACTGCTGCCTTGGAAGCAAGCTCGGGTGCATATTCCTCAGGGAAGGTTACGTTAACGTCAAACTCCTCGCCGATTTCGTGGCCGATAATCTGCTCTTCAAAGCCGGGGATAAAGGAACCTGAACCGATTGTAAGGCTGTACTTTTCAGCCTTGCCGCCGTCAAAAGCAACGCCGTCAACAAAGCCTTCAAAATCGATAACAGCGATGTCGCCGTCTTTTACTGCTCTGTCATCAACATCAACGATTCTTGCGCTTCTTTCAAGCATACGGTCAAGCTCTTCGCTGATTTCTTCCTTGGTAACCTTAACTGCTGCCTTCTCTGCGGAAATACCCTTGTACTGCTTAAGGGTGACTTCAGGCTTAACGGTAACCTTGAACTCGATATCAACGCCTTCGGTAACGTTCATGTACTTAATGTCAAAATCATAGGGTGAGTCAACAGCGTCAATGCCTGCTTCCTCATAAGCTGCCATAACAGCGGGTGAGAACACTGCATCAAGAGCATCCTCATAAAAAACTTCGCTTCCGTAATACTTCTCGATAAGACTTCTGGGCGCCTTGCCCTTACGGAAACCGGGAAGGTTGATGCTGCCTCTCTGCTTAAGATAAGCATCGTTAACAGCCTTGTTAAAGGTTTCGGCATCAACGGTGATTTCTACTGTGTAAGTGTTAGTGTCGGTTTTGTTTGCAGCTTTTAAGCTCATAATTTTCTACCTCCATTATTGCATTAACTTAATCATTATAGCAAATCAATTCAAAAATTTCCATACTGTATTTATATATAATTATTTTTTATAATCACGCACAATAATTTAACATAAAAGCGCTTTGTTTTGGTTAATTCACCTGTTTTCCCACACCGGAACAGGGCAAAAATCAACAAAATCAGCAGCAATGAGCGAAAATTTTATTGAATCCTTCTCGCCGACAAAGGCGGTAAGATGGGAAAAAGAGTGAAGATGACCGTAGTAACAGCGCTTTACGTTTTCCTCAACAAGGACATTATAAATCTCATCACAGCGCTGTGTGAGATTAAGCGGAGGGTAATGCAAAAACACCACGGGTTCAAGCCCCGTCTGCTTTGCCGCCGCAATGGATGCCCTCAGCCTGCCTGCTTCCCTGAGAAGAACTTTTTTATCCGCATCGCTTTCGGCATCAAAAAACCATCCTCTTGTACCGCATACCGCAAGCGACCCTTCGGTGTAGGTATTGTTGTGGAGAATGTTTAGGGTAGTCAAACCGTTTTTTGCAAAAAACTCATCGGCTTTTTTCTTTGTTGCCCACCAGTAATCGTGGTTGCCTTTCATAATGAGCTTTCTGCCGGGCAGACTGTTAAGAAACTTAAAATCCTCAAGCCCTTCTTCCATGGACATCGCCCACGATATATCGCCGGCTATTACAACGGTATCCTCCGGGCGCACAACAGCTTCCCAGTTTTTCTTAAGCCTATATTCATAATCGCTCCAGCCGCGGAAAACATCCATTTTTTTGCCTGTTGAAAGTGAAAGATGCGTGTCTGCAATCGCAAAAAGAGACATATGCCTGTCCTTTCCTGAAATAATGAGCCGCCCTTTTGTCAATAATACTTATTGCGGATATAAATCCGACAAAATCAAAGGAGCTACCGCTAATGAAAAAGGTTCAGAACAAAGAAATCAGCTGTAATGCCAAAAACTGTGTTTTCCACTGCGGAACGGACGGCTGCGTTGCCGAAAAAATCCATGTTGAACAGCCCTCTGCATGCAACAGCTCTCAGACAAGCTGCTCAACCTTCAAAAACAAAAGCAACAGCAACACTGCCTGCTAAATTCCAAGCATACCCATAACAACTTTTTCCATTGAAGAGCTGTCCTTGCCGCAGCAATCGGTAAATCTTACGGTTTTATCCCTGAGGTTTGCAAGCTGTGCGGGGCAGCTCTCTCCCGTTACCTCGGCAAGACGCTCAACCATCTCGAATTCATCAAGTCCCTCTGCTGTGCCTTCAACTGCTTCAAGCACTGCTTTGCTGAACTTGAAGGGGTTTGCGGTGGATGCGATTACGGTGGGAGTTACATCACCCGTGGATGCCTTATAATCCTCATAAACCTTTACTGCAACAGCGGTATGAGTATCGCACAGATAATTATTCTGCCTGAAAACTCTGCTGATTGTCTGCTTGGTCTGCTCATCATCACAGCAGCCTGCGCTGAATACGGAAGTGATTTTTGCAAGGATTTCTTTGCTTACTTCATACTTGCCGTTCTTTGAAAGAGACTCCATCCATTCGGATACCTGCTCATCGCAGCTCATTGCGTAAAGAAGTCTTTCAAGATTGCTTGAAATAAGGATATCCATGGAAGGAGAAATGGTAGTATAGAAATCCCTGTTACGGTCATAAACACCTGTGGTAAGGAACTCAGTAAGAACGGAGTTCTTGTTGGAAGCGCAGATGAGCCTGTTAACGGGAACACCCATTTCCATAGCATAATATGCCGCAAGAATGTTGCCGAAGTTGCCGGTGGGAACAACAAAATTCACCTTGCCGCCAAGCTCAACCTGACCGCTTGTAACCATATCGCAATAAGCGGAAATGTAATAAACAACCTGAGGAACAAGCCTGCCCCAGTTGATGGAGTTAGCGGAAGAGAAAGCCATGGAGTTTGAAGCAAGGATTTCAGCAACTCTCTTATCGGTAAATATTTTCTTTACACCGCTTTGAGCATCGTCAAAGTTACCCTCAATAGCGCAAACACCAACGTTTGCACCTTCCTGAGTGCACATCTGAAGCTTCTGCATAGGGCTTACACCGTCATTAGGATAAAATACGAGGATTCTGGTATTTTCAACATCCTTGAAGCCTTCAAGCGCGGCCTTGCCTGTATCGCCCGAGGTGGCAACGAGAATAACAATCTCTGTACCCTTTGCGGATTTGCCTGCCGAAACAGTCATAAGACGGGGAAGAATCTGCAACGCCATATCCTTGAATGCGCAGGTAGGACCCTTCCACAACTCAAGAATATTGGTGTTACCCTCAAGATTTACAACGGGTGCAACTGCGGGGGAAGAGAAGCTTCCCGTTGCATAGGCACCGTTTACGCAGGAATCAATTTCCTGCTCAGTAAAATCGGTTAAAAACAGAGAAAGTACAGACTTTGCTCTGCCTACATAATCAAGCTTTGAAAGGGCGCTGATATCCTCAAGCGAAAGCTTGGGAAGGGTTTCGGGTACAAAAAGACCGCCCTCTGAAGAAATGCCCTTTGTGATAGCTTGCGAAGCAGAAATACTGACTTTGCTGTTTCTTGTGCTTACATAGTTCATATTTCATCATCCTTTATGAAGCCCGTTTGCACAGACCTCCCATTTTATCAATTTATTGTAACATACTTTATCCGTTTTGTAAAACCTTTATAAAAAAATTTGCCGCATTACTGTAAAAAATTTTTTCAAGCAAACCGTCCGGATAACCCTTGCCTGCAAGAAAAGTCCTCAAATCGGGAATTTTATCGAGCGAATCAAGCTCAGGATTAATATCACAGCCGTCAAAATCGCTGCCTATGGCAATACAGTTTTCCCCGCCAAGGCTGAGTACATGCTCAATATGTCTGTAAACCGCTTCAAATCCGTCATCGCCGTAATCTCCCAGAAAGCTGCGGCAGAAATTTATACCGATAAGTGAACGGTGCTCCACAAGTATTTTTATCTGCTCATCGTCGAGACTGCGGCGAAGCGAGAATTCTCTGTCCTCGCTCTCGGCTCTCGTTCTTAGCAAAACAGAGGAGCAATCGGAATGAGAGGCTATGACAGGCATGCTGTATCCGCTCTCAAAAATCTCATAAAAGCACTTTTTACTCAGGTGGGAAACGTCCGCAATGATGTTGAGCCTCGCAAGCTCTGACAATATCCTTTTCCCTTCATCGGTAAAGCCGATTTTTTCTTCATCCTGGCATCCGCCGCCGATTTCATTATTCATGTTCCATGTCAAGGTGACAAGCTTTACACCGAGTGCTTTCAACGCCTCAAGCCTGCCCTCTCCGCAAACAGCAGAACCCCCTTCAACAGTCAGAAAAGCGGCACATTTGCCAAGCGAGATCGCTTCGTTAAAATCGTCCATTCCCTTGCACAGCTTGATTTTTGAAGAATTTATATTAATTTGTTCAATAAAATCAGAACTGACTTTATCAAAGTATTCGCAGGCTTTTTCTCCCCTGAGCTCATCGGGAATCCAGACAGCAAAAAGCTGAGCCCATTTGTCAAGTTTTTCGCCTTTACGGAGCGATATATTCAGGTCACTCTCCGCAAGCTGTTTTTTCTGCAAGAAGCACTCCCCTGCGGTGTCGCAATGCAAATCAAATAAGTTCATTTTATCCCCCAAAAGCGTTTTCGATATAGTTTATTGAGCTGAGCGATAGATCGTCATTAAGATAAACCTCTGCCACATCGAATCTTGGCTGCAAATCAGTTTGAACCCTTTTTAAAAAGGTGTTTGCGGTTTTTATAAGACGTTGCTTTTTGCCGCTGTCTACAGCCTCAACCGCTCTTATATACGCACTGACATTCCTTGTTTTTACTTCAACAAACATTATAAGCTTTCCGTCAGAAGCTATTACATCTATTTCACCGTATTGGGTATAAAAGTTTGAAGCGAGTATATCAAAGCCTTTGTCACGCAGATACCTTGCGGTAAAAATTTCGCCCCATATACCCGTTTTGTTCTTTATCATCAAATCACCACTTCATCTTTTTAAGAAAACTCGGTCTGTGGTATTCCGATATACCGTACTCTCTTATTTTTTCGTAATGAAGCTTTGTACCGTAGCCTTTATGCTGTTTAAAGCAATACTGCGGCACTTTTTCATCTACCTCGAGCATATATCTGTCCCTGCTGACCTTTGCAAGCACAGATGCCGCCGCAATAGATGCGCTTGAAGCATCTCCTTTTATGACGGTACGCACATCGCAATCAAGCCCGGGGGACTGATTTCCGTCCACAAGAGCAAGCTGAGGCTGAATCTCAAGCCCCTGCACCGCCCTGCACATAGCCAAGAAAGTAGCCTGAAGGATATTATACTGCTCTATTTCCTCAACACTTGCGCTTGCTATACTGTATGCCGCTGCCTTTTCCTTTATTATATCAAAAAGCGCTTCTCTCTTTTTCTCTGTAAGCTTTTTTGAATCGTTAAGTCCTTCAATCTCAGTTCCTTCGGGAAGAATTACCGCCGCCGCAAACACAGGACCCGCAAGTGGACCTCTGCCTGCCTCATCAACTCCGCAGACTATTGAATATCCGTCCTGCTTTGCCTGATTTTCATGCATATACCAATCCATATTTTTCTCCTTACCGTTATCAAAGTTTTTTAATGAAGAAGCGGCGAAAATAATCCGATAAAAAAGCGGGGCGGATTATACTCACTACCCTACTGAAAAAGGCGGCTGACGCCGCCTTTTGTGTTACGCTAAAAACTTACTGTCAATAACATCAGCCAGCATCTCTTTAAGATAGCTGAGGCTGAATTCCGAGGTATATCTGCCTACGCCGTGATTGTTTGCAAGCTCTTCGGTATAATCCTTAAGCATATAAACCCTGATATTCGAAAAATCAGATGCATAATGTGTAACAACACCTGAGAATTTTACATCCTCTATTGAAATTGCGCCTGAGCTGTTATTCCTTACGATGTTAAAATTAATCATTCCGCCAAGCATTCTCGGTCCTCTGTTCTGAGCGGAAATGAAGTTACCCAAAGAATATGCTACAAGTGTTTTTCTGCCGTCAGGTGCGGCAAGGAATTCAACAGGCTGAATCACGTGGGGATGGGTGCCGAGAATTACATCTGCTCCCCAATCGCAGAGCTTCTGTGCCAATTCACGCTGAGCCTCGGTGGGCTCGTGAGTGTATTCGTTGCCCCAATGTGCGTTTACTATTACCGCATCGGCAATTTTCTTTGCCTGCTTAATTTTAGCTTCAAGCAACGCTTCATCGCTTGCTCTGACAAGCACTACCTCCGAATCAGACGGAAGATTAAGCCCGTTGGTACTTTCCGTAAAACCGAGGTAAGCAAAGGTGATGCCGTTTACCGTCTGAGTA
This sequence comes from Acutalibacteraceae bacterium, assembly GCA_045533875.1. Classification (GTDB taxonomy): domain Bacteria; phylum Bacillota; class Clostridia; order Oscillospirales; family Acutalibacteraceae; genus CAG-177. The sequence goes on along the minus strand of JAZSIQ010000004.1, from coordinate 7,055 downwards.
GGAATAACAAAATCCTCTTCATTAAGATATGCACCCGTAGTAATCGCCTTGCGCTCTTTCCAATAATTTATGGTGGAAATTAATCCGCTTTCGCCTTTATCGAGCGAATGGTTAGTGGAAATATTAAAAACATCAAAGCCGATTCTGAGCATTTCATCACCCAACTCGGCGGGTGAATTGAAGCAAGGGTAAGTATCAACCTCATGCTCTGTGGAAATAATCGTTTCCTGATTGAGAATGGAAATATCACTTGCGGCAATGTAATCCGCCACATTTTCATAAGCAAGGGTGAAATCGTAAGTTCCGTTGGTTGAACGTGCCGCTGCCTGCTTATAAATATCAACATGTATGAGATTATCGCCAACCGCCGCAAAGCTTACCTTTGAAATAAGCTGTTGCGTAGAGGTTTCCTCTTCGGGCGGTATACTCGTCTCATCTTCAGCATCAGAGGTTGAAACCCTTGAAGCTGTAAGGTAACGGTCAATCCCTACCACAGCAAGCGCCGCTATATCAAAAACAAGAATCATCGCAAGGATAATGGCAAGTTTTTTTCTCAAATCCAAGACCTCCTGTTATTCAAGAGTTATTCTTCCGAGCTTTCCTCCGCGGTATTCATCAAGAAGCATTACCGCCGCACGCATTGTATCCGCTTCGCCGCGGCTTACAAGCATTCCCCGCTTTTTGGCAATAAGCTCAAGCAATTCATAGGGTTCAAGGGATTCAAAATCGGATATTTTATAACGCTGCTCAAGGCGGTCAGCATAGTCGCGCTGCATAACCTCAAGAAATCTGACCGCGATTTCCTCGGTATCAAGAATTTCATCCTTTACCGAGCCGATAAAAGCCAGCTTGAAGCCCACCTGAGGGTCCTCAAATTTAGGCCACAAAACACCGGGAGTATCAAGCAATTCGATGCCCGAGCCGATTGCAAACCACTGGTTGCTTCTTGTGACACCGGGCTTGTCCGCAACCTTGGCGGCATACTTGCCCGCCATACGGTTGATAAACGAAGATTTGCCCGTGTTGGGAATTCCTACAACCATAACACGCAGGGATTTTCCCGCCATGCCTCGTTTTTCGTTGGCTTCAATTTTCTCCTTTAATGCTTCTTTAACAGCAGCAGGAAATTTATCGAGCCCTTTACCGCTTCTGCAATCAACCGCTATAGCAGTAACGCCCTTGCTTTTGAGCTCTTTTATCTTAGTCTGAGTTGCTTTTTCATCGGCGAGGTCACATTTGTTGAGCAATACGATTCTCGGCTTACTGCCAACTATCGCATCAATCTCGGGGTTTCTGCTGCTTTCGGGAATTCTGGCATCGACCAATTCGCAAACTCCGTCAACCAGCTTTAAATTTTCTTTTATTAATCTTCGGGTTTTCGCCATGTGGCCGGGAAACCACTGAACCGTTCCTTTTTCATTCATAATTAAAATTCATCAACCTTAAAGTCAAGCGAAGGCATTATCCTTACAATTACCTTGCCCATTATATAATCCTGTTCAATAAATCCGATAAGGGGTGATCTGCTGTCCGTAGAATGGAGCCTGTTATCACCCATAACAAAAACGCAGCCCTCGGGTACGGTAACGGGGAACTGCAGCCCCTCGCTGAGCGTTGTGGGATCGGCAATGTAGCTTTCACTAAGCTCAACTCCATCCACATATACTATACCCTTTTCAAAGTCAATATTCACCTGCTGACCCTCGGTTGCAATGACTCTTTTGATAAGAGTTTTTTCAAGAGGATTGGGCTGGCTTGCTACAATAATATCGCCGTATTCAGCGTCCTTTACTCCGTTTGTGATAAGTAATCTGTCACCGTCGTTGAGGGTGGGATTCATCGAGTTTCCGTCAACGCTGACTGTTCTGAAAAAGAAAGTGAACACAACGGCAATCGCCACAACAGCCATTGCCAGAACTGAAATAACCTCAACCAAAAGAGTTGCTATTTTCATCTGAAGTTTGCTGCCTTTGAACATTAACAAAACCTCCGTTCACCTTGGATTATGAAAATGGATAAATTGTTCTGAGAGTTTTACCTAATATATAACGCTCATCAATAAGACCTATCTGAGAAGAGCGGCTGTCGATTGAATTATTGCGGTTATCGCCCATTACAAAGAGCTTGCCCTCTTCCACATGAACAGGGAATTCAATATCGTAATAAAGATGAGTTTCCTCCGCTATGTAATCTTCAACAAGCATTTCACCGTTTACGAATACCTCGCCTGAGGAAAAATCAATATCAACCGTGTCGCCGCCAACTCCTATAACTCGCTTGATAATGGGCACATTACGCTCCCACGGCTGAACGGCAACAACAACATCGCCACGCTCAACGCCGCCCGGAGTCATTGCGGAAACTATTACCCAGTCACCGTCTTCGTAAGTGGGGAGCATTGAACTGCCTTCAACACCAACCATTCTTACGGCGAAGGTAAAAATAATCATTACAACAATTACCGCATCCTTAACAGAATCCATAAAATCCGAAAGAACGCCGAAAGCGGTAACTTTTTCTTTTTTCTTTCCGGGCTTTTTCTGCTGTGTCTGTTCAAAATTTACCCTGAATTTTTCAACAGTATTCATTCTCTTCACCCACCAATAAAATCTCTAAAAATGCAGAAGAAGGTGTAACAAAAAAAGCTTGTTACACCCTCACTCACAATTATTTCTCTTTAACGATGAGTTCCTTAACCTTAGCAGCCTTACCAACTCTGTCTCTGAGGTAGTAGAGCTTGCTTCTGCGTACGCGGCCGTATCTTACGAGTTCAACCTTAACAACGTTGGGAGAATGAACAGGGAAAACTCTTTCAACGCCTACGCCGTAGGAAACTCTGCGAACGGTGAAGGTTTCAGAAACGCCGGAGCCTCTCTTGGCGATAACAATACCTTCAAAAACCTGGATTCTTTCTTTGTTGCCTTCACGAATCTTAACGTGAACCTTAACGGTGGAACCGATAACAACCTTCGGTGCCTCTGCCTTAAGGGAATCCTGAGCAATTAACTTGAGTGCGTCCATTTGTATTTTCCTCCAAATTTTTTCAGATGTTCGTAACAAAAAATTGAAAGAGGAACATCAGCTTTAATGTTTTAGCATTAAACCCCGTCTTTGGGACTCGGGAAGCCCGACCTCTTATGACGGAACACAAATGCTGGAATATAATAACACAAGCTTTTCGATTTTGCAAGTGTTTTTTTATAAATTATTGAAAAACTTTCAAATCCGCTGTCAAAAGAGCTGCTCTTGCAACAGTCCTTGTTTCTTCCTCAAAGCCGCAGAGGGTATAAAAGCTCTGCAAAAGCAAATCGGGATTAAGATTTTTCTCACTTCCGCAGGCAAGCACGGTATTTATTACCGCTGTGTCACCCTCGCTTTTCACTTCATACGTTTTTATAAACTCGCAGAGGTTTACTGTTTTTATTCCCCTTTTGCTCCTCTTTTCAGCAAGGATTTCACCACCCGTCACAGCGGCCGACGATACCTCGGCAAACTTACAGACCTGTGAAGCATCGGCAAAATTAACCCTGATTTCATAGCTTGCCGCTGAAATCTCCGCAGTTTTCATCACGGGCTCGGTAACTTTCACTATCTCTATGCCCTGCGGCATCACCGCATTGAGTTTTTCTTTGATTTCTTCAAAGGTTATTTCACCCACAATCCTTATATCAAGAGGCTCAAGCAAGCCCTCCTGACCGAGAGGCAGAGGAGCAAGGAAATTGAGGTAAGGCTTGGGATTGAATCCCTCCGTATACCACAGAGGAAGCCTTGCTCTTATAACCGCCCTTGAAAAGCAACGGTTCATATCAAGGTGAGAAATATAAACGGCAAGTCCCGTTTTCTTAAACCAAATTCTTACCGATTTCACCGCATTCACCTCCGTTGATTTTTGCCGCTCCGCAGCCTGCACACTGCTCACGGCAGCTCGGAGTAGTCTTAGCCATGTGGGCTTTTTCATTCTCTTTAATCAGGAACTGCTTTGAAATACCGTAATCCATGTGTTCCCACGGCAGCACCTCGCTGAATTCACGCTTTCTCGCAGTATAGAAGAACGGGTCTATACCGCAGCTTTCAAAGCTTTCCATCCATGTTTCAAATTTCATCTGGTCATCCCAGCCGTCAAATTTACAGCCGTTTTTCCATGCGGTTTCTATTACATTGCCAAGGCGTCTGTCACCCCTTGCGAAAACACCTTCAAGGAAGCTTGTTTTGGGCACATGCTTAGAAACGCTGATTTTCCTTGAACGGACAAAGCTCATAAGAAGTTCCTGACGGGACACGATTTCATCAGGTGTAATCTGAGGCTCCCACTGGAAAGGAGTAAAGGGCTTGGGAACAAGCGAAGCCACGCTGACGCTTACATTTACGCTCTTACCCTTGGGTTTGTCCGGATTTTTATAAAATTCATCAACAACCGCCTGTGCAAGGTCTGCAATCCCTTTGATATCCTCTTCGGTTTCAGTCGGCAGACCGATCATAAAATAAAGCTTTACGGCATTCCAACCGCCGGAAAAAGCCCTTGCTACGGTGGTAAGCACTTCTTCTTCGGTAATATTCTTATTGATTACATCCCTGAGACGCTGAGTGCCTGCTTCGGGAGCAAAGGTAAGTCCGCTCTTTCGCACGGCATTGATTTTCTCCATAAGCTCCTGAGGGAAATTATCAACACGCAGCGAAGGCAAAGCAACATTAACCTTTTCGGGTATGGTCCAGTCGAGCATTGAGTTGAGAAGCTCGGGCAATCCCTTATAATCGCTTGTTGACAGCGAGCACAGGGAAATTTCATCATAACCTGTGCTCTCATAAATGGCTCTACACTGTTCTTCAACAACCTTGGGGGATTTTTCCCTGAGAGGTCTGTAAAGGAAACCTGCCTGGCAAAAACGGCAGCCTCTTATGCACCCTCTGAAAATTTCAACGGTAGTTCTGTCATGCACAACATCAATGAAAGGCACTACAAAGCTTGAAGGCGCAAACATGGTATCAAGGTCACGCACAACTCTTTTTGTTACCTTTTCGGGTGCTCCGCCCTTGGCACTTATGCTTTTTACCGTAAAATCCTCATTATATTCAACCTCATAAAGTGAAGGCACATATACGCCCTTTATCTTTGCAGCCTGAGCCAGGAACTCCTGCTTTGACGAACCTTTCTGCTTGTGAATTTCAAGCAGGTCAAGCACTTCGTTGAGCACCTCTTCGCCATCGCCGAGAAGAGTTAAATCCACAAAATCCGCCATGGGCTCAAAATTGCATACACAAGCTCCGCCTGCAATGACAAGCGGAGTAAGAGAGGGTCTGTCCGCACTGCGCAGCGCAACCCCTGCAAGGTCAAGCATATTGAGGACATTGGTGTAACCCATTTCATACATAAGAGTAAAGGCAATAACATCGGCATCTTTTACAGGCTCACCGCTCTCAAGCCCGTAAAGGGGAACGCCTTTACTTCTCATCTGTTCTTCCATATCAATCCACGGAGCAAAAACACGCTCACACCATGCATCGTCACGGGCATTTATAAGCGAGTAAAGAATTTTCATACCAAGGTGTGACATGCCGATTTCATAAGTATCGGGGAAGCAGAAAGCGATACGCAAATCCACCTTATCCTTATCTTTCATTACGCTGTTAAGCTCACCGCCGGTATATCTGCCCGGCTTCTGAACTTTAAGCAGGATTTTTTCAATTTCCTTTGGGAACATAATTCTTCTCCTTAAAACCGCAGAATATAACATTTTAATTATACTCTAAAATCAGATGTTTGGCAACCGTTTTTTACTCATCCAAAGCGAAATAATCAAATATGCACCCACTGTAAGCAACGAAAAATTACCTCTGCAGTACACTAACACAAACACTCCTGCCGCAAAAACAGACACAGCCAACACCGCCGAAATCCTGAGCATTATTGAATCAGCCTTTTCTTCAGCGTAAAAACAGCCAAGGACTGCCTCAAGCACTCTGCCTGCATCAAGCGGCAAGCAGGGCAGCATATTAAACGCTCCTATAAGAAAATTCACAGCGGCAAAGCGGATATCCGTTCCCCTTTTTAAATGAAGCAAAAAAAGAAACAGCCCTGCGGCAAAATTCATCGCAGGGCCGCTTAGCGCAACGGCAAATTCGTGCCATAAAAAGCGTAGTCCGTCGCTTCGGGATATACGCATACCGCAGGTAAAAAACTCTACTCTTTCCGGCGGATATCCAAGGCACAGCATACAAAGCAGATGACCGCTCTCATGAAAGACACTTGCCGCAAGCGACACCGCACACACTCCGCTTTTATCTATCGTAAGCAGAGCGCATACCGCCGCCGCAAAAGCAAAGCCTACCGTTACACGGGTTTTACCTATTCTCAGCTTCATGCGCTTTTATCCTCAAAAAGCAGTTTGTAAGGGTCTACTCGTACGGAATCTATTATTATTTCAATATGCAGATGCGGTCCCGTTGACCAGCCCGTTGAGCCTACAAGCGCAAGAGTTTCGCCCTTTCGTATCACATCACCGCTTTTAACAAACACCTCAGAGCAATGGCAATAGAAGGTTTCAAGAGAATCAGAATGTCTCACCTTTACGTATTTGCCCCATTTGTCATCCTCGCCCACTTCTTCAACCACTCCGAAAAACAGACAGGAGATTTTTGTGCCCTGCGCCGCCGCAATATCAATCCCTGTATGAAATCCGTAATTACCCGAAATGGGGTTTGTTCTGTAACCGAACTCAGAGGTAACTTTTCTACTGTTTACAGGCATTGCAGGCGCTTCGGAAATCACATAATCGGCAAAGCTTGTTCCTTTAGCCGCCTTTTCTATATCAATATCCTTACCACCTGCCGACCGTGCCGTTTCAAGCTCGGCACTTGCAACAGTTTCTCCCGTTTGTGTGCTTATTTCTTCCAAAGTCTGCTGTGATGCAGTTGTTGCCTCAGGGAGTATATGCGTGCTGACCGCTTCGGTTTGCTCTTCATCATCCATGTACGAAAGCACAAGCGAAGCGTACTCCTTAATTCCCGAAAAAATCTGAGAAAGGCTTTTATCCTCACTCATTATTGCGTGATACTGT